>NZ_JBFRHD010000018.1:0-150941 GCF_052115685.1 Cupriavidus sp. 2KB_3
CTGTCTATTTCATGGCGTTTGGCGATCTCACCATAGCCTGCCTGACCGTCCAGGTAGCTCTGGATAACTGTCAGCCTGAACTGCTCCGAGTACCGATACATGAAAAAACACCCCAAAAGTTGGTGTCCAACTTTTGGGGTGCAGTTCACGATGGCGGGCGTCTTTTTTAACATCGGGCGTACTCGTTTCTGCGTGAGCGGATTACTCCGGCTGGATGTTCGCCGACTTGATGATCCGGCCCCATTTGGCCGATTCCTGGCCCTGGAACTTGGCCAGTTCGGCCGGCGTGCTCGTGAATACCTCGGTCCCGGTTGACTGATAGAACGTGGACGCGGTGTCGCTCTTCGCCGCCTTCACCAGCAGCTGGTTGAGCTTGGTCACCACCGCCGGCGGCGTGCCGGCCGGTGCGTAGGCCGCGAACCAGTAGCTCATCTCGTAGCCCTTCACCCCCGCCTCATCGATGGTCGGCACGTCCGGCGCCAGCGGCGAGCGCGCCTTGCCCGACACGCCCAGCGCGCGCAGCTTGCCCGACTTCACCTGCGGCAGGCCGGTGGCGGTGTCCGTAATCATCATCTGGATCTGGTTGCCGAGCAGGTCGGTAATCGCCAGCGGATTGCTCTTGTACGGCACGTGCAGCAGCTGCACGTGCGCCATCTGCTGGAACAGCTCCCCCGCGATGCGCGACGACGAACTGCCGCTGCCGAAACTCAGCTTGCCCGGCTCCTTCTTGGCCAGCGCAATGAACTCGCCCACGGTCTTGGCCGGCACCTGCGGGTTCACCACCATGATCTGGCCGCCCCGGCCCAGCGCCGTCACGGGCACGTAGTCCTTCACGGGGTCGTAGGGCAGCTTCTTGAACAGGTGCTCGTTGGCGGCGTGGGTGGTGTTGGTGGTGATCAGCACCGTGTAGCCGTCCGGGCTGGCCTTGGCCACGTCACTGGCGGCGATGAAGCCGTTGGCGCCGGGCTTGTTGTCCACCACCACGGTGACCTTGCTGTCCACGGTGACGGCCTGGCCCACGGCGCGCGCAAGCTGGTCCGTGGCGCTGCCGGCCGCGAACGGCACGACGAAGCGGATCGGCTTGTCGGGGTAGTCGGCCCAGGCGCTACCGGCCGGCAGGGCCAGGCAGGCAAGCGCGACCAGGGTAAGCGGGCTGCGGAATCCGTACATCGTTGTCTCCTCGATTTGTTGTAAGAGGTCGCTGGATCAGAAGGAAGCGAAAAATCGATCAGGAAGTGCCGACGCAAAGGCGCGGCGGCACGGGAATCGGCAGGCCCAGCAGCAGGAACGCGAGCGCCTTGCCGTGGGTGTCGAGATTGAGGGCGTCGTTGACGCCGCCGTCGAGCACGCCATCGATGACGAAATTCATCGCCTGGATGGACGGCACGACGTAGCGCTTCACCGCCGTGGGCTGGCGGTGGGCGAACAGGGCCCGCACGGCGTCTTCGGTCACATGGGTCACGAGGTGATCGAAGTCACGCGCGTCGTAGGCGATGACGCTGATGTTGGAGCGATCCCCCTTGTCGCCGGTGCGGCCGTGGGCAAACTGGTAGAGCGGAGCGGTAGCGGTGGCAGTCATGGCGGTCTCCGGTCAGGCAACGAGGACGTGGGTGGGCGACACCGCATCGCGCGGCACCAGGCACGACATCGCATTGAGCCGCGCGCGCAGCGCGGTGCGCACGCCGCCGCCGCCGGCCGGGCCGCAGGTGTAGAGCGCGTTGACCTCGCGCAGCAGCGTCTGGGCCACCGCCTTGTCCTCGTGGGCGAGCGCGGCGCGCAGGCGCACGTCCTGCGCGGCGGCCTCGCCCGGCTGGGGCGCCGCCAGCATGGCGCCGCCATCGTCGGCAAACACGCTCAGCACGCCAATCAGGTCGAAGCGGATCGGCACGTCATGGCCGAGGCCCTGCATCCGCTTGCGCAGGATGTCGGCCGCCAGCCGGGCGCGCGCCGCCGCGTTGGGCCCCGCGTAGGAAATCTCGCCTTCGGCGAACCATCCGCCCTGATAGAACAGGTTGGCCTTGAGCTGCTCGGGCCGGGGGTGGCCGTGGATGTTGCGCACCGCCACGCGGTCCGGGCCGAGCTGGGTCACGGTCACGGCGCCGATGTCGGCCACTACGTCCGGCGTCAGGTAGGCGCTCGGGTCGTGGACTTCGTACAGCAGCTGCTCCTTCACCGTGCGAAGGTCCACGCAGCCGCCGGTGTTGGCCGCCTTGAAGATCTCGATGCCGCCGTCGGCGTCCAGCTGGGCGATGGGAAAGCCTACCGCGTGCACGTCCGGCACGTCCTTCATGCCCGGATCGGCAAAGTAGCCGCCGCTGACCTGGGCGCCGCATTCCAGCAGGTGGCCGGCCATGGTGGCGGCGGCCAGGCGGTCCCAGTCGTCCCAGGCCCAGCCGAAGTGCGCCATGGCCGGCCCCACCGCCAGGGCGGGGTCGGCCACGCGGCCGCAGACCACGACCTGGGCGCCGTCGCGCAGGGCATCGGCAATGCCGCGCGCGCCGATATAGGCGTTGGCGCAGACAAAGCGCGCTTCCGGGAAGGACGCGCCCACGATGCCGCGCAGCACGGCGCGGCCGGCGTCGTGCGAGAGGTCATCCCCCTCCACCACGGCCACGCGGGGCGCTTCGAGCCCAAGCTGCGCCGCCAGCGTACCGATGCGCCGCGCCGCCGCGCGCGGGTTGGCCGCGCCAAAGTTGCCGATAATGGGGATGCCGTTGGCCAGGCACAGGCCGAGTACGGGCGTCAGGAGCTGGTCGAGCAGCGGCTCGTAGCCGTGCTCGGGATCGCTGCGCCGCGCCAGTTGCGCCAGCGCCAGCGTGCGTTCGGCCAGCGTCTCGAAAATCAGCGCCGCCGGGCCACCGGCGGCAATCAGCGTGCGCACCACGGGCAGGGCGGCATCGGTGCGGTCGCCGGAGAAGCCGGCGCCGGAGCCGATCAGCAGGGGAGCAGTCATGGGCGATCGCGAAAAGAGGGGACAAGGCGATCCGATTCTAGGCTGCGCCAGCCCCACCATCAAACAGATCATTTGGATTAATCTATCGGTTCCGTGGATAAATCCAGCCCGCCATGATCCCGAACCTGTCGGTCAAGCACCTGCGCGCCTTCGTGGCGCTGGCCACGCACCGCAATTTCACGCGCGCGGCGCAGGCGTGCCACCTCTCCCAGTCGGCCTTCAGCACGCTGGTGCAGACGCTGGAGGAGCAGGCCGGCAGCCGGCTGTTCGAGCGCACCACGCGCCATGTGGAGCTGAGCGCGGATGGCCGCCGCTTCGAGGAAGTGGCGCGCCGGCTGCTGGCCGATTTCGAGACGGCGTTCGAGGACCTGCGCGACCACGCCGAGCGCCGCAAGGGCCGCGTTGCCATCGCCGCCCTGCCCTCGCTGGCGGGCGGCGACCTCCCGCCGCTGCTCGCCGACTTCCATCGCCGCTACCCGGGCATCTCGCTGGAACTGCACGACCAGCTGGCCGATGGCTGCATCGACCTCGTGCGGCGCGGCCAGGCGGACTTCGCGCTGGCCCCGGCGCCGGCCCAGGATGCCGACCTGCGCATCGAGCCGCTGGTGCACGACAACTTCCATCTGGTCTGCCCGGCCGACCATCCACTCGCGGCCAAGCGGCGCATCGCGCCGCAGGCGCTGGCCGGGCTGCCGTTCATCCAGCTGTCACGCACGAGCAGCGTGCGCCAGCATCTGGATGCGGCGCTGCACCCGCTGCGGGTCAATGGCGTGATGGAGGTGGAGCACCTGGCCACCGTGGCGGCGCTGGTGGAGGCGGGGCTGGGGGTGTCGGTGGTGCCGGCGCTGGCGCTGTTCCAGTTCCGGCGCGAGGGGCTGGCGGTGCGGCCATTGCAGATGCCGTCGCTGGTGCGCGACATCTGCCTGGTGCGGCTCAAGGAGCGGGGCGATTCAGCCGCCGCCGCGGCGATGATCGACTGCCTGCGTCAGAAGTGGCCGAGGTAGCCGCCGTCCACGGCCAGCACCTGCCCGCTGACGTACGACGCGGCCGGTGAGGCGAGGAAGACCGCCGCGCCGGCCACTTCGTCCGGCTGGCCCCAGCGGCCCAGCGAAGTCCGGTTGCGCAGCCATTCGGCGACCGTGCCGTCGGCCACCATCGACTGGTTCGGCTCGGTGGCGAAATAGCCGGGCGCGATGGCGTTGACAGTGATGCCGTGGCGGCCCAGATCTGCCGCCATGGCGCGCGTGAGGGCGTCCAGCCCGCCCTTGGTGGCCGGGTAGAGCACGTCGTTGGCGCGCGCCACCTGTCCGGCGATCGACGAGACATTGACGATGCGCCCGTACTGCCCGCGCTGCATCAGTTGCGCGGCGTGACGGCACAGCGTGTAGGGGGCGACGAGGTTGGTCTCGAGCATCGCGCGCAGGTCGCCGGCGTCGAGGTCGGCCATGGAGGCGCGGTTGCGGGTGCCGGCGTTGTTGACCAGGATGTCGAGCCGGCCCGGCCGGGTGGCGAGGGCCGCGAAGGTGGCGGCGACGGCTGCCTCGTCGGTGATGTCGAGCGGCAGGGCCTCGGCGCTGCCGCCGCTGGCCTGCAACTGCGCCACGGTGTCCGCCACGCGGTCGGCGCTGCGGGCGCAGACCAGCACGTGGGCGCCCGCGGCGGCGAGGCCGGCGGCAATCGCGCGGCCAAGGCCCTGCGCGCCGCCGGTGACCAGCGCGACGCGGCCATCGAGCGAAAATGGGGACGGAGAGACTGCGGTGGAAATCGGCATGCGGCGACTATACCGCAGCGCAGCAGCCGGAAAAACACCCCGGCATGGCGCCGGGGGTCTCTGATGCGTCAGCGAATCAGCTTGCCCGTGGACGAGACGATCGACATCTCGACGAACGACGAGCCGGTGTGGCGCGTGGGGCTGTAGCTGATCAGGATGCCGCCGAGGTCGTAGTCACGCAGCCCTTCCAGCGCGGCCACCAGCTTCTCGCGCGTGGGCTCCGGCCCGGCGCGGCGCAGCCCTTCCACGAGCACCTTGGCCGACATGAAGCCTTCCATGCCCGCGTTGCTCGGCTCCACGTTCTGGGCCTTGGCCATGCTGCGGTACTCGCTGGCGATGCTCATCTGGCTGGAGTTCATGCCCGGCACCACCTGCGTGATGATCAGCCCGCGCCCGTCGTCGCCCAGTTCCTTGATGAACGAGTCGGCGGCATTGTTGGAGAGCGTGACAAACTGCGACTCGCTGCCGGCGCGCTTCAGCTCCTTGATGATGCGCGCAGCTTCCGAGCCCGAGCCGATCACCATCACCGCCTGCGGATTGGCCTTGTGGACGTTGGCCACGCCCTGGCCGATATCGCCCATCGGCCGGTTGAACGAGGCCGACGCCGCCGGCTGCACGCCGCGCGCCTGGAGCGCGGTGGTGAAGCCTTCGAATACGTCCTGCCCGAAGCCGTCGTTGGCGTAGAAGATGGCGATCCGGCTCATGCCGGACGTGGCGAGGTGGTTGATGGCGCGGGCCACCTCGTCCTGGTACTTGGCGCGCACGTTGAACACGTAGCGGTTGACGGGGCGGTGCAGCGTGATGGCGCCGGTCAGCGGGGCCACCAGGGGCACCTTTTCCGCGCCGATGATCGGCAGGATGCTTTCGTTCTGCGGCGTGCCGCGCACCATGAACAGCGCGAAGACCTTGTCCTCGGCAATCAGCTTGCGGACGTTGTCCGGCGTGCGCTTGGCGTCGAAGCCATCGTCGTAGGTCACCAGTTCGATGCGGCGCCCGGCCACGCCGCCGTTGGCGTTGATGGTCTTCAGGTAGACCTGCGCCCCGGCGATCTGCTCCTTGACCGAGCCGGCCACCGGGCCGGTCACGCCAGCCGACTGGCCGATGCGGATGGTGCCCTTGCTGATCCCCGGTTCCGCGTGCGCGGTGTGCACCGCCACGGGCGCGACCAACCCCAGCGTGGCGGCAAGCATGCCGCACGCAAAGCTCCTTGCGTTCATTGTGACCCCTCCAAAAGCTGCTGGCTGACTAGTAATTTTTTGCCGCTGCGGCACGCGGCGCGCCCCGTAGGGACGGCCGTGCGATGCCCGCAACTTACCTCAACGGGGGTAAATGTTCAAACATTCAGGCGGGGAGGGTTGGGAGGGGTGTTGCTGCGGCAGCACACCGTTTGCCGGAATGCTCCGGGTGACGGCGCGGGTGTGGCCGCAGCATGGCGCACGACAAGCCGTGCGCCGTGGCGCGCCACGGGGGCGCGCAGGCTAAGCGTTGCAATGCAGCGAAGCGTCCCGGGAAGCGTCCCGGGAAAGGTCCCTGGATGCGCTCAGGGGAACGCCGGCACTGCGGGGTCCATCCCGGCGAAGCGGGCTTCCGGATGGGCGCGCTGGAGCAGCATCTCGATTTCCTCGATGCGGCCACGCGGCACGTCCACCATCAGCAGGAGCTTGCCCGCCTCGATGTCCTTCTCGAAGGCACGCAGCCGGCTGTTGGGGGCCGAGCTGCCGATCATGCTCGAGGCCCAGGCCCCGAACACGGCGCCCAGCACGGCCAGCACGCCGACCAGGCCCCACTGCGGCGTGTCGCTGACGATGGGGAACATCGCCACCACCACGCCGGCCACGATCCCCACGCCACCGCCCACCATCAGCCCCATCTCGGCGGCGTGGACGATGTCGGAGGTCTGGAACAGGTTCGCCTCGTGCAATCCGGTCATGTCGGAACCATCGCGCGCCACGAAATGGATGTGGCTATTCTCGATGCGGGCCAGCAGCAAGTCGTCCATGGTGCGGCGGGCGCTTGGCAGGTCGGGCAACAACCAGAAGATGCGTTTGCGCATGGCTTGTCTCCTCTTCAGGCTCAGGCCGCCCCGGCTTGGGTATCCGTCGGCGGGACGGGATAGGTTCGTTCTACTCCGTTCGCGGATCGAGTGCAAGGCGCGCCGCGGCACGCTCCGTGGTGACGCGCGCTTGAAACATCGCGCATGCGCGCCGCGCGTCACTCACGGTAGTTGCCTGCGTCAGAATGTGATCGGCAGGCGCAGCGTGACGGTCAGGTCGGGGGTGTCGCGGGTCAGGCCGGCGCCCACCGACAGGTTCAGCGTATAGCGTTGATTGAAGCGGTACGAATAGCCCACCAGCAGCGTGCCCTGCGTGATGCGCACCGAGCCCGGAATGGTCTGCCCGTTCTGCTTGGTCGGCCAGATGATGCTCTGGTCATAGCCGATACTGAACGAGGCATGCTCGTTCAGCGAGAGGCCCATGCCGAAGTTGAACTGGAAGATATCGCCCGGGGCGATCTTGCCGAGCGACTCGGTCTCGCCGTTCAGCACGGTGCGGCTGACGTTGTCCCGCGCGAAGTTGTGCAGGTAGCTGAAGGTGCCGAAGAACACCGCCGGATCGGTCGGCAGCAGCCAGGTCACGCCCGGCTGGATCGCCTGGAAGCCGGTGCCCGTCGGCATGCCCAGCGGCAGGCCGGTGCCGGTGGTATTGCTGACGCAGCGCGTCACGCAATCGGTCACCACTTCGAACGGATCCCGCCCGGTGTTCGACTTGTAGCGCAGCCAGCCGATGAAGTACGGCATCTTCTCGTTGCCGTAGTTGAGCTGGTAGCGCAGCGTCGCCTCCACGTCGCCCAGGCCGCTGCCGCTGGAGTTGAACACGTTGTCGAACGCGCTGCCGGTGAAGACTTCCCGGCTCACGGTCTGCGACTTCGAGCTGACGTAAGGGATCTTGGCTTCGATCTCGAGCCGCTTGGTCAGGCCGTAGCGGAACGCCACGGCGCTGAGGTAGGTGGTGGTCTTCACCTCGCGCACATCGATCAGGCCGATCAGCACGGCCGGGATCACCGTGTAGCCGACCAGCGCCACGCGGTTGTTCGACGAATAGCCGTACTGGAAGCTCGGCTCCACCACCAGGCTGCCTTGGGCCGTCAGCACGCCAGGCTGGTCGAAGATCGGGGCGATCTCGGGCGGACGGCCGTCCGACACCGGCGCACGGCCCACCGGCTCCTCGGCGCCGGCGAGGGACTCGCCCTGCTGGGCGCCCTGCGCCACGTTGTTTGGCGGGGCCTGGTTCTGCGGGTCGCCCGGCCCCGCAGGCTGCTGCTGGGCCTGCTGCTGCATGCCCTGCTGCACCGTGTTGTTGATCTGGGTGGCGCTGCTGCCGGCGGCCGCCGCGGCCGAGTTGGTGGACACATCGGCGCCGGTACGCTGGCCGCCGCGCTTGCGCGCGAGGGCGTCCGGGCTGATGGTGTTGCGCAGCTCGCGGATGGTGGCTTCCTGCTCCGCCAGCGCGCGCTTCATTGCTTCGAGCTGCCGGGATTGCTCCGACAGTTCCTTCTGCAGCGTCTCCAGCCGGGCGGCGGCCGGTGGCCCCGCATCCGGCGGTGTCTGGGCGTGGCTCATGCCACCCAGCAACAGCATCGTCGAGCAGCCGGCAAAACGGATGCCCTGCAGCGAACGCTTCTTCATGACGTCTTCCTCCCCCGGGGACGGCGGGCTGTCTCGCAGGAGCCCGCAACCTGTACCGCTTGTCCGCGTATTCGCGACTTACCTCATGCTGGCTGACCTTTGTATGACACTGTTCAGCGCAGTATTTGCCATCTGCGTGCGGAACGCCGCCAGCGTGTTCACGCTGGCGTTGATTGTCATCAGGCTCTGAATGCTCTGGTTGTTAAGCGTATTCTGGATCACCGTGCTCGGCATGTTCGCCATCGCACCAACGTTGGCGGTGTTGCCCGCACCGTTCTGCACGATGTTCGTCATGCCGTTGGTGACCACCGTGCCGGTGGCCGTGGCCACGGCCTGCGAGGCCATGCCCGCCGCGCCCTGCGCCGTGGCATTGGCACCCTGCGCGGCTGCGTTGGCCGCCGCCTGGGCCGTGCCCGCCGCCCCCTGGGCGCTGGCCGCCGCGCCATTGGCCGTGGCGGTGGCCGACTGCCCGGCCGTACCCGCCGCACCCTGCGCATTGGCGGCTGCGGCATTGGCGGCCGCCACGGCGCCGTTGGCTGCGGTATTGGCGTTGGCCACGGCAGCCGCCACGCCGCCCAGCGTGGCTTGCAGCTGCTGCGCCTGCGCGGCGGTGATGCGGCTCACATCGGGAATGTTGATGCTGGTGGCCACGGCCAGCGCGCCGTTGACGAACACTGCACGGTCGATGCCGAAGCTGACCTGCAGGCCGCCGACGTCAAACCCGCCGCGCTGCTTGTCGAGCCGCGCCTGCGCCACCGGTTTCCATTTGGCCATGCCGCCGCGCGCATCGGTCACCGGCGCGTCGGGCTCGCGCGTGGCAACGGTCATGGCCGTTGCCAGCGGATCCTTGGCGGCGCGGTGCTTCGCCGCGGGGGCCCTGGCCACCGGTTCCTCGGACGCAGGCGCTTGGGCAAGGGGGCTAACAGGATTAACGGGAGGTGCCGCTACGCGCTCGACAGGTGGCGGCACGGGGATATCGGCGGCCAGCTCCACTTGCGTGGGCATCGCTGGCAGATCGATGGCATGGGACACGGCCACGGCCGGGAGTTGCGGCGCGGTGGGACCATCGGCGGTCGCGCTCAGCGCGATGTCGATCGCCGTATCCGGCATGGGTACATCCATACTGGCGCAGGCATTGCCGGCGCAGGCCAGACCCGCGCCCAGCAGTGCCATCGCCGCCGCACTGCCGGCTCTGCGCCGGAGTGCGGGTGAAGCGGTTGTCAGGACCATGACTGCTCCTCGACTCAGAAATCGTTCACGCCATGCTTGGGCATGACGGTGAAATACAGGCTGTCGCGGTTGATCCCCGAAGAGTAGGGTCCGGTTGGCGCGACGCGCCAGTCGGACACCAGATTAAATCGCGCGTTTTCGGTGCGGTTGTGGATCACGAACAGCAGCTGGCTGTCCCAGATCCGCTCGAAGTGCTCCCGCTCCAGCGAGCGCGTGCCCCGTGCCGGATCGCCGATCAGCACGCGGTTGCCCCTCACGCCCTTCACCACGACGAAGTGGTGATAGCCGTTCTCGACGATCAGCACGATCGCCGGTACCTGCGTTTCCTCCAGCTTGGAGAGCGGCAGCTCGTAGCCATCGGCCAGGAACCCGCGTGACTCCAGAAAGCGCTTCATGTCGAGCAGCGAGAACCCCTCGGCCCGAATCTTGGCCTGGTCGCCGTTGACATACATGTTGGCGAAGACCACCTGCTCCGTAACCGGGTAGCCATACTGGTAGGTCAGCAGCGTTGCCACGGCGGCCGAGCCGCAACTGAAGTCGAACTGCTGGCGGATGGTGCTGCGATACCGGGCCTCGCGGAGGCTGGTGACCGGCACGTTGTAGCTCTTGCCGCCGTCGGCGGGCACGTTGATGTAGTCGGCGCGGGCAGCGGAAAAGCTCCCCAGCGTCGCCGCCACGGTGGCGGCGGCCAGCAACAGGCGGCGCATGATCATTTGAACTGGACGTTGAGGATGGTCGCGTTCTGGATCAGCACGTTGTTGCCCGAGTTCTGGATCACGGTGGGCAGGCCCGCCGCGTTCGAGAACGCGCCATCGGAAACGATGTTGCTGCCAGACAGCGTGTTGATGGCGGCGTTGTCCGCCACGGTGCCGTGCAGACGCATGTCGTTGACGACGAGTTCGGAGCCGCCGCGTACGCCGTCCAGCTTGTCGCTGCCAACCGCGCGTGCCGTGGAGCCGAACAGATTGTTCCTGGGTGCCGCGTCCGGCTGGACCGCCGTGACGCTCGCCGCTGCGCCGGCCACCGCGGTGGCTGCGCCAGATTCACTGCTGGCCACCGCCACGGCCGATGCCTCGGCGGTCGGTGGTCCTGCCACGGCCTGGGCGAACGGCCAGGCCAGGAGAGCTGTCGTAACTGCCATGACAGCGGAGCGATGCGAACACATGGTGCGTCTCCCTCTTGTTCCGACCTCGCGGCTCCCACCCGGGCCGCGCCGCCGGACCTCCCAGGCACCTCGACAAACAGGCATCCCGGCCCTTGCAGGCGCCGGGATACCGTCATCTCGAATGCCAACCGTGCAAGCCTCCGGCCGAAGCCGGAGGACTCACTCGGACTTAGCGACCGGCATTCACGTTCGCCTGGACGTTGACGCTTTGCTGCACCAGCGACGCCATACCGCTGTTCTGGCTGGCGATCATGACGCCTGCGGCGGATTGCCCGACGCTGGTCATGGTGTTGGACATGTTGAAGGTGCCGGCATCGACGATGTTGTAGCCACCGTTGCCGCCAGCGCCGCCGACTGCACCGTTGCCGGTGCCGCCCGTGCCGCCATTGCCCACACCGCCTGCGCCGCCTGCGCCGCCCGTGCCCGATGCGGCGCCCACTGCGCCGCTGCCGGCCGTGGCGCTACCGTTCGAAGCAAGGGTGCTCGAGCTGCCATTGGTGGCCGTGCCGCCCGCGCCGCCGTTGCCGGCAGTGCTGGTTTGCGTGCCGCCCGCGCCGCCCGTGGCCGTTGCCGCGCCAGCCGTGGCCGTTGCCGCACCGCCCGTGCCTGCGCCGCCGGCGCCGCCCGAACCCGTGGAGGTTCCGCCCACTGCCGTCGAGGTGCCCGAGCCACCCGCTGCGCCTGCACCGCCCGTGGCCGTGCCGGAGCCGCCCGTGCCGGAGCCCGAGCCGCCCGTGCCGCTGCCGGCACCGCCGCTCGCCGTTACGGCACCGGCAGAGCCTGCGCCGCCAGCGCCGGCCGTGGCCGAGCTGGTGCTGCCTGCGCCGCCGCCCTTCTCGTTACCCGAGCTGGAGCCCGCACCACTGCTGCCGCCCAGGGCTGCGCTGCCGCCGAGTGCACTGCCGCCAGCGCCCAGCGCCTTGCCACCGGCGCCCAATGCACTGCCGCCAGCGCCCAGTGCGCCACCGCCACGGCCGCCGTCGCCGCCAATCGCGCCGCTGTAGCCGCCGCCGGCACCCGCAAGGGCCGAGCCGCCACGGCCACCCACGCCAAGGCTGGCGCTGAGGGAGCTGCCGCCACTCGAGCGGGCGTTGCCGCCATCACCGGCCCAGCCGCTGGCGTTGCCGCCGCGGCCGCCGTCACCGGCGGTTGCGCCGCCGTTGGTGGCCGCACCAGCCGTGGCGCTGCCGTTGGTGGCGCTGCCGCCCGAACCGCCCGAGCCGCCATTGCCGCTGTTGCCGCCGTTGCCGCCATTGCCGCCGCTGCCGCCTTCACCCGTGCCACCATAGCCACGGCCGCCCGCACCACCCGCAGCGCCATTGGCATTGCCGCTGTTGGTGGCATAGTTGCCGATGTTGCTGATGGTATTGCCGGACACCGTGCCGCTGAGTCGGCTGACGGCGATGGCCTTGGTCGAGTTGAAGGAATTGGCGATCGACGACGTGGCCGTGCCGCCGTTGGCCGCCGCCGCATTACCCCAGCCATCCACGCTTTGGGTCACGCGGGTGCTGACGCGGGTGGACGTCCTGTTGGACGTCAGCGTGGCCGTCTTGTTGGAAGTCTTGTTGGTGGTGGTGGTGCTGTTGTCCTGAGTCGCAGTGGAATTCTCGTTGGCGTTGGCGCCATCGCCTTGGGTGGAAGTTGCGGTGGCGGTCTGCGTGTTGTCGCCCTCGCCCGAGTCATTGTTGGTTGTCGGGTTCGCATAGGCCTGGCTACCAAAGAAGGCCAATGTAATCGCCGACGCCAGTAAAGTCTTTTTCATACGATGCTCCCAGGAAGTTTGTGCTGCGGCTCAGCCTCCGGCCGGCGCTCTCGAGAACATCGGCTGGAGGTTCAGGTCCGGCACGGGGCCAGACCAGCCTCCCCTTGCGCACAAACAGTGCCAGCGGGCGCGTCGCGCCGTGTAATCCTTTGAAATACAAGGGCTACAACCCGGTGACAGGGAACTTTTCGCGCGGCAACCCATCGCCGATGATGCTGCGATGCTGTGAACCGCAGTAGACATGTCACAGCGTTGAGACACCGCTAGCCGCATAGCAGCGTGGGTGCTCCGTGCGAACCGGAAAAAACCGTGATTTTTCAGCAGCTTGGCACGGTGCCTAGGGGAACCCCGCAGCGCAGCGCCCCGTTGCGGCGGTGAAACAGCCCGGGCGAGGTGACCGCTACGCAATCACATGGCCTGCGCGAAGTGTCGGATATGTCAAGAATTGCAATCCCTGATAGGAATCCCGCCCCGGGTGACCGCGTCAGTGCGACGTGAGCACCGGCTTTCAGAGGGAATCCCGCCCGGCGGCACGTCTTTCTTGCGCGCGCCGCGCCGACGATGCGGGACCGCAACAAATGCGGGCGCGCGGAGTGCGCAGAGCGCCGCCGGCCTGTTTCATGCTAGGCTCTATGTCTGATTTAACGTACATTAGTCTCGTCTAGGACTTGTCAGCGCATCCGCAAGGGAAACCATGAGTGAAGCCGTCGTTCCCCTGTATCACCAGATTTACGTAGTCCTCCGCCAGCAGATCGTGGAAGGCCGTTTCGGGCAGGGCCCGCTGCCGGGCGAGATCGACCTCGCCAAGCAGTTCCACGCTTCCCGCGTGACCATGCGCCGCGTGTTCGACCGCCTGGTGCAGGAAGGTCTCGTGCGGCGTCACCGTGGCCTGGGGACCTTCGTGAACCCGCATCCGGTGAAGCCGGCCGCCACCGAGGAGCGCACCACCAGCCTGCTCGGCAACATCATTGACATGGGCGAGAAGACCGCCGTCAAGGTGATCTCGATCGACGAAGTGCACGCCACCCCCGATGTGGCCGAGGCACTCAAGCTCGAGCCGGGCGACCCCGTGGTGAAGATCGTGCGCGTGCGCCACTACCGCGACCGTCCGCTCTCGCATATCACTGTCTATTTGCCCGTGGACCTGGGCCGCCCGCTGCAGCGCAAGGACCTGGAGGGCACGCCGATCCTGCGCCTGCTGGAAGCCGCCGGCGTGGAGCTTGGCCGCGCCAGCCAGGTGCTGACCGCGCGCCTGGCCGACGTAGTGGTGGCCCCGCTGCTCGACGTACCCGTGGGTGGGGCACTGCTGGCCGTGCGCCGCGTGGTGCTGGACAAGGCCGGCCGCCCGGTGCAACTGCTGCTGGGCCAGTACCGGCCCGACCGCTATGAGTACCGCATGGACCTGTCGCCGATGGGCGGAGACAGCGCCAACGTGTGGGTGGAAAACGAGACCCGCACCGGCCTGCGCGACTGACCCCCCTCCTGTCCACTGCCGCGCGCGGCGGATTCCGGGCGATACTGCGCACTCCTGATCACACTGTCGAGGAGCTACCGTCATGCCAGTCGTCCGCCCGCGCGCGCACCAGCCCGCTTGCCAGCCTGCCTGTCCGCCCGCCCGCGCTGCTGTTCTTCGCCTGACTTCCCGCCTGTTCCGCACCCCCGCCGCGCTGATGGCCTCGGCCTCGGCGGCGCTGTGCGTGGCGCTCGCCCTGCCCGCCGGCGCGCACGCCGCGGTGGCCGGCGGCAAGCCGATCCGCATCCTCGTGGGTGCGCCGGCCGGCGGCACCACGGACACCCTGGCGCGCACCATCGCCCAGGAAATGTCGCAGTCGCTGGACCAGCCGGTGGTGGTGGAGAACCGCCCCGGCGCCGGCGGCAATATCGCGGCGGACATGGTGGCCAAGAGCGCGCCCGATGGCAGCACGCTGCTGATGAGCTTCACCAGCCATACCATCAACGCCACGCTCTACAAGAAGCTGCCGTTCGATCCGATCCAGGACTTCACGCCGATCACGCTGGTGGCCACGGTGCCGAGCGTGCTGGTGGCCACGCCGAAACTGCCCGCCAACAACATCCCCGAACTGATCCGGCTGGCCAAGTCCGAACCGGGCAAGCTCAATTTCGGCATCGGCTCGGTCGGCTCGTCGGTGCATCTGGCCGGTGACATGTTCAAGATGATGACCGGCACCTACATCGTCAACATCCCCTACAAGGGCACCACGCCGGCCATCACGGACCTGCTGGCCGGGCAGGTGGACCTGATGTTCGCCAGCACGCTCAACGTCGCCCAGCACGTGAAGGCGGGCAAGCTCAAGGTGCTGGGCGTGACCAGCCCCGCCCCGCTGCCCCAGTTCCCGGGCGCGCAGCCGATTGGCGCGACGGTGAAGGGCTTCGAGTCCAGCGCGTGGTTCGGCCTGTTCGGGCCGGCCAACCTGCCGCCGAAGGTGACCCAGGCGCTGTATCAGGCCGCGCGCCATGGGCTGGAGTCGCCAGCGGTGCGCAAGCGGCTCGAGAACGACGGCGCCCAGCCGAGCGCGATGGCGCCGGACGCCTTCGCCACCTTCGTCAAGCAGGACGTGAAGCGCTGGGCCAGCGTGGTGAAGTATTCGGGGGCCCAGCCGGAATGACGCGCCCGAGCGGCCACGCCGCCGAGCCTCCCACGCCCCCGCCGGCCACGCTGGCGCAGAAGCTCGTCGCCCGCGCCGCTGGCGTGGCGCACGTCACGCCGGGCACGGTGGTGATGTGCCAGGTCGACCTGGCGATGGCGCACGATTCCAGCGGCCCGCGCCGCGTGGCGCCGCTGCTGCGCGAGCTGGGTGTCAAGGTGTGGGACCCCTCGCGCTTCGTGGTGGTGACCGACCACTACGTGCCGGCCGCCGACCCCGACGCCGAAGCCATCGTCCGCTTCACGCGCGACTGGGTCCGTGAGGCCGGTATTTCGAACTTTATCGATGGCCAGGGCATCTGCCACGTGGTGCTGCCCGAGCAGGGCCACGTGCTGCCGGGGCGCTTCATCGTCGGCGGCGACAGCCACACGCCCACCGGCGGCGCGTTCGGCGCCTACATGTTCGGCATCGGCGCCACCGAAATGGCCGGCGTGCTGGCCACCGGCGAGATCTGGCTGCGCGTGCCGCAGACCATCCGCATCGACTGGCGCGGCGCGCTGGGCACCGGCGTCTGCGCCAAGGACATGATGCTGTTCCTGTGCGCCCAGCTCGGCATGGCCGGCGGCCACTACGAGGCCATCGAGTACACCGGCGCCGCCGTCACCGCCCTGCCGATGCAGGAGCGCATGACCCTCTGCAATATGAGTACCGAGTTGGGCGCGCAGACCGGGCTGGTCGCGCCGGACGCCACCACCCTGGCGTGGCTGGCCGAAGCCGGCGTGGATGCCGCCACGCTGGCCGCCATCGACATCCGCCACTTGCGCAGCGATGCCGGCGCGCCGGTACGGGCCACCCATCGTTTCGATGCCAGCACGCTCGCGCCCCAGGTGGCCGCGCCGCATTCGCCGGCCAACAGCGCACCGGTGGAGCTCAGCGCAGGCCAGCCGGTGGAGATTGCCTACCTGGGCGCCTGCACCGGCGCCAAGCTCGAAGACCTGCGCCTGGCCGCCAGCGTGCTGCGCGGGCGCAAGGTGGCGCCTGGCGTGTCGCTGCGCGTGGCCCCGGCCTCCCTGCGAGACCAGGAGCAGGCCGCGCGCGAGGGCACGCTGCAGGTGCTGACCGATGCCGGCGCGGCCCTGCTGCCCAACGCCTGCAACGCCTGCGCCGGCTATGGCGCGAGCCGCTTCCCGGCCGGCAGCCACGCCATCGCCTCCACCGCGCGCAACTTCGCGGGACGCATGGGCGATACCGGCAGCGAAGTCTGGCTGGGCTCGCCGCTGACCGTGGCGGCCAGCGCGGTGACCGGGCGCATTACCGACCCACGCACGCTGCTCGCCTGAACACGCCGTATCCGTCGTTCCCGTCGTTCCCGTCGTTCCCGTCGTTTCCGTCGTCCCCAAAAAGAACCAGAAAACCGAAGACAGACAACGTTTCACATGCCCCCCGCCCCCGAATTCTCCCTGCCGCACGCCGGCCGGATCTGGCGCTTTGGCGATGATGTCGATACTGACGCCATGGCGCCCGGTACCTATATGAAGGCCGGCATCGACGTACTCGCCCAGCATTGCCTGGCCGCGCTGCGGCCGGAGTTTCCGGCGTCCGTGCGCCCCGGCGACCTCGTCGTGGCCGGCAACAACTTCGGCATGGGATCCTCGCGCGAGCAGGCCCCGCAGGCCCTGCGCCACCTCGGCGTGGCCGCCGTCATCGCGCCGTCCTTCGCGGGACTGTTCTATCGCAACGCGCTCAATCTTGGCCTGCCGGTGATGGTGTGCGCGCAGGCGGCGTTGCTGGCCGATGGCACGCGCGCCACGCTGGACCTGGACGGCGCACGCATCCGGCTCGAGGACGGCACGCACCTGGCGTGCGAGCCGATGCCGGACTTCCTGCGCGCGCTGCTACGGGCGGGTGGGCTGGTGCCGCACCTGAAGGCCCGGCTGGCTGCCCGTGCCGGGAATGGCTGACATCTGCGCCTGGCGCAGCAGCGTCAGCGCCTCCTCGTCGCTGGTCTGCGTGAAGTCGAGGTAGAAGGCGCCCACGGCGCCGAAACTGTCCGGGGTCTTCAGGCACACCACCTCGTCTGCCACTTCGCGCAGCGTATCGAGCCCGTCCGCCGCCCCGACCGGGATCGCCGCGACCACCCGCGCCGCGCCGGCGGCCCGCACCGCGAGCAGGGCCGCGCGCATGGTGGCGCCGGTGGCCACGCCATCATCGACGACGATCACCTGCCGCCCCTGCATCGGCGTGACGGCTTGCCCGCCGCGATAGCGCTGCTGGCGCCGGCAGATCTCGTTGAGCTGGCGGCCGCGCTCGGCGTCGAAGGCGCCGGACTCCACCGAGCGGCGCGCCCACGGATCGTCATTGACCACGGTGTGCGGCTCGCCGCCGCTGGCATCGCCCTCCACCACCGCGCCCAGCGCCAGTTCCGGATAGCCGGCGGCGCCGATCTTGCGCACCAGCAGCACGTCGAGCTTGCCATCCAGCGCGCGCGCCACTTCGAAAGCCACGGGTACGCCACCGCGCGGCAGCGCCAGCACGAGCACCGGCTGGCCATCATCGGTATGGCCCAGCCCGCGTTCCGCGAGGTGACGGCCCAGATACGCGCCCGCCTCGCGGCGGTCGGCATAGCACGGCGGTAGTGTCATGGCGTGCTCCCGCAGGCGTTGGCGGTGAGGGGAAGGGAACAGAAGGGGATGGGCGCCGCGACGGTGCGGCTCCCCAGCCCACTATAGACCCGTCACGGGAAGGCGGCGGCGCTTTGTGGGGGAAGGGTGGACCCTATCGCCCCGATAGCCCACGACGATTGATGGCGATCGTGAAATAGTGTTTTGAGGCGCGCGCCGATGATCCGCACGCATGGCTTGGGTAGGATGCAATCCGTGGCGGCGATCCCGCCCATCGAACTTCCAGACATCCCGGCGCCCAGAACGCGCCATCGACTTGAGCGAGCGTTACCGTGAATCCGCAACAGACCTCCCGCACCGACGACCAGACCGCCCATCACGACCTGGACCTGGACATCCCCTTCGGCTCGCTCGACGCAGCCGCCATGGCAGAACTGCCCTACACCTTCCGGCAATCCGGCCACTGCACCCGCTATTACAACGAGTTCTTCGGCTGAAATTGAGCCGGGGCTTGTGGATCAGGCCTCGCGCGGCCGGCAGATCATGAAGTATTGCGAGCTGAGCCACCACGGCAGCTGACGCAGTGGGCTGGTGGATTCGGCTTCCACGTCAAAGCGTGTGCTCACCTGCGCACGCAGCTTGCGGAAGTCGAAACCCTTGTGGGTATGGCGGGGATTGTCGGGCCGTGTGACCGGCAGTCCCACCAGCGCCCGCAACGCCTCGCCCGGCGTATGATCCATGCGTAACGTGCGTTCGCTGACCATGCCGTTGAGCAGCTTCGGCACGATGGCGACGCCGTACATCACCGGCACCGAGATGATCAGCGTACCGCTGGGGCGCAGGATGCGCAGGGCGTCGTCGAGGAAGGTGTCCACCTCGTCCGCATAGAGGTGCTCGCAGACTTCGAAGGCGGTCAGCATGTCCACCGAGTCGCTGGGCTGGGCGTCCATCTCCGCCAGATAGCGGATCTCGGGGTAGTCCGGGGTCTTGTAGGGGTCGAGTCCGGCCAGCGACAGGTCAGGCCGCGCCTGCCCGAGCCGGTGCAGGAACAGCCCCGGCCCCGCGCCAAAGTCCACCACCGTGCCGCCGTGCGGGCAGCGGGCGGACACCATGCCGAGACCCAGCGCGATCCGGCTCCGGTGCGCGAAGCGCGCCAGCGGGTTGGACGCGTTGATGGTCTGCTTGTCGTAGGTGATCTGCATGGCCCGTGTCTCCCCCAGGGTTGCCGCATGGCAGTTTCCTGCATTCTGGCGAGGGAAGGCGCGCGGCCTCTGTGCGATCCGACACACGGAAATGCCGGGGCGGCCTGCCCGCCCCGGCGCCCTTCAATACGTCTTGTAGGGCAGGAACTTGCCGGACATCTCGATGCGGACGCGGTCCCCGTTGGGGTCCGCTTCGCGCTGGAGGTCCATGCGGAAGTCGATGGCGCTCATGATGCCGTCGCCAAACTCCTCATGGATCAGCGCCTTGAAGGTGGTGCCGTACACGCTGACCAGCTCGTAGAAGCGGTAGATCAGCGGATCGGTCGGGACCTGGGTGGGCAGCGAGCCCTTGTACGGCACGGTGCGCAGCCACGGTTCGGCTTCGGCGGGGAGGTCGAAGATCTCCATCACGGCGCGGGCGCCGGCTTCGTCGAACACCATCTGGCCCAGGCACGCGGCCGTTGTCCATTCCTTGCTCTTGCCCACGCGCTCGGCCACCTGCGCCCAGGAAATCCCGCGCCTGACCTTGGCTTCGATGATCAGATCGGTCACGTCACTGCGATTCATGTTCCCTCCGTTGGTCGTTGGAATTCGCCCCGGAGAGAACGGCGGATGAGGTCACGGCACGCTGGAGCGCTCCATGACCGCGACGGCATCGCCCCTGTCTTCGAACTGCATCCGCGCGAAACGCGGCACCGACAGCGGGCTCAGGCCTTCGAGCGCCTGCAGGATCAGCACGATGAACATGACCGGCATGACGTCCTCCCTCGGGAATACGGCGAACAGACTGGCGCAAGCTTCGTGCCACGCGCGCGGCCCCGGAATCGGCTGCCGATGACGCACCGTGGGGCGTTTTCGGAGACCGCCGAGGGCGTCGGCGCGGGGTGCGCACCGTTGCGGGGAAGCCCGAAGCGCGGGGCGCACAGGTTGAAGCGTACCCGTTTCTGCGCAAAACGTGGCGGCATCGATCAAGGCTGACAGCCTTCGATCGGCGCCCGGTGCACGCCGCTGCCCTAGCAAATCTTTGCAGCAGACATTTCCGATGTAACGCCACATTACCCTGGGCCTGCCGGCGGACCGCGGCGCGGGCGTAGGCGTCACTTCGCCGCCAGGCCTTGCCAGACAAGGGCTGGCGGGCGATGGGAGAAGGTCTCCGGGAGGCTTTTTCGCCGCATCCGGCGCGAAGACAGCCTTACAAGTGCAACCGCGCGGAGCCGGGGTGCGTCGCTACAGTGAAGCCGTGTTCAACGCGAACCGCCACCGAGCGAATCGCATACGGAGTCCCCCACATGAAACGCGCCATCGCCCTGACCCTCTTGCTGGCCACCACGAGCGCCCTGCTTTCAGCCTGCATCGTCGTGCCGCCGCGCGGCGGCCATTACCACTACCACGACCGCGGCCGCTATTGATCGGCCGATCGGCCACGGCGTCGGACTTCATCGAACAACCCCACATCCACAGCCTGCTTTGCCCGACCGGATGACCCGGTAGAAGGAGAACCACCATGAAACGCCAACTGATGCTTGCTGCCGCCGTCCTTGCCGCCGGGAGTGCCTTCGGGCTGATGTCGCCCGCCCAGGCCCATGGCTATGACGGCCGCCCGCCCCCGCCGCGCCATGAAGTGCGCCCGGCGCCGCGCCCGGGCAAGGTCTGGGTGCCCGGCCACTATGACCGCGTGCAGGGCAACTACGCCTGGCGCGGCGGCTACTACCAGGCGGCGCGCCCCGGCTACCGCTATGTGCCGGACCGCTGGGTGCAGGGCCCGCACGGTTGGGTCAGGCGTCCCGGGTATTGGGCGCGCTGAGGCGCACGCCGAGCGTAGCGACTGATCAATGGCAACGGGCCGGACCATGGGCATGTGGTCCGGCCCGTTTCGGTTTCGGTTTCGGTTTCCCTTCCTTTTCCGATTCTGCCAAATCAGTCCATTTGGCCATTAGGCCATCAGGCTTTCAGCCCTCCCCCTGTCGGTGGGGTGTATCCCCACGAAGGTGGGTGGCAAGCCGGGCGCCGCCCCCTTAACACCCCTGATTACTTTCCTCCCGAGGTGGGATTTCACTCTCATCCTTTTGCACTAGGCCACGAGACTCCCCACGAAAGGAGAACTGCCCTCGCCGCCATCCACCAGTGATTTTGTAATGGTTTCAAAACTGGCGCATAAAGCAGCCATTCGTTAATGCCGCACCCCCCAGTCGGGTGACGCTTTCCCATTAATCGTGTGTCGTTTATTCAATATGGTTGCAATGATGAAACATATTCCAGACACCCTGTTTCAGGCCTGCAACGGCCCGGCCAGCCCGTGCCAGATGGCGCTTGACGAACATCGCCGCCCAAACGCATGAGGCATGGCTCGGTTTAGCCATGGATTATGAGTTCGTTTTCATTCCACCTCAGCAGACGCTGAATTCCACCCGCTTGCTTTCAGATGAACCAGCCCATAAGATGAATTTAAGCCGAATTTAGGAGCGATTTTTTTCGGGTTAGGGTTCGGGTCAACCTTCCGGTCGCGCGGGAAGTCCAATCTCACAACTGGACATCGACTGACACGGAAGCACGGGGTTCAAGCGGTCTTCGCGGCATCTGTCATGGGTGGCCGCCCTGCCGGTGACA
The DNA here is from genome assembly GCF_052115685.1 of Cupriavidus sp. 2KB_3. NCBI lineage: Bacteria > Pseudomonadati > Pseudomonadota > Betaproteobacteria > Burkholderiales > Burkholderiaceae > Cupriavidus > Cupriavidus sp. 2KB_3. The sequence continues at coordinate 21,603 of NZ_JBFRHD010000018.1, forward strand.
TTCCCTTAAGCAAAGCGCCCGCATCTCACCCGCCAAACGGGGAGTGAAGAATAATGAACGCCTTGCTGATTGAGGAGCATCCGTTGCTCCGCCTCGGGCTGTTGCAGATGCTCGAAACCATCCAGGAATCCGGACACGTACTGGCGCTTGCGCCGGCCGACATCGGCAAACTGGATACCCCTTACCGCAACGCCGACCTGCTGGTCTTCGGCATGCCCGCCGACGAGTTTGCCGGCTGGACGCAGCTGGAGCTGGCTCGCGAACGGCTTGCGCCGCAACGCATCCTGGTGCTGTCCGACCAGCTGCCGCTGCATGCGCCCACGGCGGATGCCGCGCGGGGCATCTGCGGTTGCCTGCCGAAATCGGCCTCGCTGGCGGTGATCGAAGCCGCCATCCGGCTGGCCGTCTCCAGCGTGCAGGGCCTGATGTTCGCGGGCGATGCCGTGCCGGCCGCCATGGCAACCGCCCCGGCCGCCTCGCGCTCGGCACTGCCGGCCACGACGTCCCTGGCTTCGGCCGCGCCACTGCCGCTGACCGCCACGGTACAGACCGATCCGCACGCGCTGGCCGCCTGCGCCGTCACGCCCCGCGCCGCGATGGGCGCCCTGCGTGCCACGGCCCAGCCGCTGACCGAGGACGAACCGAGCTACGACGAGGCCGAGATGCTCAAGATCACGCCGCGCCAGTACGAGGTGCTGGTGCTGCTGGCGCGCGGCTATCCGATCAAGACGGTCAGCCGCATGCTCAATATCTCGGTGGCCACGGTGAAGAGCCACGCCTGCACGCTGTACCAACGCCTTAAGGTCAAGAACAAGGGCGAAGCAGTCTACGCCGCGCTGCAACGCGGCGCCACGCTGGACTGGGTCAGCGGCGACGAGCGCGCCACGCGTGCGGCGCCGGCGGTACGGCGCGACGCATCGTTCCCCACGCAGCCCGGCCTCTGAGCCGCGTTCGCTCCCCCTCCCGGGGCCCCCCGCGCAGGCGCGGCGGGCACCCGGAGGTGCGGGAGTGGGTGAGCGAGCGTACAGACCCCGCCAGCCGCGCCTCCCAGACTGACGCAGACAGCCGCACAGGCTGCAAACGACGATACGGGCACCAGCCCGACGGGAGAAATCGCCATGTCAGCCAGCTTCCTGCCGACGTTCTCGCTGTGCATCTGCACGCGAAACCGGCCCGACGACCTGCGCCGCGCGCTGCAATCGGTCCAGGCCTCCACCACGCCCGTGCACCAGCTGATCGTCTCCGACGACAGCACCGACTACCGCACGCGCGACATGATGCTGGGCGAGTTCCCGGCCATCACCTATCTCGAAGGGCCACGCCGCGGCCTCTGCGCCAACCGCAATCGCGCCCTGGCCGCCGCCACGGGCACGCACGTGCTGTTTATCGACGATGACGCCACGCTGGGCCAGACCTTCCTCCAGCAGATGGCGGAACGGCTGCTCGACGACCAGGTGCACCACGTGGCCGCTGGCGGGCCGGCCAACCGGCTGATCCTGACCGGCACCGAGGTCTGCCACGGCGAGCGCGTGCGCCCGCACAAGGGCGCCTTCCTGGGCTTCCAGCAGCACAACTACCGCTGCGGCGAGCGCATGTACTCGATCGTGATCAACAGCACCGTATTTCCGCGCGAACTGTTCGACCACGTGGCCTTCGACGAGCAGCTGGTCTATGGCTACGACGAGATCGACCTGGCCAGCCGGGCGGTGTTCAAGCACGGCTTCCGCATCGAATGGCTGGCCAGCGCGGCCAATCACCATTTCCCGTCGCCGGCCAACCGCGACTACTACCGGCCGTTCCTGCACGCCTCGCGCATCTACACCACGTTCAAGCGCTATGGCTGGAGCGAGCGCCGCCCGGCCAAGGCCGCGGTGTTCCTGATGGTGGCGGTGTCTCACAACCTGGCCCACAACGTGCGCCGGCAGGGGCTGCGCGGCGTGGCCGAGGCGTGGCGCACCACGTGGCTGGCCTGCGGCTATATCCACCGGCATGCGCGCGGCGCGGGCACGACCGGCGGCGTGACGCCGATCGCCGCCGAATCGGCGACCGTCACGCCACGCTGATATCCAGATAATCAGGAAAGGGAAGTCAGACGGCGGGCGCGTCCTGCGCCACGCCGTCGCGGCGTGCCACGTCGGCGACGATGCGGTCCACGGCCGTGAGCATGGCCAGCGGGGAGAAGCGCGCCACCGCTGCCGCGCGCGCGCGGACACCCATCTGGTCGCGCTCGGCCTCGTCGGCCAGCCGGGTCAGGGCGCTGGCCAGTGCCGGCGCGTCATCGGGCGAGACCAGGATGCCGGTCTCGCCGTCATCGACGATTTCCTTCACGCCGCCCGCCGCCGTGGCCACCACGGGACGCGCCGCCAGCATGCCCTCCACCACCACGCGCCCGAACGGCTCGGCCCAGACTGAGGCATGCACCACCACGTCCATGCAGTGCATGAGTTCGGCCACATCGGCACGAAAGCCCAGAAAGTGCACGCGCCCGGCCAGATCCGGCTCGGCGGCGCGCGCGCGCAGCGCTGCCTCGTAAGTGTGTTCGCCAAACAGCGGCGCGCCGACCAGCACCATGGTCGCGCCGGGCATGCGCGCGACGGCTTCCATCAGCACGCGCTGGCCCTTCCACGGCGTCAGCCGGCCGAACAGGCCGACCAGCAGTCCGGTGGATGGCAGGCCGTTGGCCACGCGCAGCGCCAGGCGGTCGCGCAGCAGCGCGGCGTCGAAGGGCGCGGGATCGATGCCGTTGTGCACCACCTCGATGGGCACACCGTTGCCGGCCAGCGCGCGGAACGCATCCGCGCTGGCCTGCGAGTTGGCGATCACGCGGGTCAGCCCGCGCGACAGCAGGCGGATGGCGGTGCGCTGGGTGCGACCAAAGAAGCTGTCATCGACGATATCGCGCAGGTGCCAGACCACCGGGCGCCGGTGCAGCCACTTGCCGAGCACGCAAACCGCCATGGCCCGCTGCGTGTTGGCGTAGACCACGTCCGCGCACGCCGCGCGCCGGGCCACGCGCCGCACCAGCGAGGGCAGCGCCAGCAGACCGCGCAGCGCGCCCGTGCCAAACCCGCGCTGGCGCAGCGCGCCCACGGCGCCGCCGGCTTCCACATGCACGCGTACGCCATGCGCCGCCAGCCGCTCGCGGAACGGGCCGTCATCGAGCAGCACCACTTCGCTGTCATGGCTACGATGCCGCGCGATATCGAGCAGGCTCAGCTGCGCGCCGCCGATCTGGCCGCTCTGGTCGACGAAGAGCACCCGCTGGCGGGCCGATTGCGCCGGGCGGGTGGCCTCGGTGCCGTGCGCCAGCAGGTTGACGTGGAGCATGCGTGGGGGGTCCTGTTCAGCCATGGCGCGCCAGCTCCTTGGTGGGCTCGGTCACGCCGGCAACGGGAAGCGGGGCGGGTTGGGCGGATTGGGCGGATTGGGCGGGCGGGGTGCGCTGGGGCTGGCGCACCTCGGCCAGCAATTCTGTATAGATGGCGCCGTAGTCGCGTTCCACGCGGTCCACGCGCAGCCAGTCGATGTCCTGCGCGGCGCGCGCGCGCCAGCCGTCGAGCGTGGCGCGATCGCGCAGCAGGTTGGACAGCGCCTCGCCCAGCAGGCGGGGCCGCTGGGCCGGCACGATCAGGCCCGCCGCACCGTAGCCGAGCGCCTCGGGCACGCCGCCCACCGCCGTGGCGACGATGGCGCAGCCGGCCTCGCGGGCTTCGCTCAGCACCAGCGGGAACGATTCCGAGTGCGAGGCCAACACGAACACGTCGGCGGCCCGCATCCACGGCCGGGGGTCCCGCGCGAAGCCGGGCAGGTGCACGGCGTCGCTGACGCCCAGGTCTTCCGCCAGTTGTACGCAGGCCGCGCGGTCCGGGCCGTTGCCGACCAGATAAAGCTGCGCACCCGGCACGGCGCGGTGCACATCGGCGAAGGCATCGATCAGGTCGAGCACGCCCTTGCGCGCATAGAGACCGGATACCGTGACGATCGACGGGCCGGCGAGCGCTTTCAGCGCATTCGGCGCCGCCGGCAGCCGCGCCAGCCTGGCGGAGCCAATGGTGCCGTTGCGCACCACGCGGATCTTGTCCCTCGGAATGCCGCGCCCGATCATCGACGCCGCCACGGCGCCGCTGACGGCCACCACGCGGTCGCCCAGGCGCATCAGGTCCGAGCTGCGCTGGAATTCGTTGTGGACCGTGGTCACCAGCGCGTAGGGCCCGCCGCCCGCGCGGCGCGCCAGCGCGCCGACCAGTGCCCCGGACACCATGTGCGCATGGACGATCTCGGGTGCCATCTCGCGCGTCAGCCGGCGCAGTTCGCGCACCGCCAGCGGCAGGGCGAGCGGCTTGCGCTGCGCCAGCGTCACGTGCCGCACGCCCGAGCCGGCCAGCAGCTCGCCAAACCCGCATTCGGCGGAGGCGATGGTGACCGAGTGCCCGGCCGCGGCCTGCGCCACCGCCAGATCCACCATGACGTTCACAATGCCGTTGCCGACATCGCGGGCGTGGTTGGCCAGGTGAAGGATCCTCATGTCTTCCCTTCGTGGTTAGCGGGCGCGGCGACATCCGGTGCCGCGCTGTCAGGCGTGGGGCGCGGCGACACGCGCCGCCAGGCCGATTTCGCCACATCCCGGAACGTGGCCGAGCTGTGCAGCGACCATCCCATGTTGCAAAGGGCGAGCGCCGTGCCCGCCGCCAGGCAAGGGAGCCAGCCGTTCACGTGCGATGCCAGCAGCAGCGCCAGCGCGACGAAGACCAGATGCGGCGCCATCTCGTGCACCAGCGGCCGTGCGCGCATGCCGCAGAGCCGCAGCAGCGCCGCATACTCGGCCACGCCGCGCACCAGCACCGCCATCACCGCACCCTGGATGCCGAACAGGTAGACCCCGCCCCACAGCAGCAGCGCAAACGCCGGCAGCAGCAGCAGCGACACGTGCGCCACACCCGCCTCCTTGCCTTGGGCCAGCATGAGGTTGCGCGCCACGGTCGTCTGTCCGCCAAGCCACACACCCAGCACCATGATCCGGCCGATCTCGCCCGAGCTGGCCGACAGCTCCTGCCCCACCCATGCGTGCAGGAACGGCTCCAGCACGAACAGCGCGCCAATCGTCACCGGCGTGAGCAGCGTCTGGAGGAAGCCGAGCGCGTGATGGGCGATCTCGACCGCCTCCTCGCGCCGCGCGGCGGCCAGGCGCGGGAACAGCGTGCGCGAGAGCGCACCCGAGAGCAGGTTCAGCCGCGAGACCAGGTTCTGCGGCACCGCGTAGTACGTGACGAAGCGCGGCGGCTGGAGCGCACCCACCACCACGCGGTCCAGCGACTCGCCGATCATGTTGGCCGCCACGGTCAGCTGCAGCCAGCGGCCATAGCCGAACAGGGCGCGCACGCAGGCGCGCTGGGCCCGCTGCACCGTGTCGATCTCCAGCACGCGCACCGCCGCCACGCCCAGCATCAGCGCGCTCACGGCCCGGGCGATGACCGCCGTGCACAGCGCCACCTCCAGGGTCGGCGCCAGCACGAACGCCGCCGTCACGGGCAGCACCTGGAACATCACCGTGCCGATGGTCTGGTTGATGTTGAAGACCGAGAAGCGCTCCGCCGCGCTGATCGCCCCGGCAAAGACCAGCGCCACGTTGCCGACCGGGATCGACAGCGCGATCCACGGCAGTGCCCGCGTCACCTCGTTCAGCAGCGCCTCGGGCGCGTGCGTGGCCCAATGGAAATAGGCGCCGGCCACGCCCCAGAGGATCACCGCGCCGATCAGCCCGGTCACCAGACTGGTCCAGAGCGCACTCCAGAACGTCAGGGCGATGTCGGCACGGTCGGCGGTGGCCAGCGCGCGGGCGATGCGCTTCTCGCCCGCCAGGCTGATGCCGAAGTCGCACAGCGTGAAATAGCCCACCAGCACCCAGACCAGCGTCATCACGCCGAAGCGATCCACGCCCAGCACCTTGATATAGAGCGGCACGGTCACCAGCGACACCAGCGTCGGCAAGGCGAGCCCGGTCAGGTTGATCAGCAGGTTGCGCCGCAGCGTCACGTCCATCATGGGCGTTTCGCCTCCCCGGCCGATGCCGATGCCGATGCCGATGCCGGTGTCGGCGTCGCCGCCGGGCGCCACCGGTACATCAGGTTCTTGCCACGCGCGTCTTCCTCGACGAAGACCACGTACTCGCCGTTGGGGCGGCGCAGCGCGGTGATGCCCATCGGCACATCGACCCAGCCGCTCTCGCCGCCCACCTCGCCGCCGGGCGTCATCACGCCGATATGCCGGCCGGTGCGGTTGTCCAGCACCCGCACGTGGGCCTTCTCGGCCTCGACCAGGAACATGTAGTCGCCGGCCACGGCAATGCCCTCGATGCCCTGCGTGGGGCGCCGGCCCGGAAGGCTGTCCAGCTCCACCACGTAGCGCGGCTTGCGCACGGTGTTGCGGCTGGTGCCGCGCCAGTTGTCGTAGCGCGCCACCACGCGCCCGATAGAGTCCCACTGGCCGGGGTCATAGGGCTTGGCGGCCGTGGCGCCGGTCAGGTACATGGTGTCGGTCTCCGGGAAATATTGCAGGCGCTGCACCTTGGTGAACGGCGCCGGCATCGGCTCGCGCTCCACGGTGTCGAAGCTGTAGTCGGGGTTGCCCTGGCGATCCAGCCCGCGCAGGCGGAAGCGGCGGATGCCCTGGTCGTAGGAGCCGGCCCAGACGTCGCCCCGGTCGTCCACCCACCAGGCCTGCATCGCCGGGGCGTCGCGGCCGCCGTTGCGCTCGAACTCGTTGGCCTGGAAGCGGGAATCGCCGTTGTCGTCGTGCCAGATCCATTCACCGGACGGCGGCTGGAACGGCGGCCAGGCGCCCTCGATGCGCCGGGTCGAGATGAAGCCAGCCGGCACGGCAAGCTCCGAGCGTGCCGGATCGAAGCGATAGATCTTGAGGTACTTGGCGTGGCGGTCCGTGAAGAAGCCGAACAGCCGGCCCTGGATGCGCCGCATCAGCGGAAAGCCGCGCCCCTCGGGGCCGGCCGCAAAGGCGGCGTCCTGCGGGTAGCGGAACGGGTCCTGGGTGATGCCGGTATAACGCCACTCGCTGCCGGGGTCCATGTGGTCGAAGTCGAGCCGGAAGCGCCGTGTGCCGGTGTAGGCCCAGCCGGGGTCGGCGGGATCGACGTGCACGGTATCGAGGAACAGCAGGCCCTCCAGCCGCCAGCGCGGCTTGGCGTCCGGCGTGTAGCTCTCGATCACGGCGCCAAAGTGGTAGGGGCGATGCCCCACCGGGCGCGGGCCCATGCCGCTCATCGCCACGTAGATATTGCCTTTGCGATCCAGCCCCACGCTGGTCAGGCCCTGGAAACGCAGCGGCCCCACGCTGCCCGCGCGCGCGCCGTTGCGGGTGCTATAGGCGCCGCCGCGCTCGCCCAGCTCGCCCGCCGGGGTCACCGTGTTGCCCTCCACCTGGAACCAGAGCAGGTTCTGGTTCGGGCCGTTGTCGGCCACCAGCAGGCGGCCGTCCACGCCCACCGCCACGTCCACCGGCACGGTGCCAGCCGGCAGCGGCACCTGCGCGGTGCGTTTGCCGTCGGCATCGAAGCGCACCACCTGCCGGCCCTGCGTGCCCGTCGTGCGCAGGATCACCCACAGGTTGCCGGCGCCGTCCGGCGCCATCTTGCCCGGCTGCTCGGCCTCCCAGGCGCCCAGCCGGCGCATGGTGCGGGTGTCGAAGCGGTCGATGCGGTTGCGCAGCGGCGTGGCCGCGTACAGCACGTTGTTCTGCACGGCCAGGCCGCGCACCGCGGCGTCCTCGCCCTCGCGCACGGCGGTGATGCGCAGGAAGCTGTTCAGCACCGGGCTCGGGTTCACGTCGTCCGAATTGCCCACGCCGCCCTCGAACGGCGCGCCGCGCTGCAGGCGGTCGAGTTCGCGCCGCATCAGGCCAAACCAGACCGTGTTCTTCTCCGGATAGCCGGGCCGGTTGGCCAGCTTGCCGCCGGCATTCTCGATGCGCGCCGCCGTGAAGGCGTAGCCGTCGCCCACGGCAATCGCGTCGCCGCCGAAGTTGCCCCAGCCGTGCGTGTGGTCGCCCACGCCCTCGACCTTGCCGTCGCGGATCAGCGTGATTTCGCCACCGGCCTCGTCCCACTCGGTGTTGGTCAGCACCACGGCTTCCGGCGTGACGACGATGTCCTCCACGGCGTTGGGCACCCAGCGGCCATTGCCAAACCCCAGCGTGTTGCCGACCCAGGACGTGCGGTAGTCGAGCCCAGCCGCCCCGGCCGGTGCCACGGGCGCGCACAGCAGCAGGAGGGCGATCAGCCCCAGCGTGGCGAGGAAGGAACCCAAACGTGTCTGGCCTGGCCGGGGCACGCACGCGGGCGGCACCCGGTGCGCATCAGCCATCGCGCCACCCCGCAAAGCCGTCGAGCTGGTCGTCACGCACGGGCCGGGACGCATCGTCGCCCCCGCCGCCGGACGACTTCCCCCCGGCGGCCATGGCCTGCGCCCGCGCCACGAAGCCCAGCAGCGCCTCGCGGAACTGGTCGGCCGAGAACTGCTCGGCGTTGAGCCGGCAATACTCGGGGCGGAAGAGTTCGGGCTGGCGCTCGAAGCGCTCCACGGCGTCGATGATCGCCGGCACGCTTTGTTCGGCAAAAAACAGGCCGGTGGGCATGGCGCTTTGTTCGTCGCGCACCGTCTCCAGTGCGCCGCCGCGCCCATAGGCGATAACCGGCGTGCCGCAGGCCTGCGCCTCCACCACCGAGATGCCGAAGTCCTCCTCGGCCGCGAACAGGAAGGCGCGCGCGTGTTGCATGGTGCGGCGCATGGCCTCGAACGGCAGGTGGCCCATCACCTGCACATTGGGCCCCGCCGCCTGGCGCACCTTGTCCAGCTCCGGCCCGGTGCCAACGATGACCAGCTTGCGGTCCGGCATCTTCGCGAAGGCCTCGGCGATCAGCGGCACGCGCTTGTAGGGCACCAGCCGGGACACCGTGACGTAGTAGTCCTCGCGCGGGCCGCCCGGCACGAAGGCTTCCACGTCCACGGGCGGATGGATCACGCTGGCATGGCGGCCGTAGATCTTGCGGATGCGCCGCCCCACGAACGCCGAGTTGGCGATGTAGTGGTCCACGCCATCGCGCGTGCGGGCGTCCCAGTTGCGGATGTAGTGCAGCAGCATCCGCGCCAGCACCGAGCGCAGCCCGTATTGCAGGTTGCTCTCGCGCAGGTACTGGTGCTGGAGGTCCCACGCATAGCGGATCGGCGTGTGGACGTAGCTGATATGGAGCTGGTCAGGGCCGGTCAGCACGCCCTTGGCCACCGCGTGCGAGCTGGAGATCACGAGGTCGTAGCCGGACACGTCGAGCTGCTCGATGGCGAGCGGCATCAGCGGCAGGTAGCCGCGATAGCGCGTGCGCGCGAACGGCAGCCGCTGGATGAACGAGGTGGTGACAGGCCGGCCCTGCAGGAAGGCGCGCTCCTCGGCGAAGTCGATCAGGCTGAACACGTCCGCCTCGGGATAGCAGCGCAGGATCTGCTCGAGCACCCGTTCAGCGCCGGCGTACGCCACCAGCCAGTCATGGACCACTGCAACTTTCATCTTCGCTCCCTCGATCCTGCTCGCTGGTTCATTCGCATCGATTGACCGCCTCGCGGTACACCTGCGCCACCTTCGCGGCGATGACCGGCACGTCGAACCGCTCACGTGCGTACTGGCGGCACGCTTCGGCGTCGGGCAGGCGCAGGGTGCCGCGCAGCGCGTCGGTCACGCCGGCCGCCAGCGCGGTGGGCCCGCTGGCCGGCAGCACCAGCGCTTCGGACAGCTCGCGCACCGCCTCGGGCAGCCCGCCCACCGGGGTCACCAGCACCGGCGTGCCGGCGGCGAGCGACTCCACCGTGGTCAGGCCGAAGCCCTCCAGCGTCAGCGTGGGCACCACGCTCAGGTCCGCCGCGCGGTAGACCAGCGGCAACTGGGCATCCGGCAGCGCGCCAAGCAGCCGCACGTGGTCCTGGAGGCCGATCGCCGCGATGCGCTCGCGCAGCTCCGCATCCAGCGTGCCGCGCCCGACGATCAGCAGCAGCGCATCCGGCACGCTGCGGCGCACGGTCGCCATGGCATCGACAAGGTCTTCCAGCCCCATGCGCCGCACCAGCCGCCGCAGCGTCAGTACGATCGGCCGGTCGGTGGGCAGGTTCAGCGCCTGGCGCGCCGCGCGGCGATCCATCGCCACGCCAAAGCGCCCCGCATCGACACAGCCCGGCACGATGCGGATGCGCGCCGGGTCCACGCCATAGCGCGTTTGCAGCACCCGGCCGAAGGCCATCGACAGCACGATATGCAGCTGGCAGCGCGTGTAGACCGCCGCCTCCACGTGATGCTGGATGCGGCTGGCGAGGTCGGCCACGCCCTCGGCGGTGTTCTCGGCGGCCCAGGGGCCGTGGAAGTGCATCACCTTGGGATAGTCGCGGATCAGGTCCAGCCCGGGCAGCGTGTAGAGCGCGAAGTGCGAGGCGATGACGTCGGGTTTCTCGCGGGCGAGCCGCTCCCGCAGCATGCGGCGCGCGCGCAGCAGCCGGGCCGGCACGCTGGCCCCCGGCTGGGCGAAGGCGGCGATGGCACCGTGGGTGTCCGCCGCCGCCGCGCCAGTGCCGGCCACCATGCCGCGCACGGCCACGCCGGCATCGGGCAGGGCGCCGGCCAGCGCGTGGTACATGCGGTCCAGCCCGCCGGCACGCTCGGGGAACCAGTGCATGCCGATCTGGAACGCGGTCAGCGGCGCGCGTGCGGCCTCGGCCATCTGCACCGCGAGTGACTCGGGTCCGGCATCGTTCGCGCCCGGCTGCGTGCGCAGCGCCCCGGGGGGCTGCAACGCCGTCGTGTCGCCCATCGCCCAGGGTGCGTTCATCGGGTCTCTCCCTTCAGCGTCATGTCGGTTTCCTGCGATCGGATGGGTACGGGCCGCACGGCCAGGCGGCGATAGAGCTGGAGATAGTGCTGGCCCATCGCGTCCCAGCCCTGCGCCAGCATGGCAGCGCGGCCGACCTGCCCCATGCGCCGCAGCGCACCGGGGTCGGCCGTGAAGCGGCGGATCGCGGCGGCCAGCGCCACGGCGTCGTCAGGGTCGTCGAGCACGATGCCGGCGCCGTCCGGCACCAGCCCGGCGGCGCCCGTGGAGCGCGCGGTCAGCACGGCCATGCCGCTGGCCATGGCCTCCAGCACCACGAGGCCCATCGGCTCATAGCGCGACGGAAACACCAGCGCGTCGCAACTGCGCATCAGCGAGGGCATGTCGGCCACGTGGCCAAGAAAGTGCACGCGGTCAGCCAGCCCGAGTTCGCGGGCACGCTGCGGATAGGGGCTGCCTTCGGCGCTGCCGGCCACGGCCAGCGCCACGGGCTCCGGCACCTGGGCCAGCGCCGCCAGCACGGTGTCCAGGTTCTTGCGCGGCGTGCGCAGGTCGCCTGCGAACAGCAGCAGCGGCACGCCCACCGGCAGCCGGAAGCGCGCGCGGCAGACCTTGCCCGGGGCGAACTCGGCGGTGTCCACGCCGTTCGGGATTACCTCGATGCCATCCACCGGCACGCCGGTCGCCCGCAGCTCCGCGACGATGCGCGGCGACACCGCCACCACGGCCCGCGCGCGGCGGAACGCCATACGCTCCAGCCGGGCATTGAGCCGCGTATAGACCCATTGGTAGAGCGCGCGCGCGCCACCGCGCAGGCGGTACGGGTAGTAGCCGGAATGCAGCCAGCCGTGGTGCACGAAGTGCGCCGTGTTCACATCGGCATGGGCCCAGGTGATGAAGCCGTTCACGTGAACGATGTCGAACTGGCGCCGGTGTCGCGCCAGCCACCAGCCACTCGCCACGGCGAAGGCCTGGTAGCGCAGCAGCGCCGAGGGCAGCCGCGCCTCGGGCACGGCGTGCCAGCGCACGCGCGGATGCTCACGCCACATCGCCGCCACCTGGCTGGCCACCAGGGTCACCTCGCAGCCCGCCGCCAGCGCCGCCGCCACGATCTCGTGGTTCACGCGGCCCTGCCCGTCGTTGCGGTCCACCACGTGCGTGACGATGGCGACACGCAGCGGCGGCACGCCGGGCGCCGCTGCGGCGGAGGCCGGCGTCATGGCGTGGTCCCGCCCGACGCCGCCAGCATGCGTGCATAGCGGTGGCCGATCACGGGCAGCGTCACGCCGAGCTGGAACAGGATGCCGTCGAACGCGTTCAGCGTGTTGCTGAACACCAGCATCGAGACCAGCGCGATGGCGGTGCCCACGGCGGCGGCAAGCAGCCGGTTGGACTTCATCGCCAGCCCGCGCTTCATCGCGCGGCCAATCATCCACATCAACCCGGTGAGGTAGAGCAGCGTGCCGGGCCAGCCCATCACGAACGGAATCTCCATCAGCCCGCTGTCGAACACGCCGAACTTGCCGAGCTGGCTGGTGGCGGAGTCGAGCTTGGTGCCGATGCCAACCGCGCCCATGCCTTGCCCGGCGATGTCGCTGGTCGCCACGGCCAGGAAGGACTCGTAGAAGCGCATGCGGATCTGGAAGCTGCGGTCGTCCTTGATCGACGTCACGCTCTCCATGCGGTCCAGTACCGGCTTGGCGAATTCCTCGACGGCGAACATTGGCACGGACAGCGCGGAGACGATCAGGATGGCGAGGATCACCCGGGCGCGCGTGCGGGCGTCGATGCAGGCCAGCGCGTAGATCCCGCCGATGATCAGTCCGCCCCAGGCCGAGCGCACGGCCGTCAGCAGCAGCACCACCAGCCCGGACACCGCGCCCACCCAGACCACCTTGCCGCGCCCGGCCAGCATGAACAGCAGTCCGCCCATCAGCACCGTGGCGAGCGGCCCCGGCGAGTTGAGCGTGCTGAACACGCGGAAGCTGAACGGCAGCGGCTCGCCCACCGAGCCGATGCCGGACTTCAGCATCCACATGGCGTCCCAGGGCGGCATCAGCACGTACTGGATCACCCCGTAGATGCCGATCACGAACATGCCCCAGCTGAACGTGGAGACCAGCACGCGTGAATAGACCGGGAAGTGCTTCCAGGTGGCCAGCACATGGAAGCCGACGAAGACCGGGATGATGGCGTAGCCGAACGAGAACAGCGCGGACGGCACCGAGTTGCGGATGCACCCCACCACCAGCGCATACGTCATCGCCAGCACGATCAGCAGCGACGGGAAGGCGCGCTTGGTCGCCACCACGCGGTAGTGGGTGAGCACGGTCAGGCCGCTGAGGATGGCCACCAGCACCGGCGCCATCTGGATCGGGCTGATGGGGTTGTAGGCGCCGTTGAAGAAGTCGGCGATGCGGCGCACCTCGGGCGAGAGGAAGTAGAGCCAGCACATGAAGGACACATACTCGGCCGGGTTGCGCCGGTAGCACATCAGCCCCACCAGCACGGCGCCCACCGGGTACGCCAGCTCCACCACGCGGCCCAGCCTGAGCAGGATCAGCACCAGCACGAAGGCGAAGAACAGCCCCGGCACCAGCGCGGGATGCAGCTGCCGGCTGGCGCGGCGGGGGCCGTCGAGGGCGAGGGTCATCACGGGCGGGCTCCCGGGAGGCGTGCGAGACGCGTGTGGCGCGTATGACGGGCAGGGCGGCGCATCACGCGGGCTGCCCGGCGGCGCGCGCGAGCGTGTCGCTCAGGCTGTCGGACTGCGGCACGGCTTCGCCGACCACGGTGTTGAGGATGCCCCCCACCACGTTGCCGCCGGCGCGCTTGAGCCGCTTCACCGCATCGACGATCTGTTCCTCGGTATGAGCACCCGCGCGCAGCACCATCACGGTGGCGGCGGCCAGCGCGGAGACGGCCATCGCATCGTTGTGATCGAGCACCGGCGGGGTATCGATGATGACCAGGTCGTAGGTGCGCGCGTAGGTGTCCAGTGCCTGGCGGAAGCGCGTGTTCATCAGCAGCTCGGCCGGCGTGGCGCCGAAGTTGCCGGCGGGCACGATCCAGAGGTTCGACACGCCCGTGGGCACCACCGCCTGGTTGGCGTCGATGCGGCCGCCCAGCATTTCCGAGAGCCCCATGCCGGCGGCGCGGTTGAAGTAGCCGGACAGGCGCTGGCGGCGCAGGTCGCCATCGATCAGCAGCACGCGGCGGTTCGACTTGGCCAGCAGCGTGCCGAGGTTCGACGTGACGAAGCTCTTGCCGACCCCGGAGGTGGCCCCGACCATCGCCACCACGCGGTGGCCCATCTGCTCCAGCGTGAACTGGAACTGCGTGCAGATGCCGCACAGCGCCTCGATGGCCTCGTCGTGCGGCCGGCTCTCCGCCAGCACCGGACGGGTGGCGGCGGGCAGCCATTCCTCGGCGCGCTCGGGCGTCACCGGCACGTGCTCGGCGCCGGCCAGTTCCACCGGCAGCGGCAACTCGGGCGGGGTCGTGGCTTCGAGCCGCGAGTAGTCCTCCAGCCAGCTCTGCGCCGGGCTGAACGGAATCTCGCCGAACATCGGCAGCGCCAGGCGCCGTTCGATCTCCTCCATCTCGTGCATGCGGCCAAACACCGCGCGGCGCAGGAACACCGTCAGCACCGCCAGCACCAGCCCCAGGATCAGCCCGGCGGCGATGATCAGCGCCCGCTTGGGCTTGACCGGCGACGACGGCACCAGCGCCTCGTCCAGCACATGCACATTGCCGACCATGCCGGCACGGTTGATCATCAGCTCCTGCGTCTTGTTCTGCAGCGAGATGTAGATCTCCTGGGCGATCTTCACGTCGCGCTCCATGCGCACGCCGGCCTTCTCGGACGCCGGCATGTCGTGGAAGCGCGATTCCAGCTTCTGTTGCAGCGCGCGCAGCTGCCCGAGCTGCGTGTCGATGGTCTGCACCTGCGGATGGCCCGGCATGAAGCGTTGCAGCAGCTGCGTGCGCTGCAGGTTCAGCTGGGCAATCTGGCGATCCAGCTCCAGCCCGCCCGCCAGGTAGGACTGGGCTTCCGAGGTCGGCTTCACCGCGCCCTGGCGCTGTTGCAACGCGGCCAGCGCGTCCTCGGCCTTCTCCAGGTCGGCGCGCACGCGCGGCACCTCGGCGTTGAGGAAGTCGAGCGTACGGGCGGTTTCCTCCTGATGCCGCTCCAGGTTCTGCCGCACGTAGGACTGCACCACCGCGTTGGCGATCTGCATGGCGCGCACGCGGTCGCTGCTCTCCATCGAAATCTGCACGATGCCGGTCTGCTTGCCCTGCTCCAGCACCAGCAGCGACTTGGCCAGCCCGCTAATGGCGGCAAGCTGGTTCGCACGCGTGACGGTGAACTCCGTGCCGGGCCGGGCCACGAGCTTGCCGATACGGATCTGCAGCGGGCCGTCGTCGACAATCTCGCCCACCTGTCCGCTCAGCAGCTTCACCCCTTCGGGGTCGTACAGCGCGAAGCTTTCGTTGCCGAGCGCGCGCAGCGTCAGCGGCACGCCTTCCAGCGCCGGCGGCACGCCGAGCAGCTCCAGGTCGATCTGCTCGCCGCCCCAGGCGTAGCGCGACAGCCCGAACCAGGCCGGCGCGGGCTCGCCCGCCTTGGCGAAGCGCCGCGCCAGGTTGCCGAGGTAGGGCATGACCACCGGCGACACCGAGACGTTGAGCCGGAACGCATTCACCACCGGCTCAAGCACCGAGCGGCTGCGGATGATCTCGATCTCGGTCTCGGTGCCCAGCGGCGAGTTGCCGCCCATCATCTGCGAAGCACGCGACAGCGGGTTGCTGTCCGCGTTCTTTGCCTGCACCTGGAGCAGCGCGTCCGCCGCGTAGATTGCCGGCAGCGAGTAGGCGTAGAGCGTGGCCACCGCGGCCACCACGGCCGTGATGCCGATCACCCAGCCAAGCTGCTGGCGCACCATGCGCACCAGATCGCGCAGGATGAACTCGTCGTCCTCCAGGGGCAGTGGCGTACCGTAGGGACGCTGGAAAGGGGTATTCATGTCGGCTCCGTACGCGTGCGGCTAGCGAGCCAGTTCTTTGGTGAAGAACAGGGTCTGGATGGTTGGGGTGATCTGCTCGAGCACGCGGTTGAAGCGCACCGCGTCGGACGTGCCGACGTACACCACGTCAAGCGGCTCGAGCCGGAACTGTGTGGACAGCAGCATCGAGTCCACCTGGGTCATGTCGAGCCGGAACACGTCGGGCGTCTGCGGCTTGTCGCGCATGCCACGCACCACGAAGACCTGGCGTGGGTCGGCGGCGCGGATATCGATGCTGTTCACGCCGGCCAGCGCATCGGCCAGCGACAGCCGTCCCTTGTTCATCAGCAGCGCCTGCGGCCGCGCCACCTCGCCAAGCACGAACACGCGGCTGGACAGGCGGTCCGGCACGTAGACCACATCGCCGCCGCGCAGCAGGAAGTCATGCGCGCCGTTGCGGCGTTCGATCAGCGCTTCCAGGTCGAACTCGTAGAGCTTGTCGTCGCGGGTCAGGCGCACCTTCTGCACATCCGCCTCCGGCGCGAAGCCGCCGGCCCGCGTGATGGCGTTGACCAGCGTCACCGGCACGTCGGTCACCGGCAGCATGCCGGGCGTGCGGACCTGCCCGGTCACGTCCACGCGCTTGCTGCGGTAGGCGATGACGCGCACATCCACGCGCGGATCGCGCACGGTGTTCTTGATCGCCCCGGTGATCATGCCGCGCACCTGGTCGACGGTCTTGCCGCCCACGCGCAGCTTGCCCACCGGCGGGTAATACATCTCGCCGTTGCGGTCCACGCGGTAGCCGCTCTGGTCGGACGGCAACACGGTCGGCGTGATCTGCGGCACCCCAGGCACGGGCGCGGTGGCGCCGGTAACCGGGGCGGTCATCAGGCCGGAGCTCATCTCGGGGTGGTCGAGCACGGTCACCCCGACCAGGTCCTGCGGGCCGATCTGGTATTCGTAGGCGTCGAGGTCGGCGCCCAGCTTGCCGGTGCGGGCCGGCGAATCGGGCACGGCGGCGGCCAGCGCGATGGAATCGGGCTGGGCGCGCACCACGTCGGCGGTGATCAGCTTCACCGGATAGACGTCCGTACCGGTCTTGGCGGCCAGGTCGTCCTGCATGCGGCTGCTGTCCAGCGCGGGCCCCGGTGCCCAGGTGCAGCCGCCAAGCGTACCCAGCGCGGCCAGCATGGCCAGCACGGCGAGGCGGGGGAGGAATCGAATTACCATGGCAGCTTCTCCTTGTCGGCGCCTGCGCGCCCTTGTTGCTGCATACCGATGGGGGTCATTGAAGCGCCGCCGGCATTGGGGCGGACGTCTGTTTCCGCACGTTCCGGCACGCCGGACGTGGGCGGCCCCACGTGGGGCATCCGCCGCAGGGCGGCCAGGGCGATCATGGCGTCGGCCCGCGCGCGCTGCGCGAGCGCCATGCGCCGCCACGCGCGGCCACCCTCGCCGCCCAGGCACAGCGCCAGCGCGCGCAGCCAGCCCGGATAGTTGCGCGAGCCCGCCAGCACCTGCCACGCGCCCGCCATGGCCCGGCGGCTGGCCGGCACGCCGGTGGCGTGCAGGTGCTCGTCCAGCACCAGGTGGAGGTTGTAGCTGGCGTTGTAGTAGGACTCGGCGTTGAAGATCGCGCGCTGGTCGGCATCGGCACGTGGCGCCGGAAAGTGATCGACGCACAGCGCCGGGTCGTACAGCAGCCGCCAGCCCGCGCGGCGCACGGCCAGGCTGAAGGCGAGGTCGTTGTGGACCTGGGCGCCCGCGCCGCGCAGCCGCGTATCGAAGCGCAGCCCGGCCACCGCGCTGCGCCGCCACGCCATGTTCACGCCCTTGAGCACGTCCACGTCGCGCGGCGCGCCGGCGCCGATGTGATGATTGCCGATCACCCGGCCATACCAGCGCACCTGGCCCACGCAGCTTGCCGCACCCTGCAGGATGCGGCCGCCCTCGTGCACGCGGTCGCGCCCGCCCACGCCGCCAAGGCTGGCATCGCGCGCGAAGTGGCTGCCAATGCGCGCCAGCCAGTCTGGATGCGGCGCGGCGTCGTCGTCGGTCAGGCACAGGATGTCGCCGCGCGCGGCCGCGAAGCCGCGGTTGTTGGCGGCCACCTGGCCGGGCTCGTCCACCGTCACCAGGCGCAGGCCCGGCAGCGTCTCGGGGCAGGCCGTGGAGAGCCAGCGCGAGAGCAGCGCCAGCGTGGGTGCGTCGTCGGCGCGCGCCACCACCACCACCTCGTCGGCGGGGCGTTGCTGGCGCGCCAGCGCGCGGAGGCAGCGGTCCAGGTCGTCGCAGCGCCTGTAGCTGGGAATGATTACCGATAGGTCCATCTTGGCGTCCCCCGGCGGATCAGCGGGCGGGCTCCATTGCCGCGCTGCCTTGCCGCCACTTACACGTACCCTGTCTCAATACCGCCCGCGCCGCTCTCAGTAGGCGTTGCGCCGGAGCAAAATGCACGCCGGCGTGCGCAGGATGATCTGCATGTCGAACCAGAACGACCAGTTCCGGATATAGAACAGGTCGAACTTGACCCGGGTCTCCATCTTCTCCACCGTGGACGTCTCGCCGCGATACCCGTTCACCTGCGCCCAGCCGGTCAGGCCGGGACGGATGCGGTAGCGGTGCATGTAGCCCTCCACCAGGTTCTTGTAGAGCTCGTCGTGCGCCAGCGCGTGCGGGCGCGGCCCCACCAGCGACATCTGTCCGCGCAGCACGTTGAGGAGTTGCGGCAGCTCGTCGATGGACAGCGCACGCAGCACCGCGCCCACGCGCGTCACGCGCGGATCGCCGCGCCGCGCCTGCGTCACCGTGCCGGGCGCCTCGTCGTGCAGGCACATCGTGCGGAACTTGAGAATCTCGAACTCGCGGCCGTCGTAGCCCTTGCGGCGCTGGCGGAAGAACACCGGCCCGTGCGAGGACTGCTTGACCAGCGCCGCCACCACCACGAACAGCGGGATCAGCGCCACCAGCGCCAGCGCGGCGGCCACGCGGTCGAAGATTTCCTTCGGCCAGAGCTGGTATTCGTCGGCCGGCGAGACGGCCAGATTGAGCGTGGGATAGCCGAGCACCTTGTCCACCGAGCATTGCAGGTGCGGCAGGCCGCGCAGGTCCGGCATGTAGCGGATGTCGACGAAGTCGTTGCGGAACTCGCGCACGAAGCGGCGCACCAGATGCTGGTCCGCCAGCGGCAGCGCCAGCCAGATCTCGTCGATGGCGCGCGCGCGGACCATGCCGGCGAAGTCGCGGAAACTGGCGCAGACCGGCACGTTGTGCAGCCACTCGGGGGCGTCGTCGCTCTCGTCATAGACACACACGGCGCGGTACTGCGCGCCCGGTGCATGGGCCAGCTGCGCCAGCATGTTGCGCGCATGGGAGCGCGTGCTGACCACGGCCACCGTGCGCGTGCGCGTGGCCGCCCGGCCGAGCCGCCGCGCCACCCAGCCCGGCACCAGCCGCGCCAGCAGCAACATGCCCGCCGAGGCGGCGGTCACGGCGATGAACCACGAGGTCGGCACATGTTCCAGGCGCGGCGTGCACAGCAGCGCCAGCCCGGCCAGTGCCACCACGCCACAGGCCGCCAGCACCCGGTGGGTAAGCTGGCTGAGCGAGCGGTCGCGCCACTGGCCGTAGACGCCGAAGGCGGCGAACAGCACCACCGCCAGCAGCGCGTTGAACGACACGAGCATGGTCTGCGTGTCCGACCAGACGAGCGGCAGGCCATGGCCCGGCAACGCCGGGGGCAGCATGAGCTGGTGCACCAGCAGCGCGCTGCCCGCCACCAGCAGCAGGTCCAGCGCGCAGGCAAGCAGCCCGGTCATCGCGGCATCTCCTTACTTGCGGCCATAGTTGTCCTCGAAGCGGACGATGTCGTCTTCCCCCAGATAGGCGCCCGACTGCACCTCGATGATCTCCAGCGGCGTCTTGCCGGGGTTCTCGAGCCGGTGCAGCGTGCCGATGGGGATGTAGGTGGACTGGTTCTCGCTGAGGATGCTCACGGTCTCGCCGCAGGTGACGCGCGCGGTGCCGCGCACCACTACCCAGTGCTCGGCGCGGTGGTAGTGCATCTGCAGTGAGAGGCTGGCGCCGGGCTCGACAATGATCCGCTTCACCTGGAAGCGGTCGCCATGGTCGATGGCGTCATAACAGCCCCACGGGCGGTGCACCTTGCGATGGTTGACCACCTCGCTGCCATGCTCGGCGCGCAGGCGCTGCACCACGTTCTTCACGTCCTGCACGTGGGCCTTGTCGACCACCAGCACGGCGTCGGCGGTCTCCACCACCACCACGTCATGCACGCCCACGCAGGCAATCAACCGGCCTTCCGAGTGGGCGAGGCAGGCCGTCGCGCCATCGAACACCACGCGGCCACGCGCGGCATTGCCGAGGGCGTCCTTGGGCGCGATATCCCAGATCGCGGCCCAGGAGCCCACGTCGGACCAGCCAGCGTCCAGCGGCACCACGCGTGCGGGCACGTCGGGCAGGCTTTCGAGCTTCTCCATCACGGCGTAGTCGATGGAGTCCGACTGGCACGCGCCGAAAGCCTCGCGGTTCAGCCGGAACGTATCGCCGCCGGCCTCACCAGCCTCGCCGGCCTCGTAGGCGGCGCGGCACTGCATGTACATCTCTGGCTGGAGCTGGCTCACCGCGCGCAGCCACACCGCCGCGCGCACCACGAAGATGCCGCTGTTCCACCAGTAGCCGCCCGATTCCACGTAGTGCCGGGCCAGCTCCAGGTGTGGCTTCTCGACGAACTTCTCGAGCGTGTAGGCGCCATCGACCGCCGTGCCGCCGGCGCGGATATAGCCGTAGCCGGTTTCCGGCGAGACCGGCACCACGCCGAGCGTGACGATGGCGCCGGCATCGGCATGGCGCACCGCCGTGGCAAGCGCCTGGCGAAACGCCGGCAGGTCCGTCACGCTGTGGTCGGCCGGCGTCACCACCAGCACCACATCACCCACATCGCCCCCCTCGCCCCCGTCACCGGTAGCCGCCACCGCGTGCAGCGCCGCCACGGTCAGCGCCGGGGCGGTGTTGCGGCCGCAGGGCTCGGTCAGCAGCCGCGCGGGCTTGCCGGCGCGCTTCATCATGTCCGCGATCATGAAGCGATGTTCCTCGCCGCAGACCACCAGCTGCGGCGGCTCGATGCCGGCCGGGCGGCCCGCCAGCACCGCCACGCCCTCGAAGCGCCGCGCGGTGGCCTCCAGCAATGTGTCTTCCGCCACCAGGTTCAGCAGCTGCTTGGGAAACTGTTCGCGCGAGAGCGGCCACAGGCGCGTGCCGGCGCCCCCGGCCATGATCACGGGCTGGATCGGGAACTGGATGACGGGCAGCGCCGCAGCCACAGGCGGCGCGAGGGCTGCGCCGAGCGTGACGGGCGGCAGGCCCACCGGAGTCGGTTGGTTCATGGAATGCTCTCCCGGCCGAGCCGCATGCGGCTCAGCGTGTCAGGCGGAACAGCCGGGCACGCGCGCGGGGCGGCTGCCAGACCATGCCGATGAAATGCGTACCGTGTTCCAGGTACGGGCCCTCGCGTTTGCTGAAGCCGAACCCCTCGCAGAACTCGCGCAGGTAGAACGGCACCTGGATGGCCACCGGCGCACCGGGCCAGCGCGTCTGGATGGCCTCCTGCGCGCTGCGCATCAATGCCTCGGCCGTGCCGTCGCCGCGACGCGACATACGCGTGAGGAACTTGTCGATCCGGATCTCACTGCCCTCCCCCTTGAGCAGGCGGGCGTAGGCCACCACCTGCTGTGTGTCCTCCGCCGGCTCCACGCCAAGCACGTGCGTGCCGACGATGTCCTTGCCGTCGACGTCGAGCAGCAGGCTGCCCTGCTCCACGATGAAGACCTCGCTGCGCACGCGCAGGATCTGATACAGCTCCCGCGTGGTCAGCTCGCTGAATTCCTTGTCCACCCAGTTCATGCCCGTCTTCCTGGTCTGTCCAAAGGCACGGACGGCGCTGCGCGCCGCGCTCACGCTCCCCGTGCTCACCGCTGTCTCTCGATGCGCGCGCCGCAACGCTGGCGGCACGCGTCCCAATCCATGAGTTGCAGTGTAGGAACGGCCCCTCGCCGTCTCTGTACGCTTCCGCACACCTTGCCCGGCGTGCGGTGGCGTGCCCATCAGAGCGCAAAAAAACAGGGAAAAGTGCGACGGCCGGCACGCGGCCTGCCCTCTGCCGGTGCTCCGCCAGCATGCGCGCAAACGTGCACCTTGCTGCGTCGCCTGTGTTGCCTCGCGCACCAATCTTTGGTGCGGTTGGGGCTGTAATGGAGACCGTCTGGCCGCGCCCGGCACGGCGCGGCATGCCTACACAGCGGAGGAGAATCCATATGAATGTCACGGCGACCCTGGCACGCAGCACGCCACAGCCCGCGCCGCACGCGCTGCATGGCGAAGACGTGATCTGGCAGGAGACCAACTGCTACATCGACCTGTGGATCGAACTGCTCAACGGCTGGGGGCTCGAGCCGCGCGCTGCGCTGCCCTTCACCGTCACGCAGGATTTCGAGGGCGATCACTTCACCTTCTTCAAATACCCGACCAACGACATCGAGCGGCTGTACGGCACGGTGGTGCAGGAGATGGCGCTCTACGATGCGCTGGAGACGCATCTCGTCGAACAGGTCGGGCGCGGCCACACGGTGCTGGTGGAGGTGGACAGCTACTACCTGCCGGACACCAAGGCCACCGCCTATCGGCAGAAACACGTCAAGACGTCGATCGGCGTGGACATGATCGATGCGCAGGCGCGCCGGCTGGGCTACTACCACGGCCTGGGCTACCACACCGTCAATGGCGACGACTACGAGGGCCTGCTGCGCCTGACGCCCGAACTCTCCGGCAACCCGGACCTGCTGTTCCCCTACGCCGAGTGCGCCAAGCGCGTGCGCGCACCGGTGGCGCCGGGCATGCTGGCCGATGCCTCGGTGCGGCTGCTGCGCGAGCATCTGGCGCGGCGCCCCGCCGCCAACCCGGTGAGCCGGCTGCGTGCGGTGTTTCCGTCGCATATGGAGCGGATGCTGGCGCGCGGCGACGCCTACTTCCACCAGTACACGTTCAACGTGCCGCGCCAGTTGGGCGCCAACTTCGAGATGCTGCATCACTACCTGACGTGGCTGGCGCGGCAGGGCCACAAGGTGCCCGAGCCGGTGGTGGACGCGACACACAGCATCGCCACGGAAGCCAAGGTGCTGCAGTTCCGGCTGGCGCGCGCGGTGGCCCGGGGCCGGCAGGACCCCTGCTCGGACTGCCTGGATGTGCTGGAGTCCGCCTACGACCGCACGCTGTCTGGCCTGGTGGCCACGTTCGGCGCGGCGGGGCCGGTGCATGTCCATGCGGGCGCCTGAGGGCGGCGGCGCCATGGGCGGCGCGGGCGAGGGTCCGCACGAGGACGGACACGGGGACGGACACGGCGGCCACGGGCCGCACGGCCCGGGGATGGTGCACGCCGTGATGGAACCGCTGCTGTTCGACGGGTGCTACGGCTGGCTGCACCGGCCTATCGTGCCCCGTTCCCCACTTTCGCCCGATGCCTGCGGCGTGGTGCTGTGCAACCCGTTCGGGCAGGAAGCGATCATGACGCACCGTGGCTGGCGCTACCTCGCCACGGTGTTGTCCGCCAACGGCATGCCGGCGCTGCGATTCGACTATCACGGCACCGGCGATTCCGATGGCGACGAGAGCGATCCCGCCCGGCTGCAGGCGTGGACGGCCAGCGTCGTGGCCGCCGTGCGCGTGCTGCGCGAGCGTACCGGCGTGACGCGCGTGGCCTTGTGCGGCATCCGCCTCGGCGCGCTGCTGGCCGTCCTCGCCACGCAGGAGATGGAGGTGGAGGCGATCGACGCGCTGGTGCTGCTGGCCCCGGTGGTACGGGGGCGCGACCATCTGCGCGAACTGCGCGCGTTGCAGAGCACCGCGCGGTCGTCCCCGGCGGACCAGCTCGATCCGGCCGAGACCGAAGACTTCATGACCGTGGTCGGCAACCGCTTCTACCGCGACACCATCGACGCGATCCAGGCGTGCGACCTCGGCAAACCCGGACAGCTGCGCCAGCGCCCTGCCGCGCGCATGCTGATCCTGTCGGCCAGCACGCTCGACGGCGCCGGCCGGCTGGCCGAGACCGCCGCCGCACTCGGCTGCGACGTAACGCAGGCGCCGTTCGACGAATACGAGACCTACGTCAGCTATCCCGAGCTGAACGACCTGCCCTGGCAGGCGTTCCGGCACACCACGGCGTGGCTGGCCGGCGTGCCCGAGACCGATGTCCGCGAGCCCGACAGTGCGCGCGTGCGCCGCCTGGCCGCCGACGACGCGCCCGTGCTGCACGGTGACCGCTTCGTGGAGCGCCGCGCGCACTACGGCGCCGACGGCCTGTTCGGCATCCTGTGCGAGCCGCCCGCGGCCGCGCGCGGCGACGGCGCGCCGGTGGTGCTCATCATCAACACCGGCGCCGGCCATCATGTGGGCGATGCGCGCATGGGCGTGCTCTGCGCGCGCTACCTCGCCCGGCGCGGCATTGCGTCGATGCGGATGGACCTGGGCGGGATTGGCGACAGCGTCTCGCTGGCGCTGCCCCGCTATGCCTTCCAGCCCTACGGCAGCCACCTGCGCCGCGACGTGACCGCCGCCGCCGCATGGCTGGCCGCGCAGGGCTTTGGCCGCGTGGTGCTGTTCGGCATCTGCTCGGGCGCCTTCGTGGGCCTGCACGCCGCCACCGGCAGCGAACACGTGGCCGGTGCGGTGCTGGTCAACGTACAGAAGTTCCTGTGGCCCGAAGGGCTCGGCATCCAGGACGTGGTGCAGCAGCGCCCCAGCCCACGCCAGGCCGCCACGCGTGTGTATCTGACCGCTGCGCTGGACACGCAGAAATGGGTACGCGTCTTCAAGGGCGACGCGGAAATCGGCTCGATTGCATGGGAGCTGGGCCGCCGCATCATGGCCCGTATGCGCACGCGGGCGCAGACGCTGGCCGCATGGATTACTCACGCTGATACGCCGGTGCGTCAGGTGCATGGTCTCATTCGTCGGCTCGATGAACGCAGCGTGCCGGTGTGGCTGGTCTTCGGCGGCTACGATCCGGGCCTTGGGGAACTCGCCACGCACTTCGGCGCGCGCGGGCGGCAACTGCGGCGCTATCGTCATGTGAAGTGTGTGATTTCGGATGAAGTGGACCACGCGCTGCGGTCTTACGCGGCGCGCGAGGCGGTCTACGCGCTGCTCGACCAGTACCTGCGTACCCATTTCTGCGAGGATGCGGACACCATCGCCGCCCTCGTCGCCGGCATCGATCCGGAGCCGGCGCTGCGCTGAACTGCGCTGGATCGCAGGGAGACGGCGGTCGAACGGGCGCCCGAAGCCGGGCGCCCAAGTTACTCAGAACACGAACTCCCGCCGCACGTGGTCCACCACGGTGACCGTGCCGGTGCTGGTCATGTGGTGCGAGCCGATCAGCCGCCGGCCGAAGTCCGGGTCGATGCGGCGCACCTCGCGTTCACGGTACGCCTCGTCGGAGACCGCCAGCACCTCGTTGACGATCAGCCCCTCGCCGTAGCGGTCGAAGCCCTGGCGCTGCGCCAGCCGGTAGATGCGCCCCCCGTCCATGATCAGGCCAGCGTTGCGCCCGCCCGCCGGGTCGATCCGCACCGGGTTGGCCGTGCAGGGCGTCCAGTCCGTACCGAGCGGGGACGGCCCCGAGAACAGGTACAGCTCGCTGCAATGGTCCTTCACGTCGGCGGGGTCCATGCTGGTCAGCATCCACCATTTGCCGTCGCGCGGGAACAGCACGGTGTCGGCGGCGGAGACGTTGTCCATGAGCACAGCCGCCAACTCCCACTTGAGCGGGAATTCGGCGCACCGATATACGCGGATCTGTCCGGACCCCGAGCATTCGGGGCACATATACAGCGCCCCCTCGTACGCGAACAGGTAGGGGAACGACATGTGGTACGGCTCCACGATCACCGCGCCAAGATCCACCGCGCGATGGCCGACGATCTCCAGCGCCGAGATATGGGCGCGGCCGGTGGCGTAGCGGTAGTCCTCCACGAAGCAGACCACGCGGCCATCGGGGCCGGTCCACAGGAACGGATCGGCCCAGAAGCGGCCGCGCGGCGCGGTCACCTCCACGGCCTGCCGCAGGTCGGCGTTGCGCCAGGAGCCTTGCAGGATCGAGATACCGAACTTGCGCCGCATGTGCAGCGCGCGCTGGGTGCCCTTGATCGCCGCGCGCTTGAACAGGCGGCCTGCGTAGCCGAGGAGGTCGCGCGCAGCGGGCCGGGCCAGCCCGGGAACCGGCGCGCCGGCCGGCGAGGGCAGCGTACCCGTCGTAGCGATGCCCGTGAGCAACGCGCGCAGGTGCACATCGGCCTTGCGGTACAGGTGGGCCTGGTTTTCCAGGTAGCTCACGCGCGTGCCCACCCGGCCCGCGCGCAGCACACGGCGCGTACCGTCGATACGTTCGATGGCAAAGCCGGTGGCCGGCTCGGCGTGCCGGCATTCGTCGAAACCGGCGGCTGGCGCCACGCCGCCCCGGCCATAGCGCATCCATAGCGTGCCGATGCGCGCGGCAGCCGCCATGCGTGCATCGACCGTGGCGGGGCCGAAGCCGAGCAGCAGGTCCAGCCCGAGGGCGCGCACCTGGTCCACCGCGGCGACGTCGAACTGGATATGGCCGTTGGCGCCGGGCATGGGCGCGGCAATGTCCAGGCGCTCGGGAATCGAGCGCGCGAGGTCGTGGCGGGTCAGGTGGCCGCGATAGGTGCGGCGCAGCACCATGCCTTCGGCCCGCATCAGGCCGCGCAGCATGGCCGCGAGCATGCGGTCCCACGGCGGGGTACCGCCCTGCACGGGCGCGTGCACGATCAAATGGGTGATGGCCAGGCCCGGCTGCTTGCGGGCCCAGAGCACGAGCTGGTAGAGGTGGTGCAGCGCCTGCGGGCTGTCCAGCAGCAGGCCGATGCGTAGCGGGACGACCGCTGCCTGGGCGTCGCCGCCCGGCTTGGCATCGAGTTCGGGCAGGTCAAGCGAGGTGACCGTCATGGCGGGCTCTCCGGTTGGCGCAAGGATCCTTCGGCAGGAATGCGCGCGGCGCGGCATCACACCGCGCCGCATCGCCCTGGCGGGAATCAGGCTTGCACCAGCGCCGGCAGCAGGCGGTCGTACTCGCGCTTGACGAGCTTGTAGCACTCGCAGGAGTGCTTCTCCAGCCCGCAGCGGTCCAGCACCGTGATGTGGCCACGGCTGTGGTGGATCAGGCCCAGGTCTTCGAGCTTGCCGGCCGCTTCTGTCACGCCCTCGCGGCGCACGCCGAGCATGTTGGCGATGACCTGCTGCGTGATCACCAGTTCGTTGGAGCTCATGCGGTCGATCGCCAACAGCAGCCAGCGGCACAGTTGCTTGTTGAGCGAATGGTGGCGGTTGCAGGCGGCGGTCTGCGCGATCTGCGTCAGCACGGCCTGCACGTAGAGCAGGGTCACGCGTTGCAGGGCGGGCATGTGGGCCAGTTCGGCACGCAGGGCACGGGCGGGGATGCGGTAGGCGAAGCCGGGGCTGCGCACTTCCACGCGGCTCGGCATGGTGTCGCCGCCGGTGACCACGGGAATGCCGACGAGTCCTTCGTTGCCGACGGCCGCGAATTCCACCGTGGCGCCGTCCTCGAGCAGCGACAGCAGCGAGACCACCGACGTGGTCGGGAAGTACACGTGGACGATGCGCTGGCCCGAGTCGGTCAGCAGCTCACCGGCGCGAAGCCGGACCAGTTCGAAATGCCGCGAGAGCGTTTCCCATTCGTGACGCGGCAACGCGTTGAGCAGGTGATTGACATGCAAGTCTGACCGATGCGTAATCATGGTGATTCTCCTCCCTCTGACCCGGGAGCAGCATCGGTCCTCACCCGCACGGCAATCTCCGTGTGGGATGTGACCCGATCTCGCCGCTCCACCCGTTTGCGTTTTTGGCGATCTCCGGCAGCCCCGTAGCTGCCACCCTCTTATTCCCGGTGCCTGGCGGGCCCCGGGTATTGCTGTCTCGTTGTTGACTCCATTAAGGGCCATGCAGATCAGAATCGACAGTAGGCAGACGGCTGGTGCGGCGGTCATGCTTTGGGAGGGAAGGAGGGAGGCAAACGGCGGAGAGGCGGAGATGACGCGCAACGGGCCGGGCCCGGCGGATATGGCGCCCTGCCGCGCCGCATATGGCGCAGCGGGCAGGGGTTGAGAGGATGAGATCAGGCGTCGTAGGAGAGCGCGCGCTCCGCATTCAGGGCGGAGATCTCGCCTGAAGGAATGGCGTCTCCCCCACCTCCTCCCCCTCCCTCATTCATCAGGCGGATACGGCGCGATTCCCCCGGGCCGAGGTGGAACCAGTCGAGTTCCGGGCGAAATGCATGGTCCTCAATATGCACCCAGCGCGCAAACCGCTGGGCGCTGACGGTCAGCCACCACGCACCATCCACCTGTTCCACCCTGGCACTCAGCCCTGGCGCGCGCAACGCGGCGGCGCGGCGGTCCGGCAGGTACGCCGCCTGGCTGAGCAACGCGTTGCTGTCCGCCGGGTCGTGCAGGCTGGCCAGGACCACGTCATGCGCGGGCGGGCCGAAGCGATAGGCGTAGGTGAAATCGAAAAAGTGATCGATCAACTCCGCCGCCACGAGCCGGCGCGTCTCGCGCGGGGCCAGCGTGAGCGTTTGCGTGGCGTGCACGGTGGCGAATTCGCCATCGCGCAGGCAGCGGAAGGTCAGTTGCACCGTGCGCGGCGTGGCCGATTCGTTGACCACGTGCACGTGCAACCCGTTCAAGCCCTCGTCGGTGATCAGCACCTGGAGCGGTTGCCAGACCTGCCGCAGCGCATGCCAGGCCGATTTCGGCCGGCCCCGGGCATCGACGATGCCCCAGCCGGCGCCCGGCAACAGGTCCTGCAACTGCCAGACCAGCCCGCCCATGCAGGTGGAGCCGGCGCGGCGCCACTCGCTGAAGACGTCGGTCATGATCTCGGCCACCACCGCGCGCGAGAGCGCCAGGTAGCGCGCAGGCTGCTCGTAGCGCAGGCGGGGCGGATCGACCTCGAACAGCGCCCGCAGGTAGAAATCGCGAATGTCCTCGAAATCCCAGGCGGAACCGGCGTCGCGCGGCACGCGTGCCTTCCAGCGCGGGTCGTGCAGCGGCTGCGAGAGCCCGGCCTCGGTGAGCGTGCGCGCGCACGGCACGTTGGCGAAGGCCAGGCACTCGGAGGTGAAGCGCACGTTGGCCAGCCGGGCGTCGGCCAGCGGGCGCTGGTAGGCGCCCACGCCGTAGTAGTGCGTGATGCCGGTATCGGGCTGGAACGGCCAGGCGCCTTCGCTGGGTGAATTGCGCACATAGACCACGTCGGGGCGATGCTCGGCCACGAGCGCGGGAATCAGCGTGTCGAACAGGGGCTGGCGCCACGCGCCGCGCGGCGTGCCGAGCATGGCGGCCTGCTGCTCGGCCTCGCTGCCGCCGCACAGCACGGCCAGGCTGGCATGGGCGCGTGTGCCGGCGAGCCACTGGGCCACCTCGCGCGCGGCGTCGTCCATCAGGGCCGGCGTGGCGCTGGTCTCGCTGCCATAGTCGAAATTGGCGAACATGAAGTCCTGCCAGACTATCAGGCCGAGGGCGTCGCACTGGCGGTAGAACGCTTCGCCGGGATAGCAGGTCACGCCACTGACGCGGACCATGTTGGCGCCGGCGTCGCGCGCCAGTTGCAGCCAGCTGGCCACGGCTTCGTCGGTGTCGGCCAGACCCGGCAGGTCGTGGCTGGAGACGCAGGCGCCCCGGCAGAATACGCGCTCGCCGTTCACGCGCAGCGCGAACGCGCCGGGCTCGCCGTCACGGTCTTCGGTGATGGTGCGGAAGCCGGTCTGCCCGCAGGGGATGGCATGGCCGCCCACCTCGGCCTGCACGCGGTACAGCGCCGGCTCGCCGTGCGTATGGGGCCACCAGCGCTGGGCATCGGGCACGCGCAGGGTGCCGGCCAGCGAGTGTGCGCCCACGCGGCGCAGCTCGCCGTGCCAGACTCCGCCATCGGACCCTTCGGCCCGGAAGCTGCCCTGCATCGGCGCCGGGCCGGGAAAGTGGAGTTGCAGCGCCACCACGCCGTCGCGCCCATCGAGATGGCCGGCCAGCACGGCGCGCGCGCCATGCACGACATCCGCGCCCTCGGGGTGCAGCAGCTCGATATCGCGCCACGGGCCCACCGCGTGCACGGGCGGGCACCAGCCGGGCATGTGGCCGAGCAGCGTGGTGCGCACCGCGCGCAGCGTGGGCGGCTGGATCATGCGCGGCTTCCAGCGCACCGCGCCGCGCTGCGTGCGCAGCCACGGATGCAGCGCGCGGAAGCAGATATGGAGCACGTTGTCGGCGCCCTGCAATTGCACCGCCACCTGGTGCGCGACGAACATATGGCGCGTGGTGAGCACCTGCACGCCGTTGAGCCAGACCTCGGCCAGCGTGGCCAGCCCGTTGCAGCGGAGCACGCGGCGGCCGCTGCCGGCGAAATGGAGGCGGTACCAGTAGTCGTGCTGGTGCAGCGGCGGCGGGGCGGAATCGTCCCACCGGCCGGCAACGCGCAGCGCACTGGCCACCGTACCCGGCACCGGCGCGGGCAGCCAGTGCCCGTCCTCGCCCAGTTCGCGCGGATGCGTGGCCGCGCCGGCCAGCGTCTCCAGGAAGGTCCAGTCGCCCTCCAGGCGCGCATCGCCCACGGCCACGCCGGACCACAGGACGGGTTGCAGCGCCGGTTCCGGATCACGCGCGGTCATGTGACAGTCTCCCCGAAATAGGCGGCCAGCGCCGGCACGGTGCCCTCGTACGACAGTTCGAGCTGGTCGAGGCAGTCCTGGCACGGGTCCGGCTTGTGGCTGATGACGGCGCGCATCAGGCGGAACTGCATCACCATCGCCTCGGACGCCATCGTGTAGCAGGCTTCGCAGATCGCATCCGGCAACGGCTGGCCGTGTTCCGAGAGCCAGCGCAGATAGCGCCCCAGCAGCTCGAAGTTGGCGCCCAGCTGCCGCAACACGCTGGCCGCGTAGACCTGGAAGTTGGGCTCGCCGCGCGCCATCAGCTGCTCCAGGTGCCCGGGAAAGGCGCTGCGGAACGCGGTGATCGGGTTCTGGCGGGGCCGGCAGGCCAGGTGGTGGCGCAGCAGTTCCAGCGAGGCCGCGACCAGTGCCTCGCCCGCCTGCGCCGGAAAGCGCCGGCGCACGACCTCGGCGTGGGGGAACGCGGGCGCCTCCCACTCGGGGGCGATGCTCGCCTGCCGGAAGATGGCCGCGTAGTCGTCCCCGCTGGCGGTGTGGTAGCCATCGCCATGATAGAAACCCACGGCGTTGGCCTCCGGCACCAGCACGTCGATGCCGATGGCCGAGCGCGTGTGCTGGCGGCGGTAGGCATTGGGCGGCTGGGGCAGGTAGAAGCCGTCCACCTCCAACAGCACCACGTTGCCCCGGCAGGTCTGCGCGGCCACGTGGGTCTCGAGCTTGTCGTAGGTGGACAGCTCGTGGGTGTGAATGCCGTAGAGGCGCTCAAGATCGCCGGGCGGAAAGCTCGCCAGCGTGAACTGGTCGCCCTCGAAATCCTGTGTCACGGCGAACGGCAGGGCCGCCACGGGTTCCAGTTCCCATCCATGCAGCAGCTCGACCCAGAGATCGATATGGCGGTTGGCGTGTGCCCACACCGGATTGCCACCATGCAATGCCGGGCCGCCCCGCGGCCGAAGCCTGCCGTCACCGTACATTTACTGGCCTCCGAGCGTATCCCGTACCGACTGCGGCCAACGGGCCGGATCCAGCCCGTGATGCTTGAGCAGCGCCAAGGTGAGACGCTCGATGCCAAAACCCACGCAGCCGGTGTGCGCCGTGCCGCCATCGGCGGTACGGATGCCCCACAGCGCGCCGAAGTGGTCCATGTGATAGTTGAAACTCATGCAGGCGGTGGGCCCCAGCCCGTCGTTCACCGGAATCAGCAACTCGAACTTGAGCTTCAGCTCGCGCTGGCTGTCCGCCACGATCTTGCCGCCGCGCCCGAAGAACGGGTCGTTGGCCACGTCCAGCTCCATCGGCAGGCCCAGCGCCTGCACGGCGGCCTGCCCGCGCCCCATCCACATCTCCCGGAACGCGATGATCTGCTCGGGCGATCCGATGCACACGAACTCGTGCTGGCGGAACAGCTGCATGCGCGTGGGCTCCAGCGAGGGCTCGTGCCGGTAGCAGTACGACATCACGTTGATGATCTTGCCCTCGGGCGGCAGCGGGCCGCGCCGCGCGATGACCGGATACACCGGATAGCAGGCGGCCGGCGTCAGCACCACGCCGGTGGGCTGCTGCTGGTCGGTCCAGTCTTCCTTGTCCTCCAGCCGCGCCAGCAGGCGCCGATGGCCGCGGTCATCGCCACAGAAGCTGTGGATGGTGCCGGCCAGCTGCGGAAAGCTCTTCAGGTACTCGCTGGTCTCGAAGTCATGCTGGCCGATGGCCGGCGGGAAGCGCAGCGTCTCGGCCTGGTGATCGGCGCCCAGGCGCTTCACCATGCGGTTGAGGCTTTCGGCGATGGCCTCGAAGGTCTCACTGCGGCCATACAGCCCGAGCACGCCGCTGGGAATCAGCAGCCCGGCCTCGATCAGCTGTTCGAGGAAGGTGGGCGCGGCAGCGCTGCCACCGGCTCCGCCGAGGGCGTGCGCGTCTGCCGTTACGGTTTGGGCGTCCATGGAAGCTCCTTGTTCCGACCGCTCTCAGGTCCGGTCGGCCAGCAGCAGGTTGGCCGTGTTGGACAGGATGCGATCGTTGTTGATCATCAACGGCGCCGACCACAGGTCGCGCAGATGGCGTCCCAGGCTGAACGGCGTGCCGTGCTTGTAGCCAGCCATGCCGCAGACCAGCATCGCCTGCTGCACCACGTCCAGCGCCATGGTCGAGACGGCCGTCTTCAGCCCGTTCATCTCGGCGGCCAGCGTGAAGGACGACACCGCCTTGGCCACATGCCGCTCGCGCTGGTGCGCGAGCGCGAGGTCCAGGCGCCCTTCGATCATCTGCAGCAGGCTCACGGCCTCCGCCACACGCGGCGCGGACGGCGGCATCGAGCCCGGACGCGCGCGCGCCTGGCCCTGGAAGAAGGTCTTGGCGCGCTGCACGGCGTCGCCGGCAATGCCGAGCCAGAGCGCGCTCCAGACGATGTGCGACACCGGCGTCATGGTCTCGTCGGCAATCTGGCCGAACGGCACCGGCAGGATCTGCGCCACATCGCCCGCCGCTTCGAGGCGGAAGCCGTTGCTGCAGGTGCCGCGCATGCCCAGCGTGTCCCAGGTGTTCAGGCTCTGGAGGGTGTAGTCGGCTTTCAGCGCACAGACCAGCACCTGGTCGGACGGCGCGGCGTCGGCGCTGCGGCGCGCGGTAATCAGGATGCCGTCCGCGTGCGCGCCGTACGAGATCGTCGGCGCCATCTTGAGCAGGTGGAAGCGCTCGCCCTCGGCGTTGACCGCGCAGCCGCTGTTGCGCAGCGCGCCGCCAATGGCTTCCTCCGAGGTGGCCGAGGCCAGCAGCAGCTGCTCGCCGGCCACGCGGGACAGCAGGCCCTCGTGCCATGGGCTGCCCATGCCGTGCTCCAGCACGCACGCCACCTGGATCTGGTGCATCGCGTAGACCATGCCCGTGGCGGCGCAGGCGCCGCCCAGCACACGGCAGATGGCGGCCACGGTATCCAGCGCGGCGCCAGCGCCGCCGAGGTGCGTCGGGATCATCGCGCCGAGCAGGCCGTGCTCACGCAGCGTGACGAAGGCTTCGTCCGGGAAGCGCGCGTCGCGGTCCACCGCATCGGCATGCGTGGCGGCGACGGCGGCAGCGGCCTGGGCGGCAGCGATCAGGGTGGCGGAGTCCGCTGGCGCGGGATGCGGCGACGCCTGGTCCACCGCGGCGAGAACGGGGTTCATTACGCAGCCTCCTGCAGTTGCGAGGCTGCCGCCGCGAGCGAGTTCACGCTCTTGAAGAGCTGACGGGTCAGCATGTGATCGGGAATCTCGATGTTGAACGCGTTCTCGAGGGCCAGCATCACATGCACCGTGGCCAGCGACGACAGGCCCGCCTGGTAGAGGTCAGCCTGATCGTCCAGCGTCTCGATGGGGACGTCGAGGCGGGCCACTTCGGCAAGGATCTGTCGGATGGTTTCCTTCATGGCGTATCTCCTGGTCAGAAGGCAGGGTGTGGCGCTGGCCTTGCCGGGCGCCTGTTTCGGATCGTTTCCTGCTCACGGTGCCATTGGGCCGCAGCGGGGGTACGGCTTCGGTGCGGTGTCCAACAAACGCCCTGGGGCACGCGCGACAGGTCACATTGCCGGGCTGGGTCAGTCGTCAGTAGGCGTCCCGGCCGGTCCAGCCGTGCACGGCGGTGTGGACGATGATGCGGAGGTCCAGCACGAAGGACCAGTTGCGGATGTAGAAGATGTCGAACTCGGTACGCCGGCGCATTTTCTCCACCGTGTCGGTGCGGCCCCGGCAGCCGTTGATCTGCGCCCAGCCCGTGATGCCGGGCTTCACGCGGTGGCGCAGCATGTAGCGGTCCACGATCTCCTTGTAGAGCTCGTTGTGCTCGATGGCATGCGGGCGCGGGCCCACCACGGACATCTCGCCGCGCAGCACGTTCAGGAACTGCGGCAGCTCGTCCAGGCTGGTGCGGCGCAGGAAGGCGCCCACGCGCGTCACGCGGGGGTCGCCGGGCGTGGCCTGGGTCACGCCGGCATCCGTGTGCGCCACCATCGACCGGAACTTGTAGACATGGAACGGCTGGCCGTCCATGCCAAGCCGTGCCTGCCGGAACAGAATCGGACCTGGCGAGGACAACCGCACGGCGAGGGCGATGGCCAGCAGCAGCGGCGACAGCCCGAGCAGCACCGCCAGCGCGAACACGCGGTCGAAGCTGGCCTTGACCAGGCCGGTCACGCCGGAATCGGGCGGGCTGTTGAGGTCGATCACGGGCAGGCCCATGAATTCGGAGAAGCGATGGCCGAGCAACTCCACGGACATGATGTCCGGCACCCAGCGGATGTCGACCAGGTCGTTGCGGAAGTGGAAGACCACGTCGTAGAGGTCGCGGCAGGCCGCCATCGGCAGCGTCAGCCAGATCTCGCGCACGCGGTGGGCGTGCACGAAGGTGCAGACCTGGTCGAGCGAGCGCAGCGGGGCCACGCCTTCAGGGAGATCGTCGGTGCCGGCTTCGTCATAGATGCCCACCACCTCGTAGCCGGCGCCGGGAATCTGCGCCACGCGGCGGAACATGTCGTGCCCGAGCGGCCCGTAGCCGAGGATCACCACGCGCTTGGCGTTGATGCCCTGCTGGCGCACGCTGCTCAGGGTGCCGTAGAGCACCACGCGCGAACCCACCAGGCCGACCGCCGACCACGCCACCCAGAGCACCGACCACAGCCGCGATACGCCGGCCACCTGGTGCAGCAGGAAGGCGGAGACCAGTGCCAGCAGGCAGACCACGCTCCAGGCCGCCAGCACGCGCACGGCCAGCCCTGCCTTGCTGCGTCCGCGCCAGGACCCGTACAGGCCGCAGGCAGGAAAGATCAGCAGCGCGCCCAGCGCGCAGAAGGCGGTCAGGAAGCCGTGGACCGGGGTGGCGCCGCGCAGGCCGTCTGGGAAGACCAGTTCGCCGATGGCAAAGCCGGTGGCGCCGATGATGAGGGCGTCGGTCACGCGGTACAGGTACTGGAAGGTTCCCTGTCGCCCAGCGACGAAGGCGCGCACTGCTGACATGTTGGTTCTCCTGCCGGGGCGGAGCGGGCCACCCTGTCAGGTATCGTCGTGCTGCCGGGCGGGCGGGTCTGTTTGGTGGCGCACACAGCGTGTGGCATCGCCGGTCAGCGCCGCATCCCGTTCTTGTCGCGCTTCATGCCTGCCCTGCCCATCGTGCCACTCGCCGCGCCGGTACGGCGCCTCCCGCCCGGCCAGATGGCTGGCGATGCGCTCGAGCATGCCATGCGTCGGCAGGCTCACGGACGGATGCGGCGCTGCCAGCGCCAGCAGCAGCACGACGCCCGCCACCACGCGCGGCGCAGCGCGCAGCGGCCGGGCCGACCATGCCAGGAAGGTGGCGCTGGCGCTGAAGCCCAGCGCCAGCCCGGCCACGACCTCGGCCGGCGAATGGACCTCCAGCGCCAGCCGCGACACCCCCACCACGATGGCGATCGCCACGCTCGCCGCCACAGCCAGCGCCGCCATCGCGCGATGGCGCTCCGGCACCAGCAGCCGCGCCAGCACCGGCAGCACGGCGGCCGCCATCGTGCTGTGCCCGGAGATACCGGTGAAGTCAAAGGCGCGGCTACCGATGCCCCAGCCCATGTAGGCCAGCTTGCTGGCCACGACCAGCGCCACGGCGCAGCCGAGCGTGAGCGCCCAGCGCACGGCGTTGGCGCGGTCGTGCGGGGCGCGGCTCGACTGCAGCCACGCGAACACGACGAGCGCGCACGGCATGAGCAGTGCGCTTTCGCCAACGCGCGAGACAAGGGGCCAGGCAGACATGGTGCGGCAGCTCACAGAAAAGGATGACGGGGTTAGGCCGGCAGACGGAGGTTCGCACCGTCGCGCCCGCAGTGTGCGACGCAATGTTCAGCCGCCTCAACCAGCCAGAAGGTGGAGACGGCGCCGCGCGGCGCGCTGCGGCCGGGCGCGCGCCCGGCGCGGGGCATGCGTTTGCGCGGGAAGGTGGAGCCTGGCGGTGGCGGCGTGCGCCCCATGCGGCGCGTGATGCTTCTGGCCAATACGCCCGTTGCCCGCGTTTGGCTATCGTCACATGAATGGCGCACGTCCAGGACGGCGTCATTTCAAAGCCCGCATGGTCCCCCGGTCGGCGGGCTTCTTTTTTGGCGCGACGCCTCGTCATCGTCCGCCGCGATCATCGCGCGCGCGGTGGCCATGTGCCGGGAGGCCTCCCGCTCGCCGAACTCGCACGCGGCGAGCACGGCCGCCGCCTCGGTGGCAAAGCACCGGCCATGCAGCTCGCCCCGAAACAACAACGGCCCGCCTCCTGCGATGGCGAGCCGAATCTCGAAACAACATGCCCACTTGCCCCGGCCCTCGCGCACGGCAAAGCCATGCACGACCAGGATATTGACGCCCCGTTCCATACGACCCCCTGCTTGGCCACGGCGGCCGGCCTCTCAAAGGCACCGGCTTCAGACCGTGGACTTCTCGCAAGCATAGGTCGCGCGACGCGGCCGCGCCTTCATCCGGTTGCCGTAGTGCCGTCAGCGGAGTGGGGGTGGGGGTAGAGGTGGGAGACGGGCGCTGCGCCGGCATGGCGCGGCTGGGCGCGCAGCATCGCCAGGGCCGCGCGCGGGAAGCACTGGCCGCCGGCCCATACCAGCGCGGCGGCGGCACAGACCAGTTCGATCGGGGCGGGCACGGCCAGGCAGCCGCTGGCGCCGATCTGGGCGGCGTAGACCATCAGCGCGGCATCGAGCGAGTCGGACAGCACCAGCCAGCGGCGTGGAGCCAGCCGTTCGCGCACGCGGTCCAGCAGCGCGCGGGGGTCGCCCTCCACGCCGCTGCAGTCGATGACTGCCATGTCCACCGGGGCGTGCGGCACGGCTTCGGAGGCGTCCGGATTGTCGATGGTGGCGGCACGCGCCTCCGCATCCGGGGTATCGAGCAGCCAGTCAGGCGCGTGCCATCGCACGGGCATGGAGATGTCCTGCCCCTCCATGCGTCTGGCGAGGATGCGGCACATCATTTCGTTGCTGGCGATCAGGTAGGTCGTCATCGACAGAGATCGGCATGTTGGGCGTCTGCACCGCGCGGCGTTACGTACCGCTGGCGCGACGGTTATCGGACGTCGGTTCACTCAACGCGTGCCAAACGGGTACGCGCACGACCTGCCCGCGCGACAGGCGCAGCCGGGAAGGCAACAGATGGCAGGCTGGGGATGGATGACGGTGGCGGCACGCGTCTGGTGACGCAGTCCGCAAATCGGTCTGCAAATCGGCCTGCAATAACGCTAGCAAGCGCAGCCGGTCACCGCCTCATGCTTTCGGATGAGGGCGGGCCGGCAGATGGGGGACGCGAGTGGCAGGCCGCGCGACCGCGCTCAGGCGGCCTCACAGGCCTCCCGGGGCTGCAGGACGGCGGACGAGCGGATCGAGGCCGGCGCGGTCACGGCAGGCCCCGGCCAGTTTAGCGTGGCCCCGCGCTGGAGCGCGACGTAGACCGCCTCGCCCTTGTTGCGCACGTGCAGGCGCTGATAGAGCGTACATGCGTGGGTCTTTGCCGTGGCCACGGAGATATTGAGCAGCCGGCTGACGGTCTTGATCGGATAGCCGCGCGCGAGCAGGGCCAGCACCTCGTACTGTCGCTCGGTGATATTGAGCAGATGGGCGCCCGCCGTCGGGGTTTCCAGCGGCGTGGCGTGCGACTGCGGGCCGTGGCTCGGCACACCATGCAGCGGCACGACGATCGGCGCCGCGGCATGGCGGCCGTCGCGACCGTCCGCGTGGGCCGCCGGCACCGGTACCGGCGCGGCGTGAACCACGGGCAGCGGCTGGCCAGGCTGGGCAAACTGATTGGCGGCCGCCTCGGCGCCGCGCATTACGGCGACGGGCGACGGGAAGCATTCGCCTCCGGCCAGCACCAGGCGGATGGCCGCTTCGAGCGCCTCGGCGGAGCAGGCTTTCGCGAGCAGGCCGCGCACGGTCTCGGGCAGGCCGAATTCGGGCATGGGTGCCGGCACGTGTTCGGCCAGCACCAGCACGCGCTGCGGCTCCAGCCGCTGGCA
This sequence comes from Cupriavidus sp. 2KB_3, assembly GCF_052115685.1. NCBI lineage: Bacteria > Pseudomonadati > Pseudomonadota > Betaproteobacteria > Burkholderiales > Burkholderiaceae > Cupriavidus > Cupriavidus sp. 2KB_3. Next base: position 60,265 of record NZ_JBFRHD010000018.1, read on the forward strand.
CAGGCCGGCAAGGCCGAGCCAGCCAGCTTCCGCATCGGCGGGCAGGCCATAGATCAGCAGATCGGCGTGGTGCGTCCACGGATCCGGTTCATGCAGGGACTGGGGATCGATATCGACCAGATCGCCGGGAACATGCGCCTGTGCCAACAGGTGGCGCAGCCCAAGGCGGAGCAAAGGATGTGGCTCGAGCAACAGGATGGTGGCCATGGCCGCTCACTTCTTATTGGCGCGCGCGGATGCCGCGTACAATCCACTGCGCGCTGATTGGACATGCTCCGCTTTTGGCACGGCTGCACGCCCATACGATAGGTATCGCCTCCTGAGCCTTGCAGCGTTTCCCGTCCTGGCTCGCTGCTGTCCTGCCGGCCCTCCCTCGGAGGATGCCTACCGCCCCGTTTCGCGTATTCACGCGTTAGATGCTTCGCAACTCAGATTCAAATTAAATTGAATTCTGGTGTTCAGCATAGGAAGCACGCCGAGTGATTGCAAGCAAATGCTGCATTGCGGGGGTTTTCCCGTGTGGGGTTTTTGCGAGGTCGCTCACGGCGTAAAGTGCATTAACGGGCGCTTTTTGGCGACTGTTTTCCATACGGCACGCGTATGACGTGAATGGTTGCCACGTATGCTTCACATCCCGATCCCTGATCTCCAGCCATCTATATAGGTGAGGACGATAGAGGCGGCTTGGCTTCCCATCGAAAATAATTTACATTGCATTTTGATATTCAAAAGTGCCTGGTACGGATTGGCACTCCGCTAAAACTGTTATAACTCAAGCACTTATCGTCCCTTCTTCATGAGCACGGATCCCGACACGCTGGCCGCCACCAAGCTCACCCGAACCGAATTTGCCGTGGTCCGGGCCTATGCCCAGGGCATGCGGCCAGTGGATATCGCCAATCGTTACCTGCTCGATCCGGACGATGACGATGTGCTGACCGAGCATCAGGCGGTGCAGCGCATCCTGACGCTCCGGGATCGGCTCGTGCAGTTCGCGCTCCAGCATGACCGGCCCGATATCGCGGCCATGTTCGAGGCGCTGCGCGGGCGGTCTGACGCCGGGATGACGCGCCGGGTGGACGCGCTGTCGTCCATCGAGCGGCTCGGCCAGGGTCGGCCGCTGCCCGGGCATCAGGTGTCGCTGTGGTTCCGCCCCAGCCTCGCCCGCCGGCTGGCCACGGGTGGCGTACGCACCATTGCCGATCTGACCGATCTGGCGAACCAGCGTGGCAGTAGCTGGTGGCGCGCCGTGCCCCGCATCGGCCAGCAATCTGCCGAAATCATCACACGCTGGCTGCGTCAGCAGCAGTCGGAAATTGCTACGGCAGTCCGACCATATGTGCTTTCACCGTCACAACATCGTGGCCGGCCTGCGCTCGTACCAGCGCGGCTGGGGCCGGGGATGCGCGATCCCATCCCGCTCGAACACATGCTGGCGCCAGCGCCTGACTACCCCGGTGCGGGCTTGCTGGGGGATGACCTGCGGTTCGTGCGCGACTGGGTGGCTCGCCACAGGGGCTCCCCGCATACGACCGCCGGCTACCGTCGAGAGGCCGAGCGGCTGCTGCTATGGGTTGCTCAACAGCGGGGGGCAGTCCGGGCGCTGGACGCGGACGACCTTGCACGTTACCGCAGCTTCCTGGCCGACCCGCAGCCGGCGAGCTTCTGGTGCGGCCCGGCGGGCGCCCGGGACCGCGCGCACTGGCGGCCATTCGAAAGGCCGCTTGGCGCGAGTTCGATCGAGGCTTCGATGCGCGTGGTTCGGGCCTTGCTCCGAGCCATGGCGCGGTCGGGGCTGCGGCAAGGTGGTCAGGCGGTGGTGGCCAGTAGCGTACCCGTTGCTGCGTCGGAATCTATCGAAACGAATCGCTCGAATTTGCTTCCGGCCGGTGTCGTCGATGATTTCCTGGATTGGCTCGAGACGGTGGATCCCTCCCCTAGACACCGGGCGGCCCGGGCAACAGCCCTGCTGGTGCACCGGCACGGGGTGCGGATCTCGGCGCTGCCGGCAATGCGGCTCAGGGATGTCCGGCTCGCCGGGCGCAGCGCGCGGCTGCTGCCCGGGGCCGGAAATGCATCCGAAGATTCAGGTTTGCTGCTCGATGAAGAGGTCTGGATGGCGCTGCGTGCGCACTGGGCCGATCGGGGGATTCAGGTGGAGGCCGGCTGGAACGCAGATGCCGCCCTGCTCGCGCCGAGCGAATTTCCAGCCACGGCGCGGGGGCGCGCCAAGCAGGCGCAGGATAGTGCAGGCTACGCGGCGAGTGGTCTGGATCAGTTGCTGCGGGGCACCTGGAAGCGCTTCGCAGCGGGTCGTGAACTGGCCGAAATCGACTTCACACCGCGCCTGCTGGCGCTCGCCGGGCGTCCGCTGCCGGACACCCCGAAATGACCCCGAGCGTACCTTTTGCTGCGATCCAAATGTTCGATGAAACAATGAGTTAGCGAAGCGACTGCAAAAAACTCAGAGTAGCGTTTTATCCAGTCCGAAGCGTGCCTTAAGTACCTCGAGCAGGTCCTCCCGGGCATTGCGATCGGACAGCTGAACATCGAGCATCACCCGGCCCGAATCCCACTCCTTGATCGTGCCCAGTAGCTGACCGGATTCGGTCCGGATCTTGTACTGCCGACTGATCTCTTTGACCTTGCGCGACTTCCCTTCCTGCGCCTGTTTACGTATCGCCTCGACCTCGCGGCTGGACAGGCCGTCGTTCATGATGCGCGTTGCCAGGTCACGCGTGCGGTCCTCGCCGGCGATCTTGCAGAACAGCGTCAACTCGTAGCCGGCCGCAATCCCGATGGCGCTCGGCCGCTCGCGCATCACGCCGAGCACGGAGTCCGGCAGCTTTAGCAGCGCCAGGGTCTTGTTGACCGTGCCAGCCGACATACCGGTCAGCTCGCAGATCTCCTCTTCCTTCTGGACCTTGCCTTCATCCAGCAGCTGACGCCAGGCGATGGCGTTATCGAGTGCGGACTGGTCCGAACGCTGCTCGTTGAGCAGGAACGACAGCCGGTAGAAATCGAGATCGCTGAGGTCGCTCTCGATGAAGCATTCCATCTCGAGCTTGCCGGCCGAGGCCAGGGCCCGCTTGCGATAGTGACCGTCGATGAGGATGTAGTGCCCGGGACGCACGGGGTCCGGAGCCGCCAGACCGGGTGTCTTCTGCCCATGCGTGGCGATCGACGCGGCACGTTCCTGGACCACTGCGGGATCATAAATTCGACGCGCATTGAAAGGATTGTCGTGCAGTTGCGCGATGGGGATCTTGATCAGCGTACGGCCCGTTTCCGACGATTCCGCACTTTCAGCGCTGAAAGTTTGGATTTCGGCAACCGGCGGACGCTCGGCGCGCTGGGTCTGGAGCAACCCGTTCGGATGCTGGGAGATTGCCGCCTCCGCCCTCGCGAAGCGATCCATCGTGTCGTTGCGGGTCTTCTCCGCCGCCATGCCGGCCAGCATGCCAGCCTTGAGGCTCTTCAATTTTGTTGCCATGGGGAATTACTCGATCAGGGACAGGACTTCGTCGACCATCATGTCAACCTCCTGTATGGCCTCGCGGGCACCCGGCACACCGTGCACGGTGCAGCCAATGGCCTGGCATTCCCGGAACGCCGAGCGTGAGCCAATCATGGCATTCAGCAGCGGCACATCGCCGTCATCGCCCAGGATCTCAATGGCCTGACGGGCGATCGAGACGCGCCGCTGGACCATATTGGCCATAACGCGGATCTGCAAGGTCTCATTCTGGACCTGGGCGTGCTGCGCGAGCGTCTTCGCCGCCACTGCCGCCCAAAGATCGGGCGGCGACGGGACGACCGGGATAATCGCGAGGTCGGAAATCAGGAGCGCGCTCGACGGCGCGGCCGAATGCACGGCGGGCGGGCAGTCGACAAGGATGTAGTCGTAGTCGTGGATAAATTTGCGGACTTCGCGGTGCATCGCACCGCCGGAGGGCGCCAGGCCGATCACGGAAGCAGGAAACGGGCGTTCGTCGCTCGCCTGTGCGGCCCAACGCGTGGCAGTGCCCTGCTCGTCCATATCGACAAGCATGGAACGGGCGCCGCGCAGGCCCAGCGTGCCAGCCAGGTGCATGCTCACCGTGGTCTTGCCACAGCCGCCTTTCTGGTTGAACACGGTAATGATTTTTGCTGCCACACTGGCCTCACTTTCAGCGCTGAAAGCGCACATGACGAGTTCTCTACAGGCGGAACTGTAGCCAAATCGGCAGTGCGCTACAACCCATTTTTCATTATTCAAATTTTATGTGCCGTAATGTCACGCCACCACGCGACGGCGAAGGGTAAACACGGCCTACCTCAAACTTGGGGATATTTCCTCTTGAAATGAGGCAGAGAATCCGCCTAAAGTAAAGATAGTGCGCATTACCCCGCACATGACACAGCAGAACAAACTGGTTATGATGCGCGCTACAGTCGAGTCAAGTCGTGTCAACCTCGTTGGCTTCCGTTCGGTATCTACGAGACCTCAACGTGCTTGAACGGTTGTTTGCGTTGTGTACAAGAACTTGCTTCGAAAGGAAATTCCTATGGCAACCGGTACGGTCAAGTGGTTTAACGAGACCAAGGGCTTCGGCTTCATTACCCCGGACGACGGTGGTGCAGATCTGTTCGCGCACTTCTCGGAAATCCAGGGCTCGGGTTTCAAGACCCTGAAAGATGGTCAGCGTGTGACGTTCGAAGTGAAGCAGGGCCCCAAGGGTCTGCAGGCATCGGCAATCAAGCCCGCCTGACCCTGTTTCACTGAACGCCCCGCCACGTGCGCAAGCGCGTGAAGGGTAAAGAAAAAGGCAAGCGCTCGTCGCTTGCCTTTTTCGTTCCGGCGGTCAGATCGCCTTCAGGCCAGCTTGCGAACGCTAGTGCGTGACGGCTGCAGGATCAGGGCCTTTGACGAATCAGCGTCCACTTTCGCGCCCGGATAGACCACCAACACGTCCTTGAGTGCTTTGCGGAACAGCGCGCGGAACTTGCGCTCGCTCTCGGTCTCCGTGCCGAACTGCATTTGCAGCGCTTCCCACGGGATCTCGGTGCGGCGCTGGATCGTGAAGAACCGGTACGTCAGCCACGAATACACATCGAGCGCAAACGGCGATTGCTTGAGCGCCTTGAGGGCACGCATATCCACCGGTACCGGGCGGTTTACCAGCTCGTTGAAGAACGGCTCGGACAGCACCACAAAGCTCTCGAACATCGAACCCTGCCCAGGCTGCATCGGGTCCCACCACGTCGAGAGCTGGTCGGCCAGCAGGTAACCCACGCGATCGATCGACAGGGGCTCGTGATTGGGCGTCTGATTGGGGGTCGGTGTCGACTTGTTCTGCACGATTGCAATCGTCGCCGAGAACAGGCGGATCATCTGCTGGCGCACCAGCGTCATGGTCCCGCGCTTGCCGCCCGTAGCCATCGGAATCCCGAGGTTGTACATGAACTCCGACAGCGAATTGCCGAGCGAGATACGGCGGTCTTCGACCGTGCCGGTAAACTCGCCGCGCTTCTTCTTCGCCATGATCTCCTTGCCAATCCAGGCAAGCATCAGGCGTGGATAGGAGCCGTATGGATAACCTAGCGAAACGGTTTCGGACACGAGCTTCTGACGGCCATTGGCCGCCCGTTCGGAGCGTTGCTGGGTGAAGTAGCCCGGCTGGATCATCAGCGAGATGTTGCCGCTGGTGCGCGTCCATACGGGCGGCGCACCTTTTGGCGCCCGGTACGGCAGCGTCACCTGCACGCTGGCGCGGCTCAGGAAGCCCACCTCGCCGCTTTGCCAGGCGTCCTCGCGCTCCATCGCCTGAGCCTCGTCGAAGAGGCGCTGGAATTTCTCGGACGGAACCAGGACGTTCTCGTTTCCGGGAACGATGATGCGGGAAGGCTCGTGGTCCCCTTGCAGGACGGAGCGGTCCCCCTCGGTGGCCAGGGAGCGTTTGATGGGCATATTGACGGGCTTCGGATTACCCGCCTTTTTACGCGAACCCGTAAACGTTGTCACGCAGAAACAGGTACGTATACGTACTTTGTGTTTTCAGGTGCTGAGTGCCGTTGACGTTTGCTTGCGGTCACGGCGTGACATCGCCAACTCGTCTGTTGGCCAGCTGTTTGAGGTTTCGGGTTTCTCAAGACTGGCAGGATGTCCGGCATACGGTGGGCAACCCGGCAGGGTTGTCCACGGTTGGCGGCACATCAGCTACAAGTAAACGATACCGATACGGGTTAACTACTTGTAAACCGTATACGGAGGGAAAACGGGCTTGATTTCAAAAGGAAAAAGAACGCCCAGCGAACCCGATTCTGCGGGGAAGCGTACTCGATTCTGCGAAGCCCCGAACCCGAATCTGCGGCTGGGCGAACCCGTTTCAGCGGAAACCGCGAACCGGATTCTGCGGGGATAACTCACTGATCCCACAGGCTTTTCCACAACAGAATGCGCTAAAAGCGTACCTGATTCTGCGTGCAGCGTGTCCGGTGGCCGTTTCCCTGCTCGGAAGCCCTGTGAACAACCGCGTTATCCCCGCAGAAATGGGTGCGCGGACGGACTGCGTGACAGGCGATGCGTACCCGATTCTGCGGGCCGGCCGCCCCAAAGCGTACCTGTTTCTGCGTCTGGCAGGTTCGGGGTCGACCACATCCTGTGCGTACCCGTTTCTGCGGCGTACCCGATTCTGCGAAACGGCGTCATTTTGCTGCGGCGCCCAGCACCGTACCCATTTCTGCGCGGGTTCAGCATGCCTCAATTTCCAGGAGCGTACCCAAATCTGCGTGAATCGGAGGCGCATAGCGTCAGCCTGCAGAAACCAAGCGACTCTAGCATTAGCCTATAGAAAAAGCCAGTACTCACTCTCAACGTATACCTGGCGGTGTGTAGAGATTCCGGCCGTACCCATTTCTGCGTTCTATTTGGCTCCCGCAGCGCGGTCGCAGACGTATACCTCACGGGCGTCGTGGGGGAACGTACCCATTTCTGCGCGCACATCGATGTCGTTCCCGACACGCGCCGTCGGCGAGCGTACCCATTTCTGCGTCCCAATCGCAGGGATCGGGCGTATACATCGTGAATTTGCCGCGTACCAGATTCTGCGGGGACAACTCGGCGCGAAATCCGGCACCGGCGAGCCCAAGACGACGGATAGATGGCTCCCGCCCTGGGAAGAACCGGGCGAATGGCGAACCCATTTCTGCGGGAGGGCGCGATGCGCGGCGCGGCAATCCGTCGCAAACCGTACCCAATTCTGCGGAGATCAGTCAGGAATGCGTACCCGTTTCTGCGGCGCGACTGCGCGGGGTACGGAGGAAGACACGCAACAAAACGAAGCCGGAAGACCTGAAAGGCCGATCCGACGAAAAACAGGCGAAAAAAAACCCCGCCAGTGATGGCGGGGCTTTTTCGGTGCTGGCACACCTTGCGGCGTGCCGGAGCTACCTTGGCTTACAGCGGCGTGATGTTCGCAGCTTGCAGACCCTTCGGGCCGTTCTTGACTTCGAACGACACGCGTTGGTTTTCCTGCAGCGACTTGAAGCCGTCGGCGCGCACTTCGGAGAAGTGGGCGAACAGATCATCACCGCCTGCGTCCGGCTTGATAAAGCCGAAGCCCTTGGCGTCATTGAACCACTTGACGATACCGGTTTGCATGGTATTGCTTTCCAAAAAAAGATAAAAAAGAAACCGATGGTGCACACACCATCGCACTGCCAACTCAAGGAAAGGACACCATGGACAACCGAAGTACCAACGGTGGCTAACGAATGAACTGTTGCCTCGTCGCTTGAATCTAGCTGAGGTTTATACGGGGGATTCGCCGCCCCGTCAAGGTAGGGATTCCCCGCCAGGGGCTGGCACCGTCACGTGGGCCTATGGGATCATCCCGCCTTTTGCCTATTGTCTGTCATGCAGCCCATGACGCCGCCCGGGCCGGGCGAGCCGAGCCGCAGCAGACGCGCAACAGATTCCAGGAGACCCCCACATGTCCCTACCGGACCCCGCCGAGCGGCCGGGCGGCGATGCCGCGCCCGCCTTCCACGCCAGCCAGGCCACCGCCGGCATCGCCGAGCGCCTGTTCCGCCTGGCCGAGCACAACACCAATGTGCGCACCGAAGTGCTGGCCGGCGTGACCACGTTCCTGACCATGGCGTACATCATCTTCGTCAATCCGAGCATTCTTGGCGATGCCGGCGTGCCGAAGGACGCGGTGTTCGTCGCCACCTGCTTGGCCGCAGCCATCGGCACGCTGATCATGGGGCTCTATGCGAATTATCCGATCGCAATGGCGCCGGGCATGGGCCTCAACGCCTACTTCGCCTATACGGTCGTCAAGGGCATGGGCCTGCCGTGGGAAGCGGCGCTCGGCGCGGTGTTTATCTCCGGCTGCCTGTTCCTGCTGGTCACGCTGCTCCGCATCCGGGAAATGATCGTCAAAGGCATCCCGCATGCGATCCGTGGCGCGATCACGGCAGGCATCGGGTTGTTCCTGGCGATCATCGCACTGAAGAACGCCGGCATCATCGCGGCCAGCCCCGCCACGCTGGTGACCATCGGCGATCTGCACCAGCCGCCTGCGATCATGGCCACCATCGGTTTCTTCGTGATCGTTGCGCTGGACCGCCTGAAGGTGAAGGGCGCGATCCTGATCGGCATCCTGCTCACCACGGTGCTGAGTTTCCTGTTCGGCGGCAACACCTTCCACGGCGTGTTCTCGGCGCCGCCGTCGATCGCGCCCACGCTGTTCAAGCTCGATATTGCCGGCGCGCTGTCCATCGGCATCATCAACGTGGTGCTGGTGTTCTTCCTGGTCGAACTGTTCGATGCCACCGGCACGCTGATGGGCGTGGCCAACCGTGCCGGGCTGCTCAAGGCCGGCAAGATGCACCGGCTCAATCGGGCGCTGATGGCCGACAGCACGGCGATCATGGCCGGCTCGCTGCTCGGCACGTCGTCGACCACCGCCTATATCGAGAGCGCGTCCGGCGTGCAGGCCGGTGGCCGTACCGGCCTGACCGCCGTGACCGTGGCCGTGCTGTTCCTGGCCTGCCTGTTCATCGCGCCGCTGGCCGGCACGGTGCCGGCCTATGCCACCGCCCCGGCGCTGCTCTACGTCTCCTGCCTGATGCTGCGCGAGCTGGTCGACATCGACTGGACCGATGTCACCGAAGTCGTGCCCGCCGTGCTCACCGTCCTCGGCATGCCGTTCACGTACTCGGTGGCCAATGGCGTCGCGTTCGGCTTTATTGCCTACGCAGTGCTGAAGCTGCTGACCGGCCGCGCGCGCGAGGTGCCGCTCATGGCGTGGATCATCGCCGCCGTGTTTTTGTTCAAGTTCTATTACCTGCCGGGGCATTGAAACCGCACGAAACCGCCCGATGGCGTACCCGATTCTGCGTTAAATGTGAGCGCTCATTAACCTGATGGGTCGCCTGCGGTGTGCGATTCTGATCTCACACTAAAGTATGAGACATGAATGAAAACGATCACTTCGGGCTGGACAAACCGTCTCAAATGCACTGAACTAGAGGCGAAGTAGACGAAGGGCGCGTGAGAGCGCCCTTTCTTGACTCCGGCCTACGACGAGGCCGCGCCCCGCGCGCGGCGGCCGTCATCGGCCGAGAGCATCCGACGAGACCGTCTTGCAGCGGCGGCGGGGCCACCACGAGATCACGGAAGTCATAAACAGACCACACGGCCGACACGTGTGGCAGACAACAGACAGCTCAAGACCAAACATAGACAGTGGTAATCGTACGCAGTGCCGGGGGTGTTGTTCAACGGGGAACAAATCATGACCGCAGGAGAGATCCGGCGTCCCGAATTCGGGCCCATCAGTGCATCCGCCAGTCGATCGATTCACCGCGCGCCATTGGCCAGTGACGCGTCCGCCATTTCACTACGGGATGCCGACCTGGGCGGCCCGGACACCGAAGTCGCCGTGCTGCTCGCCGAGGACACGGAGATTTCGCCACGCACGCGCCAGGCCGTGGAGGCCCTGCTGCAACGCCATCGCATGCTGGCCGAGGAACTTGCGCGCCAGCGCACCCTGCTCCAGGAATGGATCCTGAGCCAGCTCACCTACAAGGCGCTTTACTTCCAGTACTCCGGCCAGTCGCCCGAAGCGCCCAGCGTGGACCTGATGCGCGAAAAGGACATGGTGCGCCGCCGCATCCGCGACCAACTGCACGCCGGCCGTGACTACGACAGCGTGCTCGAAGAACAGTCTCGCAGTCTGTCCAGACCGTGATACCGACGTTGAGTGCGGGGGAACTCCCCCTGCCGGCGGAACCCAGCCGGGCCATGTGGCCCGCTTCCGGCGCGATTGCCGGCACCGCCGCGAACAAGAAGACAAACGTCAGGGAGAACGGCATGGACCGACTGTGCAAAGCGTCGACACGCTCCGCACAGATCGTGCTGGTGTCGCGTTACGAAGATTTTGGATTCAGTGCCGAGCAATTCGGCCAGGGGTGGGAGATCCGGCGCGTGCAGCAGGTGCGCGACCTGGAGCGCGTCGTGCGCGGCAGTGCGCCCATGGCGGGCATCCTCGACCTGCAATCGAGCTATTCCGATGCGGAGCTGACCCAACTGGAGCAGGGCCTCCAGCATCTGCACGTGACCTGGGTGGCCATCACCTCCAACGAGATGATCGAGGACGAGCGCATCCGCCGCATGATCCGCGACTATTGCGTGGATTACGTGCGCACGCCGTTCTCGTTCGACGAACTGGCGTACACGCTCAAGCACGCCCACGGCATGGCCAGCCTGCATGGCGTCCGCGCGCCGGAGCATGTGCCGCACGGCCCGATGATCGGCGACTGCAACGTCATGCGCGTGATGTTCCGCTCGCTGGCCAAGGTGGCCCACAACGACGCGCCGGTCTTCATCTCGGGCGAGTCCGGCACCGGCAAGGAGCTGGCCGCGCAGGCGATCCACGAGGCGTCGAGCCGCCGCAAGGGCCCGTTCGTGGCGATCAACTGCGGCGCCATCCCCTCGCACCTGGTGCAGTCCGAACTGTTCGGCTACGAGAAAGGCGCGTTTACCGGCGCCAACGCGCGCAAGATCGGCTGGATCGAGCAGGCGCAGGGCGGCACGCTGTTCCTCGATGAAATCGGCGACCTGCCGCTCGAGAGCCAGGTGGCGCTGCTGCGCTTCCTGCAGCAGGGCTGCATCACGCGGTTGGGCGGCCATCAGTCGATTCCGCTCGACCTGCGCATCATCTCGGCCACCCACGTGGACCTGGTGCTGGCGCAGACCGACGGCCGTTTCCGTTCCGACCTGTTCCACCGGCTCTGCGTGCTGACGCTGACGATTCCGCCGCTGCGCGACCGCGGCGAGGACATCCTGCTGCTGGCCAACGCGGTGCTGACCGAGCACGGACACGAGGCCCACCGGCGCATTCGCGGCTTCTCGGCGTGCGCCACGCAGGCGATGATGCAGTACGCGTGGCCCGGCAACGTGCGGGAGCTGATCAACCGGGTGCGGCGCGCCATCGTCATGACGGACAACCGCAAGATCACCGCGGAAGACCTGCAACTGCACGGGGGTGTGGAGGTGCCGCGCAAGACGCTCGATGCCATCCGCGAGGAGGCGGAGCGCGAGGCGATCCGCACGGTGATGGCCAGCCACGGTTTCCACGTGGTGCCGGCGGCGCGGGAGCTCAATGTCTCACGCGTGACGCTGTACCGGCTCATGCACAAGCACAACATCCGCGTCGATTCGCAACCAGGCGCCGTGGCGGAGTAGGTTGCCGCGGAGTAAGTTACCGAAGTGCCAGGGGGAACCCGGCGACGTCCGCTCGCCGGACCCCCTTCGTCCCATCGCCCGGACAGCAGCGGCAGGCTAGCGCGGCCTGGCCCGCGCGGAGATCGTCCTTAATCCCTCCCTCTCAATCCTTCCCTTTCAAGAATCGTTCCTGGCGCCTCCCTCGTCGTTCAAGTCATGCCATTCAAGTCATGCTGATCTTGTCGCGCCGGTGCCGTGGCGGCGTGGCGTCGGCCGGCCCGCGCGTGGGCAGCGGGTCGCGCGGCTCGGCGCTCTCGCGCGCCTGGCGCGCGTCGGGGTGGGGCGCGCTCTGGTCGGGCGCGAAGGTCAGGTCGCCCCAGGCCCAGGCGAAGCTGCGCACATAGCTGTCGTTGCTGAGGGCGGCGTGACTGTTGAGGTTGGCGCAGTCGGGCCGGTCGAAGTACGCGTAGTTGCCGGCGAACGCGGCAGTCGTCGCGGTCGAGAGCAGCGCCAGCGCGATGATGGCGGGGACTCTGGCGTTCATGGGTGGCTCACTCCCTTGCTGGAAAAAGGTGCCCGCCGGGGGACGGAGCACGTAAAGCTTTCAAATACTGCAAGCAATGCCGTTGTCGGCTGTCATCCACTGTTGTCCTTGCGACGTGGCCTCAGCATGCCGGCAACCCGTTGCGGCGCCGGCTGGCGGACACCGCGAGCGTGCGGCTGGCCGCCGCGCAATACGAGGCGACCGGGCGCAGTGGCTGGCGGGGCGACGGAAGCAGGGGCGGCGACAGCAGGTCAATCACGGACGGTGCGGGGCCCGCCAATCGATGGGCGCGCCTGCGTGCCGTCATTCGTGCGGGCGGATGACGCATGGCGGGGGGTCCTCCTGCGTGGTCTGTCGAATAGTTGTCAAAGGCGCGTGCTTCTCCCTGCCCGGTACAGAGCGACAAGTGTGCCAATGCGCGCGAAACGCTTGTTTTATAGGGGTTGCGCGACATCGACACGTGCGCCGGCCCCGGAGCGGGCCGTCAGGCGGCGTCGATCGGTTTCGCCGCTGTAACGCAAGCGGACGGAGGCGCGCGTGGTCGCGTGACATGTCGCAGGGCGGTTGGGGGGATCGGCGCGTCATCGCGCGGCGCCCGGCCCCCCGGCAGCGCTGCCAAGGTGGGAGGCGGCGGCAGATGTCGCCCCTGAATGACCGCCCGGCGCCACGCCGTTGCGCGTGCCGGTGGGGCGGCAGGGCCGATGGCGCGTCCTGACGCGCGACCCGGGCGCCCTCGCGCCGGGGTGCGGCACGCGTGTGCACCCGGTTGCAGGGCTGAAACATGGGTCTGGCGGGGAGGATCGACGCAGAAACGGGTACGCCCGCCTGACCGCAGGTCGGCGTGGCCGGGCAGGGAGGCGGAGAGCGCGGTGCGGGCGGCTAGCGCGGGGTGCCCGACGGCACCGATGCTCCCGGCGCCATCGGTGCCGGTCGGTCGCCGGGGGTGGCGTTCGAGGTGGCGCCGGAAATGGGCTTGGGCCCCGGCTGTCCACGCTGCTGTTCGCAGCCGGCCAGTGCCAGCAGGCCAAGGCAGAGCGCGGCAACGGGGCGCCTGATCGAGGTGCGGATCACGGAGGTCTCCTGTTCCTGGCCGGCGCGGCGGGTCCGCGCGCCGGCGGGTTGTGCCTGAACCTACTGTAGCAGGTTGCACCGGTGCCGCTCCGGAAGCGCATTATCATGAACGCAGGTCGGACGCGCGCTGACAGACAGCGCCGGCTGCGTCGTCCATGCTCTGAACGTGACGAGGCCATCACCCTCCACCACCCGAGATCCGGCATGTCTCCTGAACAAGCTTCCCGGCCGCCCGAGGGCGCGCCGCCCCGGCCCCAGCGTGGACGCCTCCTGCCAGACCGCCACACGGCCTCGCGCACCTTCCGTGTGGTCTCGGCCGCCGTCCAGGCCTGGTTCGAGCACCGCGCAGCGAGCAAGGGCGCGGCACTCTCCTTCTATATGTTGTTCTCGCTCGCGCCGATCCTGGTGCTCGTGATCTCGATCGCGGGCCTGTTCTTCGGCGCCGAAGCCGCGCGCGGCGAGATCTTCTCCCAGATCAACGGCCTGGTGGGGGAGCAGGGCGCCGCCGCCATCCAGGAGATCCTGGCCGCCACGCACCGCGCCGGCGGCGGGGGCGTGGCCGCGGCCATCGCGTTCGGCATCCTGCTGGCCGGGGCGACCAGTGCCTTCGCCGAACTCAAGAGCAGTCTCGACGATATCTGGCACGCGCCGCCGCCGGCCGGCGCCGGCTGGAAGAAGCTGCTGCGCGCGCGGGTGCTGTCGTTCAGCATCGTGCTGGCGCTGGCCTTCATGCTGCTGGTCTCGCTGGTCGTCAACGCCGCGCTGGCCGTGGTCGACCGCTTCTGGGGCGCGCTCTGGACCGCCTCCTGGTTCGCCCCGGTGGCGGACGCCATCTCTACGGCGTTCTCGTTCGCCGTGGTCACGGCCCTGTTCGCGGTGATCTTCAAGATGCTGCCCAACGCCCGCATCGCCTGGCGGGATGTGACGATGGGAGCGATCATCACCGCGCTGCTGTTCGCCGTGGGCAAGCGGCTGATCGGGCTCTATCTGGGGAACAGCGCGGTGGCGTCGTCCTATGGGGCGGCCGGCTCAGTCGTGGCGCTGATGTTGTGGGTGTACTATTCAGCACAAATATTCTTCTTCGGGGCCGAGCTGACGCGCCAGTACGCGTTGCAGTTCGGTAGCCTGCGCGGACACGATCCGGCCAAGGAAAACCGCGCGGAGCCGGGTACCGCGCGCGGTGCCACCCCGCCGGGGGCCGCGAACCGGTAAAATACCGCCCCATTCCCTGTGCCCCGCCCGGGGCCCTCCACCCGATCCTGCCTGTCAGTCACCAGATTCCGTTGCCGTGAGCTCGCTCGTTTCCGAAATTGCGCGTCGTCGCACCTTTGCCATCATCTCCCACCCCGACGCGGGCAAGACCACGCTGACCGAAAAACTGCTGTGGTTCGGCGGCGCCATCCAGGTGGCCGGCGAAGTGCGTGCCCGCAAGGCCGACCGCCATGCCACGTCCGACTGGATGGAGCTGGAAAAGCAGCGCGGCATCTCGGTGACCTCGTCCGTCATGCAGTTCCCGTACCGCCGCCGGCCGGACGTGCCCGAGAACATCGTCAACCTGCTGGATACCCCGGGCCATGAGGACTTCTCCGAAGACACCTACCGTACGCTGACTGCCGTCGACTCGGCGGTGATGGTGATCGACTCGGTGAACGGCGTGGAAGCGCAGACCATCAAGCTGCTCAACGTTTGCCGCCTGCGTGACACGCCCATCCTGACCTTCATCAACAAGCTCGACCGCGAAGGCCGTTCGCCGATCGAGCTGCTCGATGAAATCGAGGACGTGCTCAAGATCCAGTGCGCGCCGATGACCTGGCCGATCGGCATGGGCAAGGCGTTCCGCGGCGTGTACCACATGATCGACGACAAGGTGCAGCTGTTCGACCCCAAGGGCGAGAAGGGCACCGCCGCGATCCTGGACGGTCTGGACAACCCCGAACTCGACCGCATCCTGGGCAGCCAGGCCGACGAGTTGCGCGTGGAAATCGAACTGGTACGCGGTGCCTCGCACACCTTCGACAAGGAAGCCTTCCTCTCCGGCAAGCAGACCCCGGTCTACTTCGGCTCGGCGATCAACAACTTCGGCGTGCAGTCGATGCTGGACGCGCTGTGCGAGCTGTCGCCCCCGCCGCTGGCGCGCCAGACCGAGAGCCGCGTGGTGGTGCCGGAGGAAGCCAAGTTCACCGGCTTCGTGTTCAAGATCCAGGCGAACATGGACCCGCGCCACCGCGACCGTATCGCCTTCGTGCGCGTGTGCTCGGGCAAGTTCGACCGGGGCATGAAGCTGCTGCACGTCTCGGCCGGCAAGACCGTGGCCATCAACAACGCCATCACCTTCATGGCGCAGGATCGCAACACCACCGAGGAAGCCTACGCGGGCGACATCATCGGCGTGCCCAACCATGGCACGATCCGCCTCGGCGACGTGTTCACCGAGGGCGAGCCGCTCAAGTTCACCGGCATTCCGTCGTTCGCGCCCGAGTTTTTCCGCCGCGCGCGGTTGAACAACCCGCTCAAGGTCAAGCAGTTGCAGAAGGGCTTGCAGCAACTGGCCGAAGAAGGCGCGACGCAGATGTTCCGCCCGCTGGCCTCGAACGACCTGGTGCTCGGCGCGGTCGGTATCCTGCAGTTCGACGTGGTGGCGCACCGGCTGGAGCACGAGTACGGCGTGGATGCGATCTTCGAATCCCATGAATGCGCCACGGCGCGCTGGCTGCGTGGCGATGCCGCCGAGATCGAGAAGCTGATCGAGAAAGCCGGCCACAACGTGGCGCTGGACGGCGCCGGCGACCACGTCTACCTGGCGCCCAGCATGGTCAACCTGCGCCTGACGCAGGAGCGCTTCCCGAACCTCCAGTTCCTGGAAACGCGCGAGATCGTCTGACGCGGCGGCGCCTCAATACGCCAGCGACGCCTGTACATAGAACGTGCGCGGCATGCCCACGTACTTGCCGAAGTTGTTGTCGGTGGAGCGCGTGTAGTAGCGCCGGTCGAACACGTTCTTGATGCCTGCGGCCAGTTTCAGGTTCTGCGCCGCCTTGCCGAAGTCGTAGCCCACGCGCAGGTTCATCAGCGCGTAGCCAGGGATGTCGCCGTACCGCCCGTCGGCCGACTCCCGGGTCTGGTACACCGCGCTCGCCGTGCGCGGCACGCCGGGCGAGCGCTGCTTCGATTGTCCGAAACCATCCACGTTGACCGACCAGCGGTTGCGGGCGTAGCGCAGGCCCAGCGTGGCCACGTGGCGCGAGTAGAACGGCAGGTCGCGCCCGGCAAACGCCCCCTGCTTGTAGGTGGCTTCCGTGAACGTGTAGGTGGCGTAGGCGCTCAGCCCGGCGAGGGACTTCGACAGCGTGCCGAAGTCGTAGCGCAGGCCCGATTCGAGCCCCCGGTGGGTGGTTGCCCCCAGATTCGTCCACGCATCCGGCGCCCCGACCGTGCCACCCTGCAGTTGCAGCGCGTCATCGAAGTCGATGTTGAACAGCGTCAGTTCGCCGCCCCAGCCACCCAGGCTGTCGAAATGGGTACCCACTTCGTAGGTCTTGGCCTTTTCGGGCACCAGGCCGTTGGTGGTCTGGGCCAGCTGAAAGTACTGCAGCGGGCCGTACGACACGCCCGCGTTGGCGAACATCGTCCAATTGTGCCGAATACGGTACATGACGGCCAGTGAAGGCAGTGGCTCGTTCGATGACAACGCCGGGCGGTTACCGGTGACATGGTCTTCCAGGTGCGTGCGGATGAATTCGTAGCGCAGCCCTGGCGTGATCGTCCAGTCGCCCACGTGGATGGTGTCGTCGAGATAAACGGCGGTGGCCGTCGTGCCCCCCGTGCGCGACTGGTAGACGGGCGCCGGCAGACCGGGCGCATCGACCGACCCCGGCGCATAGAACGCTGTGCGTGTTGCTTTTTCGGCACTTGCCTCGCGCAGGTAGCGGTAACCGATGCCGATCTCATGCCCCACGCTGCCGGTGCGAAAGATCTGTGCGTAACGCGGCTCGATCGCGAACACGTGATAGTTGCGCGGCGCCGTGGTCAGCCGGCGCTGCACCCCACTCCCGGCGCCGCGCTGGTTCTCGATCTCGCTGCCCCGGAAGCTGTCCGTGTAGTAGGTCAGCACCTCGACCTTCCGGTCACGGTCGTCGTGGGCGTACCTGAGCGAGAAGTCCGAGCGGCGGCCGGCGAAGTTGTCGTAGGGCCGCGTGGACTGGAACGGATCGGCGGCGTACTGCGCCTGTGTCAACCCGCCCGGCAGGCCGCCCCGGCCCTCGAAGTAGTGGAACGTTGCCGCGAGCGAGTCGGCCGGGGAGATCCGGTAGGCGCCCTTGAGCATCATGTCGTCGATATCGACATAGTCGTTGCCCGCGCGGTAGCCGTTGCCGTGCACGCCCGAGTACAGCAGCGCGCCGCCCAGGCCGTTGTCCGCGGTACCGCCGAGGAACGCAGTCGGGTTGGCCTTGGCGTTGCCGCCATGGCTGTAGACGTCGGTCTGGATCGCCGCCTCGGCCGTGAACGCCTGCGGGATCGGGCGCGACACGAAGTTGATGATGCCGCCCACGTTCTGGGGGCCGTAGCGCACCGAGCCGGCGCCGCGCACCACGTCCACCGCACTCAGGTTGCCGAGCGACAGCGGCGCCATCGACAGTTGCGGCTGCCCGTACGGCGCCACGGCCAGCGGCACGCCGTCCATCAGGATGGTGGAGCGCGGCGAGAGCCGCGAGGTCAGGCCGCGCACGCCCACGTTCAGGGAGAGGTCGCTGCCGCCCGTGCCGTTGTTCTCCTGCACCTGTACGCCGGGAATGCGGCGCAGGACGTCGCGCACGTTGTTGGCGCCGGTCTCGTTGATCACTTCCCGATCAACGATGGTGCGCGCGCCCGGATGCTCGAGCACCTTTTCTTCATCGGGCGCCTCGAGCCAGTTGCCGATCACCGTGACGGCATGGAGGGTAGGGGGTGAGGATTGCGCCACGGCGGGCACGGAGAGGGTGTAGAGCGCCACGCCGGTGGCGGCGAGGGTCAGGCGGGATGCAGCGGACAGCATGTCAGACAACCGGGAATGAAAGTGTCCGCAGTCTAAATACGAATCATTCTCAACACTGTACCAATGTACCTCAATGTCGCATCCACGCGTCAGGGTGGATACGCCAGCACCTCGGCGCCCGGGGTCCGGCTCGGCTAAAATCCTGAGCTTTGTACGATGACTGGCGTCCCGCACGCCGCATCGTTCCCTTCCCGCCGCCCCCATGTCCACCGCCACACCCGTGCCGGCCGCCGAGCCGGACACCGTCTTCCGCGACCCCGCTTTCCGACATTTCTGGTTCGCCAGGCTTTGCACCACCATCGGCTACCAGATCTTCACGGTGGCGGTGGGCTGGCAGATGTACGACCTCACGCGCGACCCCTTCATGCTCGGCATGGTCGGGCTGGTGCAGTTCCTGCCGTCGATCGTGCTGCTGCTGATGTCCGGGCACGTGGCCGACCGTTTCGACCGCCGGCTGATCGTGCGCACCTGCCAGGCGCTGGAAGCGGTGATTGCCGTGTCGATGGCCGTGGCGAGCTTCTCGGGCTGGATCACGCGCGAGCACATCTTCCTGTTCGTGGCGGCCATCGGTGCCTGCCGCGCCTTCGAGACGCCCACGCTCCAGGCGCTGCTGCCCAGCGTGGTCACGCCGCGCCAGCTGCCGCGCGCGGTGGCGCTGGCCAGTTCCGCCGGCCAGACCGCCATCATCATCGGCCCGGCACTGGGCGGCTTCGCCTACGTGGCGGGGCCGGGCGTGGTCTATTCGATCAGCGCCGTGCTGTTTGCCATCGCCGCCGTGCTGGTGGCCACGCTCAAGCTGCGCCAGGCCGCGCAGCGGCTGACCACGCCGGTCAGCATCAAGACGCTGTTCGCCGGGTTTGCCTATATCCGCAGCCATCAGGTGCTGCTGGGGGCGGTGTCGCTGGACCTGTTCGCGGTGCTGCTCGGCGGCGCCACCGCGCTGCTGCCGATCTATGCGCGGGACATCCTCCACACCGGCCCCTGGGGGCTGGGGCTGCTGCGCTCGTCGCCGGCCATCGGCGCGCTGGTCACGGCGCTCTGGCTGGCGCGCAACCCGCTGAACCGGCGCGTGGGCCGCGTGATGTTCGGCGCGGTGGCGCTGTTCGGCGTGGCGACGATGGTCTTCGGCATTTCCAACTGGCTGCCGCTCTCGATGGGGGCGCTGGTGGTGCTGGGCGCATCGGACATGATCAGCGTGGTGGTGCGTCAGACGCTGGTGCAGCTCGATACCCCCGACGACATGCGGGGCCGCGTGGGCGCGGTCAACTCGGTGTTCATCGGCGCGTCCAACCAGCTTGGCGAGTTCGAATCGGGGGTCACGGCGGCGCTGCTCGGGCCGGTTGGCGCGGTGCTGCTCGGCGGCGCCGGCACGGTGCTGGTGGTGTTCGCGTGGATGCGGCTGTTCCCGGCGCTGGCTGACCGTGATCGCCTGCACGACCATTCGCACGATCACCACCACGACCGCCCCGCCCCGGCGCGCTAACCCCGCCACCCGGGGCAAGGCGTACCCGTTTCTGCGCACGCCTGCCCCCCGGGCCTGACTGCCCGCCCGCTCCGTGCAGGGATTACAAGGGCTCACGGCCGAAAGTTGTAATCACTGCACTCCCCCTGCTTTTTTTCTCCCCGGCTGTGATGTAAACGGCGCGCCGCGCGGGCCGCCGTGCGCCTTTGCGTGGCAACGGCCCACGCAGAAACGGGTACGCTTTGGGATTGCCCGCCGGGTTGGCTGGCACGTCCTTCGCAAGTCGGCCCGGGTTGCACGGAGGTTGCACTGAGGAGCGAACGCATGGATCTGCCGTATATCGACGCCGATAAAGTCCAGGCCACCTGGGCCTATCTCACCCAGTTTGCGGTCAGCCAGGGGCTGAACTGCCTTGCCGCGCTGGCCATCCTGATTGCCGGCTGGTGGCTCTCCGGCCGCGCCGCGCGGGCCGTCAGGCAGGGCCTCCATCACACCCACGTGGACGACACGCTGCGGCCCATGCTGGCCAGCGTGGCCCAGTGGGTGGTGCGCGTGCTGACCGTGGTGCTCGTGCTGTCGCAGTTCGGCGTGCAGACCGCGAGCATCATCGCCATGCTCGGCGCCGCCGGCCTGGCCATTGGCCTGGCGCTGCAGGGCACGCTCCAGAACATCGCCGCCGGCATCATGCTGGTGCTGCTGCGCCCGTTCCGCGTGGGTCAGTACATCGACGCCCAGGGCGTGGCCGGCACCGTGCGCGAGACCGGGCTGTTCATGACCGAGCTGACGACTTTCGACGGGGTCTGCCTGCGCGTGCCGAACGGCAAGCTCTGGGGCAGTGCGATCATGAACTACAGCGAGAACGTCACGCGACGCATGGATATCGAGATCGTCGTGACCTTCGACAGCCCTGTGCAGGCCGGCCTGGACGCCCTCAAGGCCATGCTGGCCAAGGAGCTCCGGCTGCTGGCCGAGCCCCGGCCCGAGGTCATGGTGACGAAGTACACCGACCGGGGCATCGCGCTGAACGCGCGCTACTGGACCTCGAACGATGACTTCTGGAACGTGCAGTTCGGCTTCTTCAGCAAGCTGAAGCCGACGCTCGAGGCCGCCGGCTGCCGGATTGCCGTGCCGGTGCAGGAAGTGCTGGTGCCAGAAATGGATGACGAGAGGGACGAGGCGACGCTGGCCGATGGGGCCGAAGGGGCCGATGGCGGCGGCAAGGCGGACCGCTACGATGCCCGCCGCACCCCGCCGCGCCGGCCAAGCTAGCCCCGCTCGGCCTCTTCCTCCGCGAACAAGGAGCACGCGCCGGTCTCGGCCGTGCTCACATGGGCGCGGAAGCCGCCGAACAGGTCGCGGCCCACGCCGTGCCGGTTGCGCGAGAGATCGGGCCGATCGGCTTGGCGCGCGGCCAGGTCGGCATCGGCCAGCTTCACGGTCAGCACGCCGGCTGGCGCGTCCACGCGCACGATGTCGCCGGTGCGCACCTTGCCGATGGCGCCGCCCAGCAGCGCCTCGGGGCAGACGTGGATGGCGGCCGGCACCTTGCCCGACGCCCCCGACATCCGCCCGTCCGTGACCAGCGCCACGTGGAAGCCACGGTCCTGCAGCAGCGTCAGCGTGGGCGTGAGCTTGTGCAGCTCGGGCATGCCGCATGACGCCGGCCCCTGCCACGGCAGCACCGCCACGAAATCGCGCTCGAGTTCGCCGCGCTTGAAGGCATCCAGCAGGTCATCCTGCCGTTCGAAGACGATGGCGGGCGCCTCCACCACCTGGTGTTCGGGTTTCACAGCGGATGTCTTGATAACACATCGCCCGAGATTGCCGTCGAGCAGCTTGATCCCGCCATCGGGCGCGAACGCCTGCTCGGGCAGGCGCACGATGGTCTCGTCCAGCGAGGCCGTGGGGCCGTCGATCCAGGTCAGCTTGCCGTCGCGCAGCACCGGCTCGCGCGTGTAGTCCGCCAGCCCCTTGCCGGCGATGGTGGTCACGTCGTCGTGCAGCAGCCCCAGCGCCAGCAGGCCGCGAATCACCAGCGCCAGCCCGCCCGCCGCCTGGAACTGGTTCACGTCGGCCTTGCCGTTCGGGTAGACGCGCGCCAGCAGCGGCACCACGGCGGAGAGTTCGTCGAAATCGTCCCAGGTCAGCTGGATGCCGGCCACGCGCGCCATGGCGATCAGATGCAGCGTGTGGTTGGTGGACCCGCCCGTGGCCACCAGCCCGACGATGCCGTTGACGAACGCGCGTTCGTCGAGCACATCGGCCACCGGTGTGTAGCGCTCGCCGCCATGCACCAGCGTCAGCGCGTGGGTGGCCGAATGGCGCGTCAGCGCCTCGCGCAGCGGCGTGCCGGGGTTGATGAAGGCGGTGCCGGGCAGGTGCAGGCCCATGATCTCCATCAGCATCTGGTTCGAGTTGGCGGTGCCGTAGAAGGTGCAGGTGCCGGGGCCGTGGTAGGACCGGGTCTCGGCTTCCAGCAACTCCGCGCGGCCGATCTTGCCTTCGGCGTAGAGCTGGCGGATGTGCGCCTTCTCCTCGTTGCCGATGCCGGTGGTCATCGGCCCGCCCGGCACGAACACGGCCGGCAGGTGGCCGAAGGACAGCGCACCCATCACCAGGCCGGGCACGATCTTGTCGCACACGCCCAGGTACAGCACGCCATCGAACATCTGGTGGGACAGCGCCACGGCGGTGGCCATGGCGATCACGTCGCGCGAGAACAGCGACAGGTCCATGCCGTCCTGGCCCTGGGTCACGCCATCGCACATGGCCGGGGTGCCGCCGGCGAACTGCGCCGTGCCGCCGGCCGCCAGCGCGGCCTCCTTGATCCAGCGCGGGAAGGCTTCCAGCGGCTGGTGGGCGGACAGCATGTCGTTGTAGGCCGAGACGATGGCCAGGTTGGGGCGCTCCTGCGCCTTCAGGCGGATCTTGGCGTCGTCCGGCATGGCGGCTACGCCATGGGCGAGGTTGGTGCAGGACAGGTTGGCGCGCTCGACCTTCTGCCCGGCCATGGCGCGGGTGCGGTCGAGATAAGCCTGGCGCGTGGCGCGGCTGCGGGTCACGATGCGGGCCGTAACCCGCTCCAGGACAGGGTGGCGTGGCATGGAGTCTTCTCCTGTGAGGCGTGGGGCGCTTCGTGCGGCGCTCCATCAGCGTAGTCCAAATCGGCGGATACAGGTCGGATCGCTCACACGCCCGGATGTTCCGCGCCGGCCTGTGACAACGACGTGAACCCCCGGTGTGCAGTCCGCGACGCTACGCAGAAATGGGTACGCTTGGGGTCAGCCTGGGGTCCGCGTGCCGGCCGAATCCGCCCCGCCCACTGCCCAATCCCCGGCGAGTGACGTAACATGGCCGGAACTTATCCGCCCCTCGCCGGCACTCAGTAGTTGCCGGGGCGCCCACTTCCCCCCGCAAGGAGCCCAGGGTGAGCATGCCCGATTTCGACATGGTGCTGTTTGGCGGCACCGGTGACCTGGCGCGGCGCAAGCTGCTGCCGGCCCTCTTCGACGCCCACCGCTGCGGCGTGCTGCATCCGTCCGCGCGCATCCTCGCCACGGGCAGCCACGCCCAGACCACCGAGCAGTACATCGCCACGCTGGAAGACACCGTGCGGCCCGCGCTGGAGCACGCGCCGCCCGACGCCTGGGCTTCGTTCCTGCAGCGCATCTGCTATGTGCAGGCCGACGCGCGCGAGCCCGCCCACTTCGACGCGCTGGCCGAGAAGGTGCTGGCCCGCAAGCCCGAGGTGGTGGTCTGCTACCTGGCCACCGCTCCCCATATCTTCGTGCCGATCTGCGAGCAGCTGGGCCGCACCGGCCTGAACACGCCCAATGTGCGCGTGGTGCTGGAGAAGCCGCTGGGGCACGACCTGGACTCGTCCGAGGCCATCAATTCCTCCGTGGCGAAGTTCTTCGGCGAAGACCAGATCTATCGGATCGACCATTACCTGGGCAAGGAATCGGTCCAGAACCTGATGGCGATCCGCTTCGGCAACGCGCTGTTCGAGCCGCTGTGGCGCCGCGAATGGGTGCAGGAGGTGCAGATCACCATCGCCGAGGAACTGGGCGTGGAGCAGCGCGGCGACTTCTACGACCGCACCGGCGCGCTGCGCGACATGGTGCAGAACCACCTGCTGCAACTGCTGTGCATGGTGGCGATGGAGCCGCCGGCAAGCCTCTCGGAAGACGCCATCCGCGACGAGAAGATCAAGATCCTCAAGGCGCTGCGGCCGATCCAGCCGCAGGACGTGGCCGAGAAGACCGTGCGTGGCCAGTACCGCGCCGGCGCGGTCGGCGGCAAGCCGGTGCCGGGCTATCTCGAGGAGCCGGGCATCGCGCCGGACAGCCGCACCGAGACCTTCGTCGCCATCAAGGCCGAGATAGCCAACTGGCGCTGGGAGGGCGTGCCGTTCTACCTGCGCACCGGCAAGCGCATGCAATCGCGCGTGGCCGAGATCGTGGTCCATTTCCGTGACGTGCCCCACGCCATCTTCCCCAAGCCGCTGACGCTGTCGCCGCAGAACCGGCTGGTGATCCAGCTCCAGCCCGAGGAGAGCATCAAGCTGTATTTCCTGGTCAAGCAGCCGGGCGATACGCTCGAACTGACGCCCACCTCGCTCGACCTGGACTTCGCCAACTCGTTCAAGGTGCGCCGCGCCGGCGCCTACGAACGCCTGCTGCTGGACGTGATCCGCGGCCGGCTGGGCCTGTTCGTGCGCCGTGACGAGCAGGTGCAGGCGTGGCGCTGGGTGGAGCCGATCATCGACACCTGGGCCAACAGTACCGTGCCGCCCAAGCCGTATACCGCCGGCACCTGGGGGCCTGCGGCGTCGTCGGCGCTGATGTCGCGCGACAACGCGCTCTGGCACGAGGAAGTCTGACCCACCGCCTGTCTATATCGAAAGGGACCGATCATGCGCCAGTACGAACATGCCTCCGTGATGGATCAGGCCGAATCGCTGGCCCTCTCGATCGGCCATGCGCTGGAACTGGTGATCCAGGCCAAGGGCTGGGCGGTGCTGGCGGTGTCCGGCGGGCGCTCGCCGGTGCCGATGTTCGAGCGGCTGCGCTATCGGCCCATCCGCTGGGATGCCGTGACCGTGACGCTGGTGGACGAGCGCGCGGTGTCGCCCGACCACCCCGACAGCAACGGCGCGCTGGTGCGCCACAACCTGCTGCGCGAGGCAGCGGGCGTGGCGGCCTGGGTGCCGCTGGTGGAGGATGCCGCCGAGGCCGCCCAGCCGGAGCGCGCCGTGGCGCGGCTCAACGAACGCTTCCAGCAGCCGGACGTGGTGGTGCTCGGCATGGGCGAGGATGGGCACACGGCGTCGCTGTTTCCCGAGGCGCCCGAGCTTCAGACCGCGCTGTCCGAGCCGAAGCCCGGTTTCCTGGTCACCCATCCGACCAGCGCCAACCATGCTCGCGTGACGCTGAACCTCGCCGCGCTGCTGGCCGCCGAACGCACCTTCCTGGCCATCTCGGGCGAGAAGAAGGCCGAGGTGCTGGCCCGCGCGCTCCAGGCGCCCACGCCGGCCCTGCCGGTGAGCCTGGTGCTGGCGCGCCACCACCACGGCGTGGATGTGTTCCGCACCTGATCGCTCGCCAACGTTCGTTCTCGACAAAGTTTTCGACAAAGTTTTCGACAAAGGGCCCCGATGTCTCCACCTGATGCGCAAGCCGACTCGTATCCCCGCCTGCTGGCCGACGTAGGCGGCACCAACGTGCGGATGGCGCTGGAAACGGCGCCGATGCGGATTGGCGCGGTCACCGCGCTCAAGGTGGCGGATTTTCCGTCGCTCGAAGCGGCCATGCGGCAGTACCTGCGCGGCCTGCACGACCTGCCGCGCCCGCGCCATGCGGCCATCGGGCTGGCCAATCCGGTCACCGGGGACCACGTCAAGCTGACCAACCACAACTGGGCGTTCTCGATCGACGCCACGCGCCGCGCGCTCGACCTGGACACGCTGGTGGCCATCAACGATTTCACCGCTTTGGCGCTGGCGCTGCCCTACCTGCCCGCCGAAGACCTCGCGCTGGTGCGCAGCGGCACGGCGGTGCCCACGGCGCCGCGTGCGCTGCTGGGGCCGGGCACCGGGCTGGGCGTCTCGGGACTGGTACCCGCGCCCGGCGGCGGCGCGGTGGCACTGGCTGGCGAGGGCGGCCATATCGAGATCATGCCGGACACCGACGACGAGTGGATCGCCTGGCGATACGCCCATCAGCATCTGGGGCGGGTCTCGGCGGAGCGCATGTTGTCGGGCATGGGCCTGTCCCAGATCCACGCCGCGCTGGCCGCAGAAACGGGTACGCCCCTGGCCCAGCCGCTGACCCCGGCCGAGGTCACGGACGGCGCGATCAAGACTGGCGACCCGCTGTGCCAGCGCGCCTTTGCGGCGTTCTGCGGCCTGCTCGGCTCGGTGGCGGGTGATGTTGCGCTGGTGCTCGGCGCGCGCGGCGGGGTCTACCTTGGCGGCGGCATCGTGCCCCGTTTCGTCGATGCCTTCCGGGCCTCGCCGTTCGCCGCGCGCTTTGCCGCCAAGGGCCGCATGGGCGCCTATCTGGCCGACATCCCGGTCTGCGTGATCACGGCCGCCTATCCGGCGCTGCCCGGGCTGGCGCGCGCGCTGGCAGACCGCCTCGAGGGCGACATGCGCCACGGCGCCGCCGCCCAACCCTGACTGACCGATCCTGACATGCGTGTATTGCTGGTGGAAGATGACGCCATGATTGGCGAGAGCGTGAAGGTGGCACTGCGCCAGGAGGGCTTTACCGTCGATTGGGTGCGCGATGGCGATGCCGGCCTCGACGCCGCCTCTGACCAGCACGGCCCCCGCGCGGACGGCGGCTACGACCTCGTGCTGCTCGACTTGGGCCTGCCGCGCCGCTCGGGCCTGGACGTGCTGAAGACATTGCGCGCCCGCAACGTGCGCACGCCGGTGCTGATCCTCACCGCGCGGGACGCCGTGGCGGACCGCGTGGCCGGCCTCAACGCCGGCGCGGACGACTACCTCGTCAAGCCCTTCGACCTCCAGGAACTGGCCGCGCGCATGCACGCGCTGGCGCGCCGGGCCGAGGGCCGCGCCGAGCCGCTGCTGCGCTACGGCGACATCGTACTCAACCCTGCCACGCGTGAGGCCACCCAGGCCGGCACGGCGGTGCGGCTGTCCGCGCGCGAGTTCGCGCTGCTCTCCGCGCTGATGGCGCGCCCCGGCAAGGTCTGGTCGGTGGCGCAGTTGCAGGAGCGCCTGTACGGCTGGGACGACGAGGTGGGCAGCAACACGGTCGAGGTCTATATCCACGCGCTGCGCCGCAAGTTTGGCGCCGCCCTGATCCGCAATATCCGGGGCGTGGGCTACGTGGTGCCGCAGCGCGATGGCGCCGACGAGGAGCGCCCGTCCTGATGCGCTCGATCCAACGTACGTTGTTGTGGTGGCTGGCCGCCGGGCTGGCGGCGGGTATCGCCGTGGCCACCGGCCTGATCTACGCGCAGGCCCGGCAGGAGGCCAACGCGCTGTTCGACTATCAGATGAAGCAGGTGGCGGCGGCGTTGCCGAGCCAGTTCCCGAGCCCGATCGCGCCCCCGTTCGACGGTGGCAATGGCAGCGGCGCCAGCGCGGACCTGCTCCATGCAGACGAGGACGTGGTGATCCACATCTGGGACGGCACGGGCCGCAGTCTCTACCTGTCGCACTCCCACCCGGTGCTGCCGCCGCGCGCGGAACTTGGCTTCTCCAGCGTGCGCACGGATTCCGGCGAATGGCGCATCTACAGCGTGCAGCTGGGGCCGGCCGTGGTCCAGATCGCCCAGCCGATGAGCGCGCGCCGCACGCTGGCCGCGCACATGGCGCTGCGCACGGTGGCGCCGCTGCTGCTGCTGTTGCCGCTGCTGGCGTGGCTGATCTGGATGGCGGTAGGACGGGGTTTGCGCCCGCTGCGCGAGATTGCTGCCGAGGTGCGCGCGCGTGACGCCAACACGCTGGCGCCGCTGGCCTTGCGCCAGATGCCGGACGAAATCGCCCCGCTTTCCGACGCGCTGAACCAGTTGCTGGCGCGGCTGGCGCAGGCCATCGACACCCAGCGGGCGTTCGTGGCCGATGCCGCCCACGCGCTGCGCACGCCGCTGGCGGCGCTGCAATTGCAGGCGCAACTGGTGGAGCGCGCGGACAGCGCGCCGGCCCGGCAGGAAGCGGTATCGCAACTGCGGCAGGGGCTGGAGCGGCTGACCCACCTCGTCGCGCAGCTGCTCACGCTGGCGCGGCAGGAGCCCGGCGCCGCGCCGCCGCCGCATGAGCCGGTGGATCTGCGCGCGCTGGCTGCGGGGGTGATCGCGGAAATGTCCCAGGCGGCCATCGACCGCGATATCGACCTGGGACTGGAGTCCGATGACGCGGAAGCTGAAACCGGCCCCGCCACGGTGCGGGGCGATGCGGACGCGTTGCGCATCCTGCTGACCAACCTCATCGACAACGCGCTGCACTACATTCCGGCCGGCGGGCGGATCGATGTGCGGGTGGCAAGCTTGCCGGGTGTCGGCAGCGAGGGTGGCGTGGAACTGCAGGTCAGCGACAACGGCCCGGGCATTCCCGCCGCCGAGCGCACGCGCGTGTTCGACCGGTTTTACCGTGTACCGGAAGCGCCCACGGGCGGCAGCGGGCTGGGGCTGGCCATCGTGGCCGAGATCGCCCAGTCGCACGCCGCCCGCGTGGCACTGGAAGATGCCGCGCCGGGGCTGCGCGTGCGCGTGACCTTCCCCGTCGCGGCCTGAGCCAGTCGTCTCTTAGTCGTCCCCTGGTCGTGCCTCAGCCGACCGGGGCGAACAGCGGCTCGCCCGCGAAGTGCCGGCGTGTGTTCTCCAGGAACTGGCTGACCGACGCCAGCACCGCTTCCGGTGACCAGCCGGCCATGTGCGGGGTCAGCACCACGTTCGGGCAATCGAACAGTTCCTTGGGCGGCAGCGGCTCGCTCTCATAGACATCCAGGCCGGCGCCGCCCAGTTCGCCGGCGCGCAAGGCATCGGCCAGCGCTGCCGTGTTCACCACGCTGCCCCGCGCGATATTGACGAGGTAGCCGTGTGGCCCGAGCGCACGCAGCACCGGCGTATCGACCAGATGGCGCGTCTCCGGGCCGCCCGGCGTGGCGATGACCAGATAGTCGGCCCACTTGGCCAGCGCGCCCACATCGGCAAAGTACGAAAACGAGACGTCCGGGCGCGCGCGGCGGTTGTGATAGCCGATCTCCAGGTCGAAGCCCTGGCCGCGCTGCGCAATGCGCCGCCCGATGGTGCCAAGGCCGACGATGCCGAGCCGCTTGCCCGAGAAATTCGGCGGCAGCGGCAGCGCGTTGCGCCAGACGCCGTCACGCGTGGCGTGGTCCAGCGCCGGCACGCGGCGCACGGTGGCCAGCAGCAGCGCCATGGCGTGGTCGGCCACGCAGCTGTCGTTGGTGCCCGCGCCGTTGCCCACGGCAATGCCGCGCGCCCGGCAGGCGGCCAGGTCGATGTTCTCGTAGCCGGCGCCCAGCGCGCACACCACCTCCAAGGCCGGCATGGCCGCGATCTCGGTGGCCGTCAGGCCGACCGTGCCATTGGTCAGTACGGCGCGGAAGGCCTTGCCGTGCGCCGCCACTTCCGCCGCCCGGCCCTCGGCCGTGGGGGCGTAGCGGACGTCGTACTGGGCGGAGACAAGTTCAAGATGAGCGGGTTCGAGCTGGATCAGGACAAGTAGGGCGGGCAGGGCGGGCTTCATGACGTAACGGCGAGGGGAAGTGAAAGGAGGATGCCGGCGAACCGACGCGCCATTCTATGCCCGACACCGGATCAATGCTTGACCCCGCAAGGGTTGGGGCGCGCAGAAATGGGTACGCTTTGCCGGCGGGGGCGGCATCAGGCAGCGGAAAAAGCCGCGCAGAAACGGGTACGCTTTGGCCTGTTTCGCCAATTCGCCGCTATGCTCGGTCATCCACCCGAGCCGACCATGTCCACCCTCCTCACTCCCCCCCGCTGGCGTTGGCTTCCTGCTCCGGATACCTGGCAATACCACGCCCTGCTTGGCGCGGCGGGGATGCTGGTTCTGGGGCCGCTTGGCTGCGTGGCGGCGGCTTACATGAACTTCTCGCTCGGGTTCTTTATTGGCGGGCAGGTGCTGGCCGGCATTCTGGGTTCGGCGGTGACGGCGGGATATGGCGCGGCCGGGCGGCATGGGGCCAACTATATCCAGACGGCGGCGGCGTCCGTGGCCGGCATGGGTGGGATGGTCGTGGTGATCCAGGCGATGGGCTGGATGGGCATGGGTGCGCCGCCGCTCTGGCACCTGATCGGCTACATGCTGTGCATCGGCATGTATGGCGTGGGCGTGGGCATGCTCTACACGCCGTTGCTGGTGGACCGCATGCAGCTGACGTTTCCGTCCGGGCTGGCCGTGGCCAACATCCTGCGGGCGCTGACCGATCCGGTGCTGCTGCGGCGCTCGGTGGCGCGGCTGGGCGGCGGTATCGCGCTCGGGGCAGTGGCCGGGGTGGGGGTCACGCGCGTGGCGTGGCTGGGCGCTATCGACCTGTCCGCGTCGACCTTCGGCGCCGGCATGATCGTCGGCGCGCGCATTGGCATCGCGGCGCTGGTCGGAGGGCTGGCGGGATGGGCGCTGACGCCGTATTTCGTGTCGATTGGCTGGCTCGCGGCGGGCGACCCCTATCGCAAGATCACCTTCCTGATCGCGCTGGGCATGATCATGGGCGCGGCGCTGGTCGATGTGTCACTGCTGCTCGCGCGGGCCTGGCGGGAGCGCCTGCCGGCCACGCCGCTGCCGGCGCCCGCCGTCCCTGTCCCCGCGTCCCCTGTCCCCGCCGCCCAGCGCGGCCTGCCGATGCGCTGGATCTGGCTCTGGGTGGTGGTCTGGGGCGCGGCCGTGGTGGCAACGGGCGCGGCGTGGTTCGACCAGCCGGTGGGCTACCAGCTGTTGGCCGTGGCGCTGGTGCTGGTGTTCGCGCTGGTCAATGGCATCTCGGTCGGCATGGTGGATGCGAATCCGATCTCGTCGGCCTTTGTGCTCACGGTGATCCTGATGGCCGCCGTGGGGCTGCGCGAGCCCCATATCGGCCTGATCGCCGCGACCGTGCTGCTGGTCTCCACGGCCGAGGCGTGCGACATGCAGCAGGACCGCTCCACCGGCTGGCGCCTGGGCACCAACCGGATGACGCAGTTCGGCTATCAGGTGGCCGGCATCGTGGTGGGCGCGGTGCTGGCGGTGCTGCTGGCGCGGCTGTTCATGCAGGCGTATCCGGTGCTGCGGCTCGACCAGACCCTGCTCCCGGCGGACCAGCAGCCAGCGCGCTGGACCTCCGCCATGACCTACAAGATCGTTGGCGCGCTGCGCAGCATGACCGAGGACCGGCCCTACCAGCGCCTGGCGGTGTGGATCGGGGTGGGCATCGGGCTGGTGACCGAGGTGGCGCGCAAGGCCATCCGCGCATCGGCCCGCTACCGGCGCTTCGCGCAGGCGGGCGGCGCCGGCAAGACCGTGGATTTCCTGCTCGATGCAGTGGTGCTGCCGTCGCCGTACGCGTCGTCGTTCGGTGGGTTTGTGAACCTGCCGGCCGCCGCGTGGATGGCGGCGGGCGGCGTGCTGGCCAGCGTGGTGAATAGCGTGGCGAAGAAGCGCGGGGCGCCCGCCCGCGATGCCGCGCTGCCCGAGGACATGAGCACGACTTCGCTGGTGGGCGGCGGGCTGATCGCCGGCGACGCGCTGGCGGCGCTGGCGCTGGGGGTGGCGGGGTTGGTGACGGTGGTGGGCTAATCCGCCCTCACACCTCCTTCGTCATCCCCTTGAAGTCGATCCACTGGCCGAACTGTTCGTCCGTGACGTGGCCGGAGGCAATCGCGGCCTCGCGCAGGGACAGATTCTTCTTCACGGCCAGCTTGGCGATTTCGGCAGCCTTGTCGTAGCCGATATGCGGGTTCAGGGCCGTCACGGACATCAGGGAGCGTTCGAGCAGTTCCTGAATCCGTGCGCGGTCCGGCTCCACGCCTTCGACCATATGTTCGGCGAAGCTCGACGCTGCGTCCGCCAGCAGTGTCACAGACTGCAACAGGCTATAGACGATGACCGGCTTGTAGGCGTTCAGTTCGAGCGTGCCCAGGCTGTTGGCCAGCGTGACCGTCGTATGGTTGCCGATGATGCGGCAGCAGACCATGGCGAGGGCTTCGGCCTGCGTCGGATTGACCTTGCCCGGCATGATCGACGAACCGGGCTCGTTGGCCGGCAGTTGCAGTTCGGCAAACCCGGCGCGCGGGCCCGAGCCGAGCAGCATGAAGTCCCGTGCGATCTTCAGGAACGACGACGCCGTGGTGTTCAGCGCGCCCGAGAGGTCGGCCAGCGCGTCGTGCGCGGCCTGGAGCGCGAAGCGGTTGGCTGCCGGCTCGAACGGCAGGCCGGTGTAGCCGGCCAGTGAGCGGGCAAAGGCGGCGGCGAATCCCGGGGGCGCGTTCAGGCCGGTGCCGACGGCGGTGCCGCCCTGCGCCACCGGCATCGCGCGCAGCATGGCCTGTTGCAGGCGCGATTGCGCGTCCGCCACCTGGGTCATATAGCCGGAAAACTCCTGGCCGAGGGTCAGCGGCACGGCGTCCTGCAGGTGGGTGCGGCCTACCTTCACGATGTCGGCAAACGCTTCCACCTTCTTTGCGAAGGTTTGTTGCAGTTTCTCCAGCGAGGGGAGCAGCGTCTGCTGGATGGCGCGCGTGGCGGCGATGTGCATCGCCGTGGGAAAGCTGTCGTTGGACGACTGGCTGGCGTTGACGTGGTCGTTCGGGTGAACCGGCTTCTTGCTGCCGACCTCGCCGCCCAGCAGCTGGATGGCGCGGTTGGAGATCACCTCGTTGAGGTTCATGTTGGTCTGCGTGCCCGAGCCGGTCTGCCAGACCGAAAGCGGGAACTCGGCCGGCCACTTGCCGGCGATGACTTCCTCGGCGGCCTGCTCGATGGCTTCGGCAATCTCGGGCTTCAGCACGCCCAGGTCGCGGTTGGCACGGGCCGCGCAGAGCTTGAGCACGGCGAACGCCTCGATCAGGGCCGGGGGCATCTTCTCGCTGCCGATGCGGAAATTCTGGCGCGAGCGCTCGGTCTGGGCGCCCCAGAGATGATCGGCCGGTACGGCCACATCCCCGAGGCTGTCTTTTTCGATGCGGGTGGCTGACGAGGGGTTTGCGGGCTTGGCGGACATGGACGGACTCCTTGAGGGAAGGCTGCAGGATCAGGCAGGACTGCTAGCATAGCCTTCCCGCGTCACATTCGCGCCGAAGCCCCTGTCGCCGTCAGGCGGTTAGATTGCTGTGCATGTTGCGGCGATGCCGGCAGGTCAGGCGGTCATCTTGAGGCACATTTCCATGCAGGCCTGGCACGCCGCGGCGCATTCCTGGCAGTGCCAATGGTCATGTCGCTCACATTCTTCCTTGCACCATTTACACACTTCGGCGCAGTCTTCACAGACGAGGGGCGCAAATTCGCTATTGCGCAGCATGTAGGAGGCGGCGAGGGTGCAGATGCCGGCGCAGTCCATGTCCAGGGCGATGCAGCGTGTCATCTTCCGGGCGTCCTGCTCCTCGAGGCAGGCGGCCGCGCACTTCAGGCAGGCCGCCGCGCAGGCATTGCAGGCGGCGATACAGTCGGCATACCGGTCAAAATTCTCTCGCACTGTGGGTCGAATCATCGGGTGTCCTCCTTGGGGGTGGGTGGTCGACAACCAGCAACCGTTATCCACAATAGCAGGCGCCTCGGCGTCCTGCCGCAATGTGGCGTGGTCTACAATGGCCGCCTCAGGTTCGGCGCCGTCAGCGTTGGATAGTTCCGGTCCATTCATTCGAATGGGCGGAGAAGCGTGAAGAAGTTGAAAATTGGCAGCGATAGGCTGCAAGAAAGGACGGCATCATGGGTGAAGCAAAACGGCGGGGCACGCCCGAGGAACGGGCGCAGCAGGCGCAGGCACGGATCGACGCCCTGCGGCCCGCACAACTGGTCTGCGGCGCGTGCAAGACCTCGTTCACCAATTTCGATGCGATTCCGGCCCCCGGCCTGCGCGGCATCGACGCCGTGTTCGGCGGCGAGTGCCCGAGCTGCGGCAACGATGTGGTCGTATTCAAGGGCGAGCCCCAGGCGGTGGCCGAGGCCATGCTGGCCTACGAGAGGATGATGGGCGAGAGCGCGCGGCTGGGCTACCAGTCGGCCGATGGCCGGCACGTGCCGTTCGACGAGGCCGCGCCGCAGGCATCGGACGCGTCCGACGACTCGACCAAGCACTGAGCCGCCGGGCGGGTGGCGCTTTCAGCGCCGAAAGTGCCTCGGCTGGGCAGGTCCTGGCCGCCCCTCAGGCTTCCAGCGCCATCAGCTCCGCCGGGCCAATCTCGTAGCGGCCCCGGCCGAGCGCCTTGGCGCGGTAGAGCAGCGTGTCGGCCAAGTGCTTGAGGGTCTCGTCCGTCATCGGGCTGCCGCGATAGAGCGCCACGCCGATGCTGACGTCCACGTCGGCCATCACGCCGTCGAAGTAGAAGCGCTGGCCGATGGCGTCGAGGATGGACTCGGCCACGCGCTGGGCCGTGGCGGGCGAGGCGATGTCTTCCAGGATGACCGCGAACTCGTCGCCGCCCAGCCGCGCCACGTGGTCCTGGTCGCGCACGCAGCGGCGCAGGCGCAGGGCGAACGACTGCAGCAGCATGTCGCCCGTGGCATGGCCGTGCGCGTCGTTCACCGCCTTGAAGCGGTCCATGTCGAGGAACAGCAGCGCCATCAGACGATTCTCATCGCGGCTGCGCGCCATGGCGGCGTGGAGCTGGCTCTCGAAGGCGCTCCGGTTCTCGAGCTGCGTCAGGTGATCGGTACGGGAGATCCGCGCCAGCCGCTGGTGCTCCAGCTTGCGCTGCGTAATGTCCTGCACGTGGATGTGCACCCCCACCACCTGCTTGCCATCCTCGCTCCATTCGGGGCGGTAGCTCATTTCCATCCAGTGCGGCTGCGGCGCGCGGTATTCGCTCTCGAACGTGATCACGGCGCCCGCCAGCGCCTGTTGCAGGTAGGGGCGCGCCAGCGCGTAGCGCGCCTCGCCCAGCACCTCGCGCACGGTCTTGCCCCGGATCTCCTCCACCCGCATGCCGAACGCCTGCTCGTAGGCGATGTTGTTGAAGACGTAGCGCTCGTCGTTGTCGATAAAGGCCAGCAGCGAGGGCAGGTTGTCCGTGACCGCGCGCAGCCGGCGCTCGCTGCGCGCCAGTTGCTGGCCGCGCTGGCGCACATCGCGCATCAGGCGGATGAACGCGCGGGTCACGTCGCCGATTTCATCGCGCTGCGGGCGGCGGGGCAGGCGCTCGAAGGCGTCGGCATCGTCGGCGCTGGCCTGCACCACCTGATGCAGCCGCGAAAGCGGCATGAGCAGCCGCCGCACCGCCAGCCAGATCAGCAGCGCCACGCCGCCCAGCACCAGCCCGGCCATCATCAGGAATCGCCGCTGCATCTGGCGCAAGGGCGCGTAGGCCTCGCGCGCGGGCAGCACGGCAATCAGCTCCCAGCCCGTGGTGGCCATCAGGTGGCGCGCAATCACGGGCCGCTCCGGCATCAGGAATTCGAGCGTCGCGGGCTGGTCCGTCTCGCCGCAGGTGTCACCCACGGCGCGGGCCGGCTGGTGTGCCTGACGGGTGTCCGGATGCTGCACGTAGACCGGCTTGGCGCCTGCCGACACCAGGCAATAGAACCCGGTGTTGCCCAGCCGGCTATGGGCGATCTCGACCAGGAAGTTCGAGCGCGACAGATCGAGCCCCAGCCGCCCACGAGGCCGAGGAACTGCCTGGACGCCGAGACCACCGGCATCGCCACCAGCACGCCAATCGTGCCATCGACGCGTGCGTGGATTGGCGCGTCCACCACCGGGTTCAGCGTGCGCACCGCCTCGCGGAAGTAGTCGCGGTCGCCCACTTCGATCGGCGGGCCGGATGACGTCAGCACGCTGCCATTGGCATCCGTCACCACCACCGAATTGAACGCGGCCGGCACCGGTATGGTCTTGCCGATGACGTCGAGCAGATCCGCCCGCACGTCCTCCCGGGCCCGGCCGTGTGCACTTTCAAGCACTGCGCCAATCTGCGGCGCCATGTGGGCCAGCATCACGATGCGGTCGTCCATGGCGGTGTCGAGCTGGTCGGCGGAGAGCTTGACGATGGAGTCCTGCTGGTTCTGGAGCGCGTCCTCCAGGTCCCGGTGCGCGTAATACAGCGAGCCGAGCACGATGCCCGTCCCGAGCACGGCGGCCAGCACCGTGGTGATGAGCGCGATGCGCGCTTTCAGGGAGGTTTGGAGGCGGGGCATGCGGACAAACGCGGGCAAGACGAAAGGCGAGGGCACGCAGGAGTGGAGAACAATGCTGCTCACGCACTTCCCATGCCTGATTGCGGGGTGCGGCAGCGGGGGCAACCTACCACGCATCACCCGTTTGAGTCAGCCGGGGCAAACGGCGTTGACAAAGCCCATGGGTTGCTGCCCGCCGCGACGCGCATGTGTGTGCGGAAGCACTGTGCGCCGTTGGACCGGCACGGTATAGTGCGCCCGGCGTATCGCGTTTGCCCCCCAAACGAGGGGAGCCGGCGCCACCCGGCACGCTATGCAAGCCCGGGGATATTCACCGATTCCATCGTCTGCACCGTCTTTTATCCTGCCTTCATGACTTTGTCCACGTGGTTGCCCGTTCTGTCCTGGCTGCTGGTTGCAGCGGGCGGCGCCTTGGTCGGCTGGGCGGCACGGGCGTGGTGGAGCCGGCGGGCTTCCGGGCAGGTCAGCGCGGCACAGGCGACGCAGGACCAGACCGAGCGCCGCCGCGTGGACGAGTACATCCGCCATCTGGCCCAGCATGACGCGCTGACCGGGCTGCTGAACCGCGCCGCGCTGCACAGCCGCACCGAGGCCGTCCTCGACGATGCGCGCCGCCAGGGCGGGCGTGTGGCGCTGCTGCTGCTGGACCTCGATCACTTCAAGCACATCAACGAAACCCTCGGGCACCCGGTGGGCGACGATGTGCTGCGCACGATTGCCCAGCGCCTGCGTGGCACGGTGCAGCCGCGCGACGTGGTGGCGCGCATGGGGGGCGACGAATTCGCCGTGGTGCTGGGCGGCCTGCGCCATGACAGCGAGGCCGAGCTGACGGCGGCCAAGATCCTGGCGCGCGTCTCCGAGGGCTTGCAGCTGGCCGGGCACCTCGCCGGGCAGCCGCTGCGCGTGACGCCTTCGCTCGGCATGGCGGTCTATCCCGACGATGGCGAGACGCTGACGGACCTCCTCAAATCCGCCGATTCGGCCATGTACGCGGCCAAGCGCGGCGGCCGGGCGCAGTTGCGGCGCTTTGCGAGCGAGATGGCCGAGGCCTCGCTGACCCGCTTCACGATCGAGGCGCTGCTGCGCCGCGCGCTGGCCGAGCAGGAGTTCCGGCTGCGCTACCAGCCCATCGTCGACCTCGCCACGCTGAACGTGGTGGGCGTGGAGGCGCTGATCGCCTGGGAAACCCCCGAGCGCGGCGTGATGCAGCCGTCCGAATTCATCCCGATTGCCGAGCAGTGCGGGATGATCGACGCGCTGGGCGAGTGGACGTTGGCCACCGCCTGCCGCGAGATCCAGACCCTGCGCACCGAACTGGGCCGCGATATCGACGTGGCGGTGAACATCTCACCCTTGCAGCTGCGCCGGGCGGACTTCCCGGAGACCGTCGCGCGCTGCCTGCAAGCGGCCAGCCTGCCGGCGCCGAGCCTGACCATCGAGGTCACCGAAGGCATTCTCGTGGATGGCGGCGAGACCACGATTGAGTCGTTCCGGCGCGTGCGCCAGCTGGGCGTGAGCGTGTCCATCGATGACTTCGGTACCGGCTATTCGGGGCTGGGCTACCTGACGCGGCTGCCAATCAGCAAGCTCAAGATCGACAAGTCATTTGTCGATGATCTGGCCATGCCCGGCCACGACCGTGCCGTGGCGGCCGCGATCATCGCGCTTGGCCATCAGTTGCACCTGCACGTGGTGGCGGAAGGCGTGGAGTCGATGGCGCAGCTGGAATTCCTGCGTGGCGAGGGCTGCGACGCGGTGCAGGGCTTCCTGTTCTCCCAGCCGCTGGGCTTAAGCGCGCTGCGCGACTTGCTGCTGGCCGGCAACGGCTTCTCGCGCGTCGCCTGAGGGACATCCGGCGCCTACCCGGCACCCACGCGGCGCCGCAGAAACGGGTACGCCTCAGGTACGCCTCAGGTACGTTCTGGCCATGAAAAAACCCGGCTGGCGCTCAGGCGCACAGCCGGGTTTGTCTTATCTGGGGGGCTCAGCCGTTGACGGTGGACGCCGCCGCATCCTCGCCGTTGGGCGAATGGAGCCGGCGGTACAGTTCGTCGATACGCAACCGGCTGCTGGCCAGTTCCTCACGTCCCTGCTCGGTCAGTTGATAGACCCGCCCGATACCGTCGCGCAATACACTTTCCAGATAGCCATCCATCTGCAACGCGCGCAGCAAAGGCCGCACCGTGCCGATATCCACCTGGAATCCGTACTCCATCAGCATTTCTGCAAGCATGGCCACGGTGGCGGGCACCTCCATGGCGAATTGCAAGACGTAGACGCGGGCTAACAAGCCAAGGAACTGTCGTTTCATGAGGCAGGCAACGCAAAGGGGGGACTGACGGTTGACGCGGATTTTACCGCGCGCGCTGCGGCGCTGCCCGTGAGACGCCGAAGTCGCATACGATAGGCACTTTCCGACGGCAGAAAAAAAAGAAGCCGCCAGGGTTGCCTGGCGGCTTGTCGGGAATGCGTCGGAGGGGTCAATTAACTCTGGCGCAGAACAGAGTTTAGCGGAATCGAATACGCGATGTCACGCCCTGTGCTAAGGCTCCCCACAAATGGGGGGTAGGTATGTAAGGCATCCGAAAGCGATATTGCGGCCAATCCGCAACAATGGTGATCTTTGCCCCACTTTTGGGCAAGTTTTGGGACTTTTAGCGCGTGTTCTTCGACCCCTTCCGTGGTCAGGATCAGGTCCGATTCCAGCGCGCAGCCTGCCGCCGGGCGCGGTGTAATGGCAGTACGGGGTCGCGGGGCGTGTTGTTCGATCAACGCGCGACACGCGGCATTCCGATCGATTTCTCGTCGTTTTGTATCCAATGCGCAACAGTTTCGCGGCGCGCGCCCGAATCGTTGCTTCTCACCAAGGCCATGAAACCTTCCGACCTGATTCGTCTGCTGTCGCTGTCCGCCATCTGGGGCGCCAGCTTCCTGTTTGTCCGCATCGGTGCGCCGGTGCTCGGGCCGCTGCCAACGGCGTTTTTCCGCGTACTGATCGGCGCTGTCACGCTGGCGGGCTGCCTGATGCTGATGAAAGTGAAATGGGACATGCGCGGCAAGTGGCGCCCGGTGATCGCGCTGGGCATCATCAACTCGGGCATTCCGTTCGTGATGTATTCGGTGGCCGCGCTGTGGTTGCCGGCAGGCTATTCGGCCATCTTCAACGCCATGACGCCGCTGATGGGCGTGCTGATCGGCAGCCTGTTCTTTGCCGAGAAGCTGACGCGCGCCAAGGCGCTGGGGGTGCTGATCGGACTGGCCGGGGTGGCGGTGCTTACGCGCACCGGCCCGGTGGTGTTCTCGCACGACGTGCTGCTCGGCGCGCTGGCCTGCCTGGTGGCGACCTCGTGCTACGGCCTGGCCGGATTCCTGACGCGCCGCTGGATCACCGCGCGCGGCGGCCTGGATAACCGGCTCGTGGCGGCGGGTAGCATGGTTGGCGCGACGCTGTTCCTGCTGCCGTTCAGCCTGGCCGCGCTGGTGCGCGAGAACACGCTGCCGGGGGCTGGCCTTGGGGTGTGGGCGGCCATGTTCGGCCTGGGCATGGTCTGCACGGCCATCGCCTACGTGCTGTATTTCCGGCTGGTGGCGGATCTTGGGCCGGTGCGGTCGCTCACGGTGACCTTCCTGATTCCGCCGTTCGGCATCGTCTGGGGCTGGATGTTCCTGGGCGAGGCGCTGTCGTGGGCGCATGCCGCCGGCATGCTGCTGATCGGCGCGGCGGTCTGGCTGGTGCTGAAGCCGGCCGCGCCGGCGGTCAAACCGGCAGCGGCAAGCTCCTGACCGCCGCCTCAGTGGCGATGGTGGTCGCCGCGGTCCCCGCGGTCGCCGTGGTCATCATGGCCGCGATGGTCATCGTAGCGGTCGCGGCCATAGCCATGGCCATGGCCGTTGTCGTGACGATGCCAGGCCTGGTACTGGCGGCGGTCATACCAGCGGCCGCCATCCCAATAGCGATCGCCATGCCAGCCGATCACGACCGGCGCCACCACCACCGGCGCCGGACGATAGGCCACCGGCGGCGGCGCCACGTAGACGGGCGCCGGACGCGGCTCGACATAAACGGGAGCGGGGGCCACATAGACCGGGGCCGGCGCGCCGAGGTTGACGTCGATATCGACGCGCGCCATGGCGGCAGTGGAGGCCGCCAGCGCAGCGGCGCCAGCGACGAAAACCAGGAAGGAAAGGGGACGCTTGTTCATCGTATTCACCGGGGGTGAGAGGTTATGACTCCACTCTACCCATCTGGCGTATTACGATTCACGCACATTTGTAACAGAATCGGCCAATTCTGTAAGAGATCTGACCGGCACTTCTGTCAGATCGATGACTCGCTTCCCGGCACCGCCTGGCAGGCCGGGCACAGGCCGTAGAGCACCAGCATGTGCTCGCGCAGCTCGAAGTCGTTCTCGGCCGCCACCTTGCGCTGGCGTTGCTCGATCCCCTCGTCACGGAATTCCTCCACCCGCCCGCAGCTCACGCAGATCAGGTGGTCATGGTGGCCACCCTCGTTCAACTCGAACACGGCATGGTCGGCCTCGAACGTGCGCCGCAGCAGGACGTTGGCCTGCACCAGCTGGTTCAGCACGCGATAGACCGTGGACAGCCCCGCATCCACTTCCTGCGCCAGCAGGATCCGGTAGACATCTTCCGCGCTCAGGTGACGGCGGTCGCTGCGCCGGAACGCCTCCAGCACATGCATGCGGGGCGACGTGGCCTTGAGGCCGGCGCGTTGGAGAGGGGTAGGGCTGGACTTCACGGATGACAAGGGCATGCGGTGGCTCGCACCGGGCGGGGTGCGCTCAGTTAGTTGACTCCACGAGGATTCCGAAGGGCGGCGGGCGCGGGTATCGAAGCATTGAGGCATCGATGGCCCACCGGCCGAGGCGTGCGGGAAATCAGGCGGGAAGCACCCGGGCCGGACGATGCAGGCTGGCAGCCCCGTCCCGGGCGGCGCGCCGTGCCTGACGGCGCGCGGAATAAAAAGGTGGCCTGGCTTGTCGCTGGATGACGCGATCGGGAAAACGGGGTCTGGATGTTTTCCCGATCTTCCTGCGACTGGCTACTACCAAACGCTCCGTGTGTCGGAGCGGTCCCCACAAAAGTCGGTGACAGGCGCCGCATTGCTGCCACGCCCTGAAATCTGTTTTGTCTGCGGCGGCGGTGCCGTCGTCAGACAGTGAAAGCAGTGTAAATGGGAATCGATCTCATTTCAAGAGAAATCTGCGGGGGGCCTCAAGCGAGGGGGCTGCTGTGCCGGTCGGGAAACTCGAGCCGGAACGAGGTGAGCGCTTCCGGCTCGGATTGGACCGAAACGGCGCCTTGGTGCAGGTCCATGATGGTCTTGACGATGGCGAGGCCGATGCCGGATGACTCCACGGAGTTCGCCCGCGACGGGTCCGCGCGGAAGAAGCGGTCAAACAGCAGCGGCAAGTGCGCAGGGTCGATGCCGGGCCCGGCATTGGTGATCTCGATCGCGGCGTGGCTGGCGCCTGCGCGCCCGCGCACCAGGATCTCGGAGCCCTGGTGCGCGTACCGTACGGCATTGGCAAGGAGATTGCCCAGCGCCCGCCGCAGCAGTGTTGCATCGGCGAAGACCCTGCCGTGGGCGTCGACCCGGATAGTCACCGCGCGGGCCTCCGCCAGCAGCTCGAAATAGTCCGCCTGACGCAGCAGTTCGTCCTTCAGGTCGAGTTCCGCCAGATGGAGCGCCACCC
Organism: Cupriavidus sp. 2KB_3; assembly: GCF_052115685.1. Taxonomy (NCBI): domain Bacteria; kingdom Pseudomonadati; phylum Pseudomonadota; class Betaproteobacteria; order Burkholderiales; family Burkholderiaceae; genus Cupriavidus; species Cupriavidus sp. 2KB_3. Next base: position 102,146 of record NZ_JBFRHD010000018.1, read on the forward strand.
GCGCATTGTCGGCGCGGGCGAGGAACAGCATGTTCTCGATCATCCGGGAGAGCCGTTCGTACTCTTCCACATTGGAGGCGAGCAGGGACTGGTACTCGTCGGCGGAGCGGTCGCTGCCGAGCGCGACCTGTGTCTGGCCCAGCAGATTGCCAATCGGCGTGCGGAAGTCGTGCGCAAGATCGGCCGAGAAGTGGGAAAGCCGGTCGTAGCGTTCGCGCAATCGATCGATCATCTTCTGTAGCGCGCCGGCCAGGTCGTCCAGCTCCGCCGGCAGGGTGGAAGGATCGATCGGCAGGGTGCCGCTGGTGAACGTGATGGACTCGGTTCCGGCTGCGATGCGCCGCAGCGGCGCCATGCCCGCACGGAGCGCGGCGAATCCCAGGATGCCGGCGCCAAGCGCACCAAGGCAGGCCGCGGCGAAGACCTTCCAGCGATAGGCGCGCAGGAGCGCCACCCGGCTGCTGGCCAACTGGAAGATCTCCAGCGTGACCGGTGCCGCGACCACGCCGGCACGAACCTGCAACGTGATCAGGCGCACGGGGGTGCCGCCGGGGGTGTTCCACATTGCCACGGGAAACATGTCCGGCCCGGTCTCACTCGCAAGATCGGGGTGCTCGGGCCTGATGCCGTAGTTCGCGCCATTGGCGGCCAGCAACGCGCCGTCGGCGGCGCGTACCCGCATCCCGTATTCGTCATTGCCCTTGACCACACCCAGTATTTCGTTCCAGGCGGGGCTGCCAGGCTGGTCCGATGGGGAGAGTTCGGCCAGCGCGTGCCCGGCCCGCGTGGCCTTGCGCAGCAGTTCCGCGTTGTCACGCTCGATGATCTGGGTGGCCAGCGCGCGATACAGGTAGATACCCACCCCGCCAAAGGAGACGCCGGCGATCAAGGCAAAGGCCAGCGCCAGGCGGGCTGTCAGCGAGCGCGTCTTCATCCGGGCTTTCGGCTCTCAAGCACATAGCCGATGCCGCGCACACTGTGTATCAGCTTGGGCGCGAAGCTGTCATCCATCTTGGCGCGCAGGCGCCGGATCGCCACATCCACCACGTTGGTGTCGCTGTCGAAATTCATGTCCCAGACGTGCGAGGCGATCTGCGTCCGGCTCAGGACCTCGCCATGACGGCGGGCCAGGAAGTGCAGCAGCGCGAATTCCCGGGGCGAGAGGTCGATGCGCGCGCCCGCGCGGGTGACGCGGTGGCGCAGGAGGTCGATGTCGAGGTCCTCGATCTCGATGCGGTCCGCCTCCCGGACCGGCCCGCGCCGCAGCAGCGTCCGGGCGCGCGCCAGCAGTTCCACGAACGCGAAGGGCTTGGCGAGATAGTCGTCGCCGCCCAGTTCCAGCCCCTTGACCCGATCCTCCACTTCGTCCCGCGCGGTAAGGAAGAGCACGGGCGTGTCCTTGTGCTCCCGGAACTGCTTCAGCACTTCCCAGCCGTTCATGCCGGGCAGCATCACGTCCAGGATGACGAGGTCGTAGTCGCCCTCGAGTGCGTGGTGCAGGCCATCCCGCCCCGTAGTGACCAGATCGACAACAAACGACGACTCGGTAAGCCCTTTGCGGAGGTACTCCCCCGTCTTGGGTTCATCCTCGATGACCAGAATTTTCATGTTTCGTCCCCGGCTGCCCAGCGATCGCAGCCCAACCTTGGGGCCGATGATAGCCGGGCGCTCCTCCCGCTTGAATGACAACACTGTAATCAATTTGACCGCGATGCGGAGGGGGTTGGATTTCTAGAATCAGGCCCTGTCATGGCTGATTTGCGCGTGCTGGCGCCTGGAGTGAACTATGTGGATTGTGCGGCTCGCCTTACGTCGGCCCTATACCTTCGTCGTTCTGGCAATACTGATCCTGCTGGCCGGGCCGGTTGCCATCCTGCGCACGCCGACCGACATCTTCCCGTCGATCGACATTCCGGTCGTGAGCGTGGTGTGGAGCTACAACGGCCTGTCCGCGCAGGACATGGCGCAGCGCATCGTCACCGGCTATGAGCGCTCGCTCACCAACAGTGTCGATGACATCGAGCACATCGAATCCCAGTCCTTGCCGGGCGTGAGCGTCATCAAGGTCTTCTTTCATCCGGGCGCGGACATCAATCGCGCGATTGCGCAGACCACGTCGGGCGCGCAGTCGCTGCTGAAGCTGCTGCCGCCCGGCACCACGGCGCCGCTGATCCTGAGCTACAACGCCTCCACCGTTCCCATCCTGCGGCTGGCGCTCGGGAGCGACACGCTTCCCGAGCAGGAGCTGTATGACCTCGGGAACAGCTTCATCCGCACCCAGCTGGCCACGGTGCAGGGCGCCTCCATTCCCCTGCCGTACGGCGGCAAGGTGCGGCAGGTCATGGTGGACCTGCACGTGCCGGCGTTGCAGGCGCGAGGCCTGTCCCCCCTCGATGTGGTCAACGCGATCAACGCCCAGAACCTGGTCCTGCCCGGCGGCACGGCCAAGATCGGCGCGCTCGAGTACCGGGTGGACCTGAACGGCAGCACCGACACCATCGCCGCCCTGAATGACCTGCCGATCCGCAGCGGCCCGGAGGGCACGGTCTATGTGCGCGATGTGGCACAGGTGCGCGATGGCTACGCCCCGCAGCTGAATGTGGTCCGGCAGGACGGCAAGCGCTCCGCGCTGCTGGAGATCGAGAAGAGCGGCAATACCTCCACACTGGCGATCATTTCCCAGATCAAGGCACTGCTGCCCGGCGTGACGGCCGGGCTGCCGAAGTCGCTCGTCGTGCAGCCGATCTCGGATCAATCGGTCTTCGTCACCTCGGCGATCGACGGCGTGCTGCACGAGGCGCTGATCGCCGCGTGCCTGACCGCCGCCATGATCCTGCTCTTCCTGGGGAGCTGGCGCGCCACGCTGATCATCGCCATCACCATCCCGCTTTCCGTGCTGGCGGCGCTCATCGCCCTGTCCGCCCTGGGGGAGACCCTCAACATCATGACGCTGGGCGGCCTCGCCCTGGCCGTGGGGGTGCTGGTTGACGACGCCACGGTCGCCATCGAGAACATCACCCATCACCGCGAGATGGGCAAGCCGCTGGAACAGGCCATTCTCGATGGCTCCGCGCAGATCGCGCTGCCCACGCTGGTATCCACGCTCTGCATCTGCATCGTCTTCCTGCCGATGTTCATGCTCAGTGGCGTGGCGCGCTACCTGTTCGTGCCGATGGCCGAGGCCGTGGTGTTCGCGATGATGGCGTCCTACTTCCTCTCCCGGACGCTGATTCCCACGCTCGCGCACTACCTGTTGCGTGGGGAAGGGGCGGAGGGTGGCCGCGCGGGTGGCCGCGTTGGTGGCCGCTTCTCTCGCGGATTCGACCGTGCCCACACCGCCTTCGAGCATGGCTTCGAGCGCGTGCGGCAAGCCTATTCGGCGCTGCTTGGTGCGGCGCTGGGCGCGCCCCGCCGTGCGATGGCGCTGTTCGCGCTGCTTTGCATCCTCTCCATGACGCTCGTGCCGTTCCTGGGACAGGACTTCTTCCCGGCCGTCGACAGCGGCGAGATTCGCCTGCACCTGCGGGCACGGACCGGCACGCGGATCGAGGAAACGGCGCGGCTGGCCGATCAGGTCGAGGGGAAGATCCGGGAAGTCGTCGGCCCCGCCAATGTCGCGAGCATCGTCGATAACATCGGTCTGCCCGTCAGCGGCATCAACCTGACCTACGACTCCGCGCTGCCCATCGGCACCGGCGATGCCGAGATTCTTGTCTCCCTGAAGCCGACGGCTGGCAGCTCTAGCGCGCTGGTCGACAAGCTCGACGCCGCATTGCCACTGGCCTTCCCGGGCATCAGCTTCTCGTTCCTGCCGGCCGACATGGTGAGCCAGATCCTCAACTTCGGCCTGCCGGCGCCGATCGACGTCCAGATCGTCGGCAACGATGCGGCAGGCAACCGCGCCGTCGCCAATCAGCTGCTGCGCAAGCTGTCCGCGATTCCCGGCCTGAGCGACCTCCACCTCCAGCAGCCCGACGACCAGCCCGCACTCACCGTCAACGTGGATCGCACCCGTGCGCTACAGGCCGGCATGTCGCAACGCGATGTGGCCCAGAACCTGCTCATCTCGCTGTCAGGCAGCGGGCAGACGACGCCGAACTTCTGGCTCAATCCGAAGAACGGCGTGAGCTATCCGCTGCTGGTGTCGGTGCCCCAGTATGCGATGGACTCGCTCCAGACGCTGTCGAACATTCCGCTCGGCATCGGCGCCGAAAGCCTGAAGCAGGGCGGCGCGGCGCAGCTGGGCCAGTTCGGCACGATCCGTCGCGGCAACCAGGCCGGCGTGGTCTCGCATTACAACGTGCAGCCGGTGCTCGATCTGTTCGGCTCGGTGCGTGGCCGCGATCTGGGTGCCGTGGCGGCTGACGTCCAGCATGCCGTCGATAGTGTCCGTGCCACGCTGCCCGCCGGCTCGCGCATCGCGGTGCGCGGACAGGTGCAGACCATGCACGCCTCGTTTTCCGGCCTGATGGTGGGGCTGGCGGCGGCGATCGTCCTGGTCTACCTGCTGATGGTCGTCAACTTCCAGTCATGGCTGGACCCGGCCGCCATCGTGGGGGCCTTGCCCGTTGCCCTGTCGGGCATGGCGTGGATGCTCTTCGCCACCCGCACCACGGTCAGCGTCCCCGCGTTGACGGGCGCGATCATGTGCGTGGGCATCGCCACGGCCAACAGCATCCTCGTGGTCAGCCGCGCGCGGGAACTGCTTCTGGAGGGGAAGACGGCCCTCGCCGCAGCCTTCGACGCCGGCGTCGGGCGCTTCCGGCCCGTGATCATGACGGCGCTGGCCATGCTCTTCGGCATGATTCCCATGGCGCTGGGCGCGGGAAGCGCCGGCGCCCAGAACGCCCCGCTGGGCCGCGTCGTTATCGGCGGACTGGCATTCGGCACCACGGCAACGCTTGTGCTCGTCCCGGTCTTCTTTGCCGCCTTGCATGGCTGGATGGAGAAGCGGGCGCGCGCCTCTGCAACCCTCACTCAGGTACACGACCCCGTATGACCTCGAACGAACCCCCTATCGCGCGGCAACCCGTGTCCCATCGGCCCCGGCTCAGGATCGCCGCCGTGGCCGCCGTGGTCACCGCTGTGGTGGCTGCTGCCCTGAGCGCCGGCATCGTTCCCCGGGTGAACGGCGAAGCCGCCTTGCAGTCCCGGGCGCTTGTCGCGCAGGTGCCAGCCGTCAGCACCGTCAATCCGAAGGCGGCGTCCGCGGCGCAGGACATCACGCTGCCGGCCGATGTCCAGGCCTATCAGGACGCCGCGATCCACGCGCGCGTCAGCGGCTATCTGCGCCAGTGGTATGTCGATATCGGCGCGCAGGTCAAGGCGGGCCAGTTGCTCGCGGAGATCGACGCACCGGAAGTTTCGGACCAACTGCGCCAGGCCCGCGCCGACGAGGCCACGGCCGCCGCCAACTACGCGCTGGCCAAGACCACCGCCGACCGCTGGAAGGACCTCCAGACCACCCACTCCGTGGCGCAGCAGGAAACCGATCAGAAGGTCGCCGATATGGCGGCCAAGGGGGCGCTTCTGGCCTCGGCACGGTCCAATACCGCGCGGCTTGCGCAACTGGCGTCCTATACGCAGATCCGTGCGCCATTCGATGGCGTGATCACCGCGCGCAACGTGGACGCGGGCGCGCTGATCGATGCGGGCAGCGCGCCGGCCCAGGGCCGGGAACTGTTCCACATTTCCGCCGGCAGCCGGCTGCGGGTCTATGTGCAGGTGCCGCAGGGCGTCAGCGCGGCGGTGCGCCCGGGCGTGAAGGGCTGGCTGACGCTTCCCCAGGCGCCGGGCGAGCGTTACCCGGCGACGGTGACGCGCACGGCCGGGGCCATCGACACCGTGACACGCAGCCTGCGCGTGGAACTCGACGTCGACAGCCAGGGCGGCAGGATTCTCCCGGGCGCCTATGCGGAAGTGCACATCGAGCCCGAAGCGGGGCGCCCCGGACTGGACCTGCCCGCCAGCACGCTGATGTTCCCGGCCGGCGGCCCGTCGGTGGCCATCGTGGGGCAGGACGGCAAGATCGCGATCCGGCGCATCGCGCTGGGGCGGGATTTCGGATCGCACGTGGAAGTGCTGAGCGGACTGACGACAAGCGACCGGGTCATCGTCAATCCGGGCGACGGGCTCACCAGCGGCACCACCGTACGCGTGGTGCCGGCGAGGCCCGCCGCCGGTCAGGGAGGTGCAACGTGAAACGGCTTGCGATGGTGCTGCTGTGCGCATGGCTGGCAGGCTGTGCCACCGCGCCCGACTACCATGCGCCGGCCATGCCGCTGCCGGCGCACTACACGGAGGCGCAAGACGTGGCGCGCCAACGGATTCCCGCCAACTGGTGGGCGGTCTATCAGGATCGGGATCTGGACGCGCTAATCCGTCGTATCGACGTTTCGACCCCGACGCTCGGGAAATCGCTGGCCCTGCTGCGTGACGCCCGCGCCCAGCGCGACGCGGCGCGCGCGGCGTATTTCCCGACGATCGGCGCCAACGTGAGCGCCACCAGCAGCCATGTATCGGCAAACGTGGTCGGGCGCTCGCTCGCTGGCCAGACCACGCCGGACCGATTGATCGGCTTCGGCGCCAGCTGGGAGCCCGATCTGTTCGGGCGCATCGGCAACAACGTGGATGCCGCGGATTCGCGCGTGCAAGCCAGTGCCGACGATGTGGCGGCGGTTCGCCTGAGCCTGCAGGCGGAGGTGGCGGTGGACTACTTCGGCATCCGCTCGCTGGACCGCGAGTCGGCCCTGCTCAGGCAGACCGTGGAGGCCTATTCCTCCGTGCTCGAACTGGTGACGAACCGCTATCGGGGCGGCATCGCCGCCGAGAGCGATGTGGCGCAGGCGCAGGCCCAGCGCGACAGCACGCGTGCGCAGCTGGCCGACCTCACCCTCGCCCGCACCCAGTTGCAGCACGCGCTGGCCACGCTGCTGGGCGAGCCGGCGAGCACGTTCTCCGTCGTCCGGCAGGACAGCTATGACACGCAGCTCCCCGTCGCGCCATCCGCCGTGCCGAGCGACCTGCTCCAGCGGCGCCCCGATATCGCCGCAGCGGAACGGCGCGTGGCGGCTGCCAATTCCCTGATCGGGGTCGCCCGGGCCGCGTTCTTTCCGAGCCTCATGCTGAACCTCAGCGGCGGGGTAGAAAGTTCGGGCCTGGCCGGGCTGCTCACCGCGCCCAGCCGCTTCTGGGCAGTCGGCCCGGCCCTGGCCGCCACCGTGTTCGATGGCGGCAAGCGGCGGGCGGGGGTCGATAGCGCCCGGGCGCAGTTCGATGCCAGTGCGGCCGACTACCGGGAGACGGTGCTCAAGGCGGTGCAGGACGTGGAGGACAACTACGCGGCGATCCGCCTGCTGAAGGAGGAGGCGGGCAGCCAGGCGTCGGCAGTGACCGCTTCCCGTCTGGCCCTGGCCCAGGCCACTGACCGCTACCAGAAGGGGGCGTCCGCCTATCTCGACGTGAACGTGGTGGAGGCGACGACGCTCGCCAACGAGCGGACGCTCGAGGAAATCCGGCGGCGCCAGCTGTCGGCCAGCGTCTCGCTGTTTCGCGCGCTGGGCGGCGGCTGGCAACCTGCCGATTGAGGAAAAAAACCATCAGGACGGTCGTTGCTGCCGGTCGTTGCAGCCTTCACCCCGCCGTCTTCACGAAATCGATAAAGGCGCGTAGCGGGGCGGGTACGTGGCGATGGCCGGGGTAATAGAGGAACGGCCCGGAGAAGGTCTGCCACCATGGCTCCAGGATGGGCTCCAGCGCGCCGCTGTCGAGGTAGCGGCGCAGGCCGCCCTCGAAAAAATGGACCACGCCGCCGCCCGCCAGGGCGATCTCGAAGGCGAGGTGGAAGGCGGCGGCCGGCTTCACGATCAGCGGCCCGGGCGGGTCCAGCGTCACCACCTCGCCATCGCGCTCGAAGATCCACGGTGGCTTGGCGCCGCCCGCGAACTGGCCGCGCAGGCAGGCGTGGCCGAGCAGGTCGCGCGGATGGGTGGGCCGGCCGTGGCGGTCCAGATAGGACGGCGCCGCAGCCGTCGCAAAGCGCTGCACGCGCGGGCCAATCGGCACGGCGATCATGTCCTGCTCCAGCCGCTCGTCATAGCGGATGCCGGCGTCGCAGCCAATCGTCAGCAGATCGACAAAGCTGTCCTCGACGATTACCTCGACGCGAATATCGGGATAGGTCTCAAGAAAGCGCGGCAACAGGGTGGCCAGCTCAAGCGTGGTCACGCTTGACGGCACGTTGAGCCGCAGCGTGCCGGTGGGTTTGTCGCGGAACAGGTTCAGCACGTCGAGCGAAGCTTCCATCTCGCTGAACAGCGGCGTCAGCTTCTCCAGCAGGCGCAGTCCGGCTTCGGTCGGGGCCACGCTGCGCGTGGTGCGGTTCAGCAGCCGCAGGCCGAGCCGGGCTTCCAGCCGCCGCACGGCAATGCTCAGGCTGGAGGCGGATACCCCGCCGCTGCGCGCGGCATCCCGGAACCCGCCGGCACGGGCGACTGAGACAAAGGCGGCAAGGTCGTTGAATTCCATCGCGGCAAGGGCACGGGTTGTGCAGATTATTGAACAACCCGTGCAATCTAGATGGGATTATCGAACAGCGCAATCGCTCCCATACTCGCTTCACCCATTTCAAAGGAGCGCGTCATGTCGGCATCCCAACCCCTTAACACCTTTCCGCTGGCCGGTCGGACGGTTCGCCGCCTCGGTTACGGCGCCATGCAACTGGCCGGCCCCGGCGTGTTCGGCCCGCCGCAGGACCGCGCTGCCGCCATCGCGGTGTTGCGTGAAGCCGTGGCACTGGGCGTCAACCATATCGACACCAGTGATTATTACGGCCCGCATATCACCAACCAGTTGATCCGCGAGGCACTGCACCCGTATGCGGACGATCTGCTGATTGTGACCAAGCTGGGCGCGGTGCGCGGCGCGGATGCCGCATGGATTCCGGCGCTGGAACCGGCGGACCTGGCGCGCGGCGTGCACGACAACCTGCGCAATCTTGGGCTGGAGACGCTGGATATCGTCAATCTGCGTGCCATGGGCGATATCCACGCGCCGTCGGAAGGATCGCTGGAGCGGCAGGTGGTGGCGCTGGCCGAACTCCAGCAAAAGGGCTTGATTCGCCACATCGGCTTGAGCAATGTCACCGCCAAGCAGGTGGCGGAAGCGCAGCGCATCACGGAGATTGTCTGCGTGCAGAACCAGTACAACCTTGTGCACCGGCACGACGAAGCGCTGATCGACGATCTGGCGCGGCAAGGCATTGCCTACGTGCCGTTCTTCCCGCTGGGTGGATTCTCGCCGATCCAGTCCACCGCGCTGGCGGACATCGCGCGCACGCTGGGCGCTACGCCGATGCAGGTGGCGCTGGCCTGGCTGCTGCACCGGTCGCCCAATATCCTGCTGATTCCGGGCACCTCGTCGGTAGGCCACCTGCGCGAAAACCTGCAGGCGGCCACGCTGGCGCTGTCGCCAGACGTGCTTGCCGAGTTGGACCGCATCGAGGCGCCGGCCGCCGCCTCACATTGAGGACTTGCCCTCCGCCTCGGCCCTCACCTCCGCCTCCAACATTGCCGCCGGCTTGCGCCATGGCCAGCCCAGCGTCATGCCGGCGGCGGCCACCAGGATCAGCATCGCCCCGACCAACTGGGCTGGGTGCAACTGGTGGCCGAACGCGAGCCGATCCACCAGGATGGCGACGATCGGATAGATGAACGACAGCGCGCCGGTCAGGTGCGTAGGCAGTTTCTGAATCGCGCCGTAGAGCAGGATGTACATCAGCCCGGTGTGGACCACGCCCATGGTGGTCAGCGTGGCCCACGGCACGAGGCCGGACGGCAGATCCGAGGACACGGCCATCGGCAGCAGCATCACGGTGCCGACGATCACGTGGATCAGCGCGATCAGATGCGGCGGCGTGCCTTTGAGCTGTTTCGCAAAGATCGCGGCCAGCGCGTAGAAGAATGCCGCGCCCAGCGCCAGCAGGATGCCGACCAGGTAGTCGCCATGCGGCGCGCCAGCGCCGGGCCTGGCCTGCACGATCAGCAGCATGCCGCCGAAGGACAGCAGCAGCCAGCCGAGCTTGGCCAGCGTCAGCCGCTCGCGCAGGAACACCGCGCCGAGCGCCACCAGCATGAACGGCTGGGTGTTGTAGACCGCCGTGGCAATCGAGATGGACGCACCCGCGTAGGCCGAAAACAGCAGCAGCCAGTTGGCGACGATGGCCACGCCGCCCGCCACCGCGAGCAGCAACTGGCGCCGGTTGAGCGTGCCCGGCTTCAGGTAGGCCTTTGCGGCGCAGACCACCAGCAGCACGGCCGCGCCGAACGCGCAGCGCCAGAACACCACCTGCGTCACGGGGCGGCCCGACACCACCACCAGCCAGCCGATGGTGCCGGAGATGACCATCGCCGCCACCATTTCCATCATCCCCCGCTTGCGCTCGTCCACTGCGAATCCTCCTATCGAGGCTTGGCAGTTTACGAGGTCGCCCGCCTGATGCCCATGCCGAAATGTAGGAAATCGGCCTATATTCCTTACTTAATTAGGCGAAAGGGGGAAATTTCCTATGTCGATCGACGATCTGGACCGGCGCATCCTGGCGCTGCTCCAACAGGACGCGCGCATGCCGGTGAAGGCGCTGGCGGAGCAGGTGGGGCTGTCCTCGCCGGCGGCGTCGGAGCGGCTGCGGCGGCTGGAGGAGCGCGGGGTGATCCGCGCCTTTACGGTGGATGCCGAGCCGCGCACGCTGGGCTATCCGATGCAGGCCATCGTCCGCATCCGGCCGCTGCCGGGGAAACTCCAGCAGGTGCAGAAGCTGATCGAGTCGATCCCCGAATTCGGCGAATGCGACAAGGTGACCGGCGACGACTGCTTTATCGGCCGGCTGTATCTGCGCTCCATCGAACACCTGGACCATATTCTCGAGCGGATCACCGATATGGCGGAGACCAGTTCGGCCATCGTCAAATCCCAGCCGGTGAGGCGGCGGCTGCCGCCGCTTTGAAATGCTTCGAGTGACGGTGAAAGCATTACTGTTTTTTTCGACAAAATCGCCGAAACACGTCATTCGCGTTGTGTTGTCAATCCCCCCATAGCGGGTTGGCCGGCGCAAAGGCACTCCCTGACACTCCACGCGGCCGGGCATCATAGATTTGCCCGCGGGTACGCGCTGCGGGTCGCTGCGCGGGAAAGACATCATAAGAAAGAGGTCAGGGATGAAATCGAGGATTTTGTTGACGGGTTTGGCGGCTGCGGTGCTCACCGCCTGCGGCGGCGGTTCCGGGGATGGCACGACTACGACGCCGGCCGGCGGTTCGGGCAGCGCGCCGGTGACTACCAAGATCAGCGGCACGGCTGCGGTCGGCGCGGCGCTGGCCGGCGCCACGGTCCAGGCGAAGTGCGCCACGGGCAGCGGCACGGCCACCACGGCGGCTGATGGCACGTTCACCATCAATATCGATAACGCCACGCGCCCGTGCGTGCTGGCCGTGACCACGCCGGACGGCACGACGATGCACTCGGTGGTGGAACCCGGCTCCGGCACCAGCGCCGTGGCCAACATCACCCCGCTGACCGAACTGCTGACCGCCGCGCTGGCGGGTGGCAGCACCACGACCTTCTTCACCCAGTTCGACAAGAGCGCCCAGGGCCTCGTCACCACGGACGGCCTGACCAAGGCCAACAACGCCGTGAGCCTGGTCCTGACCGGCGTGGTGGACCTCACGGGCATCGACCCGCTCAAGGCACCGCTGGTGGCCGCCAACGGCAGCAACGCCGGCAATGCGCTGGACAAGCTGCTGGACCAGCTGATGGCGCGCCTGGCCACGGCCAAGACGACGTTGGCCGACCTGTCGACGGCGGTGGGCAGCAACGCCGGCACGACCGCCATCGGCACGATCCTGCAGCCGGCCTCGGCCACCTGCGCGGGCCTGCGCACGGGCAATTACTTCATGGTCATGGCGACGGCAAACATCGTCGGCACGGTCAAGTTCAACGCCGACACGACGTCGATCGTTCCCGTGGCCAGCTTCGACGCGGGTGCCGAATTTGGTCCCGCCACGCCGCTGACTCCGGTTGATGGCGATGCCTGTCACTTCACGGGCGGCACCGCCCCGATGGTGTTCGACATGATGGTGGCGAAGTCGGGCATGAGCATGCTGGTGGTGCCGAACCCGGGTGTCAGCGCCCCCCCGATGCTCCCGCCGCTGCTCGTCCCGGCGCAGACCCTGCCGGTGGCCGAGCTGGCTGGCGACTGGAATGGCCTGGGCTTCGAGCGCGATGACGCCAGCGCGCCGTATGCGCCCTCGCGCGTGAAGTTCACCCTGGATGCCACCGGCAAGATGACCGCCGGCGCGGATTGCACGGGTACCAGCACCTGCTCGCCATGGCCCGCCGAGGAACTGGGCACGATCACGGCCAACCCCGTTGGCGGCTTCGACCTGACGGACTCCTCGGGCGTGGCGCGTGCCGTGGCGTTCAAGGGCACGGATGGCCAGATTACCGCCGTGATCGTGCATACCAACGGCATCCTGATCGCCACCAAGGCGATCGCCCGCGCGATGCCGGTGGTCGGCACGAAGAATTCGTACTGGGACCTCACGGCCTTCGCCGACAACACGATCTTGATGGAAACGGCATCGACGACGATCACTGCGGCAGATCCGGTGACCGGCGTCTACTCGCGCCTGCGCAACGACGGCCGTCCGGACACCTGGACGCAGAACAGCCCGCTGCCGGGCCTGCGTTATCGCGCGGCCGCCAACAGCGTGCGCGAGGGGATTGCCATGACGCTGAACAACACCGGCGTGGGCGTGATGATCAGCCTCAGCGCGCCGGTGCCGTTCTTCGACATCTCGGTGAACCGTCCGCAGTAAGCGTCCCCCCGCTGTACGCATGACCGAAGCCCGCCTCCCGGCGGGCTTCTTCGATTCTGCTGCCCGCCTACCGGCGGGCTTCTGCGTTCCTGCGCCCGGAGTAGCCGCTTCAGGTCAGCGAGATGCCGCCGTCCACGCGCAGGTTCACGCCGGTGATGAAGCTGCCGGCAGCGCCCGCCAGCATCACGGCGGCCGATGCCACCTCGGCGGCGCGGCCCAGCCGGCCCAGCGGGATGGCGGCAGCCATGGCAGCCTCGAAGCCGGGGCGCTCGGCCGGGCCCACGCCAAGCTTGGCCAGGATCGGCGTCTCGGTCGGGCCCGGGCTGATCACATTGACGCGGATGCCGCGCCCCTTGAACTCCAGCGCCCAGTTGCGCGCGAAGGCTTCGATCGCCGCCTTGCTGCCGGCATAGACCGCGTGGCCGTCGAGCACCTTGCCGCTGGCAATCGAGCTGACCAGCAGCACCGCGCCGCCGTCGCGCAGCAGCGGGGCGATCTTCTGCACGCCGAAGAATACCGCCCGGGTGTTGGTGGCGAAATGGGTGTCGTACTCGTCGATGCCGACCTGTGCGGACTCGGTGATGATGTTCATCCCGGCGTTGGCCACGTAGATGTCGGCGCCGCCGAAGCGCTCCGCGACGAGGGCGGCCACGCGGTCATGGGTGGCGAGATCGGCGATGTCGCCGGTCAGGCCAACCGCCCTGGCGCCCAGCTCGGCCACGGCGGTCTCCACGGCATCGTTGCGGCGCCCGACGATCACTACCTGCGCGCCCTGGTCGACGAATTGCCGGGCGATGGCGAAGCCGATGCCACTGTTGCCGCCGGTAACGACGGCAACCTTTCCTGCTAGCGTGTTCATATGCGTTCCTGGATAGCCCTGATGGGTTTGCCCACGCATTTAGCCAGAGCCGTCCGGGGCGTCCCAGCCCTACAATGGGCCCTTCACTTGTGCCAATCTGTCATCCATGTCGATTGAACGCCTGCATGGCCTCTCCGCCTTCGTCCGCGCCGTGGAAGCGGGCTCGTTCACGGCCGCCGCGCGGCGGCTCGGCACCACGCCTTCGGCGGTGTCCAAGAGCATTGCGCGCCTGGAGGCGCGGCTGGGCGTGAAGCTGTTCCACCGCTCGACGCGCGCCTGTGTGCTGACCGACGAGGGGCAGGCCTACTACGGGCGCGTGGCATCGCTGGTGCGGGGGCTGGAGGAGGCCGCCGAGGTGCTGGGCACCCCGTCCACGGCAGTGGGCAAGCTGCGCATCAGCATGCCGAGCGACCTTGCGCGCTCCTTGCTGGGGCCGGTCACGGCGATCCTGATGCCGCGCCATCCCCGGCTGGCACTGGAGGTCAGCGTCAGCGACCAGCATGTCGACCTGATCCGCGAAGGCTTCGACCTGGCCCTGCGCGCCGGGCAGGTGGCCGACAGCGGGCTGTTTGCCAGGCCGCTGTCGGACCTGCCGCTAGTGCTCGTGGCATCCCCGGACTATCTGGCGCGGCACGGCGTGCCGCGCACGGTGGCGGATCTCGCCGCGCACCGGCACGTGCGCTACCGGCTGGCCGGGCAGGTGGTGCCGATTGCCTTTGCCGATGGCGCGCGTGTGCCGCTGGAAGGCGCGTTCGACTCCGACAGTGGCGAGGCGCTGCGCACCGCCGCCGTCAACGGGCTCGGCATCGCCCAGATCCTGCGCACCGCCGTGCAGGCCGATCTCGACGCCAACCGGCTGCGCGTGGTGCTGCCGGACGTGGCCCTGCGGCCCGTGCCGCTGCAGGTGCTGCACGGCTTCGGGCGGCGCCTGCCTGCCCGGGCGAAGGTGTTCATCGACTTCGTGGCGGCGGCGCTCAGGCGATCGGGCTCGGAGACAGGGCCGGCTCCGGATTGAAGTCGGTCAGGCAGTTCAGCGCCTGCGCGCGGATTGCGTCGGTCATGAAATCGATAAACACGCGGATGCGCGTCGGCAGATGCTGCCGGCTCAGGTAGCAGAGGTAGTGCCCGCGGTCGTCGGGCGCGTAGCGGGCCATCGCCACCACCAGCTGCCCGGCGGCGAGGGGCTCGGCGATCTGGTACCCGGCCAGCTGCGCGATGCCCCAGCCCTGCAGCACCGCGTGCAGGACCAGATCGGAATCGTTGAAGGTGAGCCGGGCGGTGGGCATGACCTTGCGCACCTGCCCATCCACCTTGAACTCCCATTCGACCACCCGCCCGCTGGCAAAGCGGAAATTGATGCAGGCGTGCCGGCCCAGCGCCTCGAGCGTATCGGGCAGGCCGTGCCGCGCCACATAGGCCGGCGACGCGCACAGCGCGATCTGCATCGGAATCAGTTGCTTGGCGATGATGCTCGAATCCTCGATGCGCCCGTTGCGGAAGGCCACGTCGACCTGCTCGGAGGCGAAGTCGGTGGGCCGGTCGTCGAGCAGCAGTTCGATGGCGATCTCCGGATAGGCCGCCATGAAGCGCTCCAGCAGCGGCGCCACCACCTTTCGGCCAAAGCCCACGGTGGCGCTGATGCGGATCATGCCGCGCGGCGGGCCCTCGCGCAGCTCCAGCATGTCGTTCATGGCCTCCACGATGTGCGTGACGCCCTGATGACAATTCTCGAAGAAGCGCTGGCCCTCGCGCGTCAGCTGCGTGGTGCGGGTGGTGCGCAGGAACAGCCGCGTGCTGAGCTGCGTCTCCAGCTTCTGCACGTTGCGGCTCACCGCCGAGCGGCCGATGCCGAGGCGCTCGCCAGCCTTGGCGAAGCTGCCTTCGCTGGCCACCGCCATGAAGGCCATGATGCCCGCGTAGCTTGCGGCAAAGCCCGTGGACAGCGCATCGGCGCGATTTGGCAGGCTGACGCGGAAGCCACGTTCCACGGCCTCCATGGGCGCCACCGGCGCCAGGGGCGTTGTCGGGACCATCGATGCCGCGTCTGCCGCCGGGTCCAATGTGTCGGATCGGTTCATTCCTGCTGTTTCCCAGTCAAAGCGGTTGCGGATCGATATACGTAAGTCGTACGGGAGTCGCCCAGTGCATGACTGAGTTTCCGGGGCCGGACTGCTACTCTGCAATCCAAGACCACCTCACCCTCAGCCGCCATGGACACCCTCCCGACCCCCCTCACTTCCGCCGCCGCCGCTGGCGATGCGTCGGGAGAGCAACCGGCCGCACCGGTCATCGCGTTTCATCGTCGGCAGATGTATCCGCACCTGACCCCCGCCGACATCGCCCGGATCGCACCTTATGGCGGTGAACGGACCTGGCGTGCCGGCGAACTGGTGGTGCGCACCGGCGACCCGGCCAACGGGCTGGTGCTGGTGCTGGAAGGGCGCGTGCGCATCGTCCAGCGTGACGGCATCGGCGACAGCACGCTGGTCGTAGAGCACGGCCCGGGCAACTTCCTGGCCGAGATCGGCCAGCTCTCCGGCATGCCGGAGCTGGTGGACGGCATCGCCATGGAGGATGTGCGGGCCATCGTCGTGCGCCCGGCCTGCCTGCGCTCCCTGATGGTGGCGGAGGCGGTGCTCGGCGAACTGATCATGCAGGCGCTGATCCTGCGCCGCTCGGCGATGATCCAGCGCGGGCGCGGCCCGTCGCTGGTCGGCCACGGCAGCGACGCCGCCATGGTCGAACTCCAGGCGCTGCTGCGCCGCAACAACTACCCCTACTCGGTGTTCGACCTCGACACCGACGAAGACGCGGCCGGCATGCTGCGCAAGTTCGAAGCCCACGAGGCTGATCTTCCGCTGATGATCTGCCCCAACGGCACGGTGCTGCGCCGCCCGGATGCCACGCAGGTGCTGGCCTGCCTCGGGCTGCTGCCCGAACTCGACAAGGACCGCGTCTACGACGTCGGCATCATTGGCGCCGGCCCGGCCGGACTGGCCGCCGCCGTCTACGCGGCGTCCGAAGGCCTGCGCGTGATCGTGCTGGACGCCCTCTCGCCCGGCGGGCAGGCAGGCGCCAGCGCGCGCATCGAGAACTACCTCGGCTTTCCGGCGGGCATTTCCGGCCATGCGCTGACCGCCAATGCGTATGCCCAGGCGCAGAAATTCGGCGCACATATCGCGAGTCCTGTCGAAGTCGACCGGCTGGAGTGCGGCACGGTGCTCAAGGTGCGCACCAAGGCCGGCGAGACGGTGCGCGCACGCTCGGTGATCATCGCCAGCGGCGCCGCCTACCGTCGCCCGCCGATCCCGAACCGGGCGACGTACGAGGGCCGGGGACTCTATTACTGGGCCTCGCCGGTGGAAGCCAAGCTCTGCGCCAAACAGGAAGTGGTGCTGGTGGGCGGCGGCAACTCCGCCGGCCAGGCCGCCGTGTTCCTTGGCGCGCACGCCGCCCATGTGCATATCGTGATCCGTGGGCCGAGCCTCGAACAGAGCATGTCCCGGTACCTGATCGACCGAATCGCCGCGCAGCCCAACATCACGGTGCATGCGCACACCGAACTGGCGGGCCTGAGCGGTGACGCCCGGCTCACCGGCGTGGTGCTCCGCAACCGCGAAACGGGCGTGGAAGAGAAGAAAGCGATTCAACATGTGTTCCTGTTCACCGGCGCCGAGCCGAATACGGCGTGGCTGGGCGGTTGCCAGGTGGGGCTCGATCAAAAGGGCTTCGTGCTGACGGGCACCCAGGCCGGCCAGCTGACCAACACGCTGGAAACCTGCGTGCCGGGTGTGTTCGCCATCGGCGATGTCAGATCCGGCTCGACCAAGCGCGTAGCCACTGCCGTGGGCGAGGGGGCCGTGGTCGTGTCACAGATTCACGGCTACCTGGCTGCCGCGCAGGAAGCGGCCTGAAGGCGCCCACCTGAGGGCGCCCGCCCGGCAGGCGCCGCGCGCGCCGCCGGTGACTACGCCGCCAGCGACAGCTTGGCCAGCTCCGCCCGTCCGGCTGCCAGTTGCAGGGCCACGCGGGCCACGCGCGCGCCCAGGTAGGCCGAGGTCTTGAGGTCCGCCGCGGTGGCGCCGTCATCGGCGCAGACATCCGCATCGCTCTGGGCCGCCGCGCCGAGGAAGTAGCCATGACGATTCATGCTGTCCTCGGTGGAGCCCGAATGGTTGTGCCCGGGCGGCAGGCCCAGGTTGACCCAGTGCATGCCCAGCTGCGCGGCGTAGATCGCCAGTTGCTGCAGCGTGTTCAGCTTGTCACCGGAGCGCGAGGCCGCGTTGGTGAAACCGGCGGCCACCTTGTCCTTCCAGGCGCCGGTGGCGAAGACGGTCTGCGAGGACGCATCCATGAACGCCTTGAACTGCGCCGAGGCACTACCCATATAGGTGGGCGTGCCGAAGATGACCGCGTCGACCGATTCCAGGTCCTTCCAATGCGCGTCGATCTCCTCCACGGGAATCAGCACGCTCCGTACCCCCATGACACTGCCTGCGCCCGCGTGCACGGCTTCCGCCTGTCGGCGCGTGTGGCCATATCCGCTGTGGTACACCACCGCGACGCGTACTGCGTTATTCATGCTTGCTTCTCACAAAAGACTTCGATGCGGGCCGGATTTTCGGCCTGTTCAGGACTTGCTTCGATGGTAATTAGCGCCCCATGTGCCGTAAATGACAGCGTTCCCAGATTTACTGCCAAGCTGCCAGCCGCACACGGCACGTGCCGGGCATCGGCCGGGCGATTGGTGCGTACGGGGAAACGCCGTTGGACGCGCCAGGTGTCTTGTTCAGCATCCCGCGCCTGACTAGACTCGGTCTGACAGTGTCCCGATCTTGCCTGCGTCAGCGTGGGCCCCAGACTCCCCGATGAGACAAGACCCGTATCGCGTGCCAATTGCTGTGCTGCCGACCCTCCTGCGCCGAATTCCCGCCGTGCAGCACACCCAGTGCCTGGGCGACGCGCTGCGCATCCTCGCCCAGCACCCCGCCGCCAGCGCGGTGGCCGTGCTGAGGGGGGAGGTGCCGGTAGGGGTGATCTGCCGCGAGCTGATTGGCGATGTGGTGCGGCTGCCGTGCTACCGGGGCTGGATCCATCGCGAATGCTGCGCGCAGTTCGTCTCGCAGGCGCCGCACCGGCTCTGCATCGATGCCACGGTCATCGAGCTGGCGCGGGCGCTGACGCCGCTGTTGCACCGGCACCCGGCGGACCCGCTGGTCGTGACCCGGGACGGTGCCTACCTCGGCATGGTCGAACGCCCTGCGCTGGTGCAGGCCGTCATCGACCTGCGCCACGTGCCGCCGGGTCCGCCAGGCAGCCAGACATCAGCCGGTCACGGTCTTGCATCAGATTGCCCGCATGACCTAACATCCACCGATTTCAGCGCTACGAGCCATGGGCCAGACAACTCCGCCACCCGCAGGGAACATTGAAGAGATGCCACGCAATATTCTGTTCGTGGTCTATCCCGAGGTGAGTCTGCTCGACCTGGCCGGCCCCCAAGGCGTGTTCTGGGCCGCTTCCCGCTACGCGCGCGAGCGCGGACTGGCGGGCTACCGTTGCCACACCGCCAGCCTGGAGGGCGGCGCGGTGTTGTCGGTGGAAGGCACGATGATGCATGTCGAATCGCTGGAAACGTTCGATCTGCGTCTGGTCGATACGGTGGTCGTGCCCGGCTCCCCGAGGATCATCGACGTGGCCCAGCACTCTGCGTCGCTGATCGCCTGGCTGCACGACGCGCCGGGCAAGGTGCGCCGCGTGGCGTCCGTGTGCACCGGCGCTTTCCTGCTGGGCTTCGCCGGCCTGCTCGACGACAAGCGTGCCACTACCCACTGGGCGATGCGCGACCGCTTCCACGAGCTGTTTCCCAGCGTGGACCTGGACGCCGACGCCATCTTCGTGCAGCAGCAGCATCTCTGGACCTCGGCCGGCGTCACCACCGGCATCGACCTCGCGCTCGCCATGGTGGAGGCCGACTATGGCCACGAGGTGGCGCTGAACACCGCGAAGGAACTCGCGGTGTTCATGAAGCGGCCCGGTGCGCAGCCGCAGCTGAGCGAGATGCTGATCACGCAGAGCCGGCAGGTGCCGGTGTTCGAGTCGCTCCATATGTGGATCGTGGAAAACCTGTCCCGGGCCGAACTTTCCGTCGAGCAGCTGGCCGACTATGTCGGCATGAGCCCGCGCAACTTCGCGCGGGTCTACAAGCAGAAGACCGGCCGCACGCCGGCCAAGGGCGTGGAGCTGTTCCGGCTCGAAGCCGCCCGGCGGGCGCTCCAGGACCAGAACCGCGCCATCGACCAGATTGCCCACGAATGCGGTTTTGGTAGCGAGGAGCGCATGCGCGTGACCTTCCAGCGCCACTTCGGCCTCTCCCCCAGCGAATACCGCCTGCAGGTGAACCGCTAGCCTTTCCCCTTGTACGTCTCCTTGTGATTGGTGCGAATTTGGAAACACCGTGCGCTTTGCGTCGGGCTGGCGCGGCGCGGTGCCGGTGTCTAGCATGAGGGTGGATTCATCCCCCCTCGGCAACGCAGCATCCAGCAAGGAGAAGCATCATGAAGATTGTGGTCATTGGCGGTAGCGGCCTGATTGGCGCGAAGGTCGTGGCGCGGCTCGTCGCGCAAGGTCATGACGTGGTGGCGGCCTCGCCGAAAACCGGCGTCAACGCGCTCACCGGCGAAGGGCTGGACACGGCGCTGGCTGGTGCGCAGGTGGTGGTAGACGTGGCGAACTCGCCGTCGTTCGCGGACGACGCGGTGCTGCACTTCTTCGAGACGTCCGGCCGCAACCTGGCCGCTGCCGAGAAGGCCGCCGGGGTCGCCCATCACGTGGCGCTGTCGGTGGTCGGCACGGACAAGCTCGCGCAGAGCGGCTACTTCCGCGGCAAGATCGCCCAGGAAGCGCTGATCCGCGGCGCCGGCATCCCCTACACCATCGTCCGCTCCACGCAATTCCTCGAGTTCCTCGGCGCCATCGTCCAGTCGGCGGGGGACAGCGACACGCTGCGCATCACGCCCGCGCTGATCCAGCCGATTGCTTCCGATGACGTGGCAGACGCCGTGGCGGATGCCGCCCTGGCTGCGCCGGTCAATGGCATCGTCGATATCGCCGGCCCCGAGCGCTTCCAGATGAGCGACCTCGTGCAGCGCTACCTCAAGGCCACTGGCGCCACCAAGATCGCCGTGGCCGATCCGGCCGCGCGCTACTTCGGTGCAGAACTCCAGGAAGGCACCCTGGTGCCGGAAGGGGAGGCGCGGCTCGGCCACATCAGCTTCAGCGACTGGATGCATCGTTAATAACCATCCGGGAGACACGATGGAAAACGAGAGGTTGGAACCTCCACCGCTGACGCTGCTCGACCGATACCGGGGCCAGGGCTTCACCGCGCTCTATACGACCACGGTCACGGTGTCGGGCGGCCCGGCAGGGCACGGCCGTGCGTCCGGCGTGGCGAGATCCGATGACGGCAATCTCATGCTCGACCTGCGGCTGCCTGCCGCGCTGGGCGGCCCGGGCAGCGGCACCAATCCCGAGCAGCTGTTCGCGGCGGGCTACGCCGCCTGCTTCCACGGCGCGCTGAGCCTGATCGCGAAGCGCGCGCACGTCGATGTCGCGGCGATGACCGTGGCCGTCGAGGTCGCGTTCGGGCGCGACCCGGCCGATGGCGCCTACGCGCTGATCGCGGACGTCCGCATCCGCATGCCGGGAGTCGAGCGGCATGTGGCCGAGGAACTCGTGCGCAACACCGAGCGCATGTGCCCCTACGCCAAGATGGCCCGCGAGGGGATGCGCAGCGTCATCGCCGTCGCCCACTGAGTACACCGCCCGAGTACACCGCCGATTGGTGCCTGCGCGACAACAGCGTGCGTACCGTGGCGGCACTTCCGGCCAAGCGCGCCTCCACCTACGATTCATCCCAAGCAGGACGGCAACCAAGCCGCACCGCCGCAGTGTCCCCGCACTGCGGCGGTGCCCTGCCCTGCCGTAGATATCCCATCGCTGCCGTGCCCGGCGGCACCCCTGGCTGAAACAAAGAGGAAACGACCATGAAACAAAGGATTCTGATTGTGGGCGGCGGCTTCGCCGGCGTCTGGTCCGCACTCGGCGCGGCGCGCGTCGTCGACATGGAGCGCGGCGCGGACACCGTGGTCGAGATCACCCTCGTGTCGCCCAAGGCCGAGCTGCACGTGCGACCCCGCCTGCATGAAGCCCATCCCGAGCAGATGGCCGTGCCGCTGCTGCCGCTGCTGAACGCGGTCAATGTGAAGTTCATCGAAGGCACCGTCGACCGGATTCATCCGGGCGACCACAGCGTCGATGTGATCACCACTTCCGGCGACACGCGATCGGTGGGCTATGACCGCCTGGTGCTGACCAGCGGCAGCCGCCTGTTCCGTCCGCCCCTGCCGGGCCTGACCGAGCATGCCTTCGCGGTGGACCAGATCGACGAGGCCGTGAAGCTGCGCGAGCACCTGCATGGCCTGGCCGCGCGCCCGCGCACGGCCGCCCGCGATACCTTTGTGGTGGTCGGCGGCGGCTTCACCGGCCTCGAAGTGGCGACCGAGCTGCCGGGCCGCCTGCGCGCCATCTTCGGCAAGGACTACCAGCCGCGCATCGTGGTGGTGGAGCGTAACGAGGCCATCGGCCCCGACCTCGGCCCGGGCCCGCGTCCGCAGATTCTGGAAGCCCTCGACCAGCTCCGCATCGAAACCCGCCTGGGCGCCGGCGTGGTGTCGATGGACGCCACCGGCGTGGTCACGGCCACCGGCGAGCGCATCGACACCGACACCATCATCTGGACCGGCGGCATGGTGGCCAGCACGCTGACCAGGCAGGTGTCGCCGAACCTGGACCGCCAGGGCCGCATGGAGGTGACGCCTGACCTCCGCGTGATTGGCGCCAAGGGCATCTTCGGCGCCGGCGACGTGGCGCGCGCGCTCACCGACGACCAGGACCACTACTCGCTGATGTCCTGCCAGCATGCGCTGTTCATGGGGCGCTTTGCCGGCCATAACGTGGCCGCCGACCTGCTGGGCCTGCCGACCCTCGACTACAGCCAGCCGTTCTACGCCACCTGCCTGGACCTGGGCAGCTGGGGCGCGGTCTACACCGAAGGCTGGGACCGCCAGGTCAAGCTGACCCACGCCGAAGGCAAGGAACGCAAGATGGTGATCAACACGCAGTGGATCTACCCGCCCGCCCCGGTGCGCGAGCAGGCGCTGGCCGCCGGGGACCCGAACATCACGTACTAAGCCTCCCGCTCCTCTTCTTTCCGTCCCGTCTCCTCCATCCCGTTTAGCCGACGGCTTCCTCCTCCGGGGCCGTCGGTTTTTTTCGTCCTTCGGGGTTTTTCGTCCTGTTTATCCGGGCGATTGGTGCGGACTTGGAAACGCGGCCTCCCCGGCATGCGTCTTGTTGGGCATCGCCGGTCTGCCTAGACTTCCGGTAACTGAGAATTGTTGCCTGCAAGCCCCGGAGCCCATCGTGAACCCCCTGCCACCGAAGTCCCCTCACGGACGCGCCGCCCCCGAACCGCTGATCTACATCGTCGATGACGATCCCGGCATGAACGATGCCCTCGTGAACCTGCTGCGCTCGGTCGGCATGCGCTCGCGCTCCTTCCTTACTGCGGAGGCGTTCCTGGCGGCGCCCATCGACGACTCGCCCAGCTGCGTGGTGCTGGACGTGCGCCTGCGGGTGGCCAACGGGCTGGAGGTGCAGCGCGAGATGAACCAGCGCGGCGTGTGCCTGCCGGTGGTCTTCATCACCGGCCATGGCGATATCGAGATGTCGGTGCGGGCGATGAAGGCTGGCGCGGTGGACTTCCTGACCAAGCCCTTCCGCGACCAGGATTTCCTCGACGCGGTGTCGGCGGCGATCGCCATGGATCGCAGCAAGCGCCAGGCGCTGCAATGTGGCGACGACCTGCGCGCGCGCTACACCACGCTCAGCGAGCGCGAGCGCGAAGTGATGACGCTGGCCGCCTCGGGCCTGATGAACAAGCAGATTGCCGGAAAGATGGGGATCAGCGAGGTCACCATCAAGATCCATCGCGCCCGGGCCATGCGCAAGATGGCGGCGCGGACTTTTGCCGATCTCGTGAAGATGGCGCTGGAACTGGGCCTGTGCCCGCCGCGCGAGATCAGCTCGGCCGGGTCGCGCCCGGGGGATGGCGCGGCCCGGCCGGCGGCGATGGGCTACTGAGTGACTGAGTTACCGAGCGCCCTCGGCCTGGCGCCGATGGATGTCGTGCGTCACGAACGGCGTCTCGTGCGTGGGCATGGCCAGCCACTCCGGGTGGCTTAGCGTGCCGCGGATATCGTCCAGCCCGCTGGTCCAGTGTTCCCCCAACGTCAGCGGCCCGAACTGGAAGTCCTTGGCGCTGCCTTCGAACGATTTGTCCCGGTAGATCAGCTGGATCACGTTGCGGCGCGCGTCGCAGGCGCTTTCCGCTGCGCGCAGGTAGGCTTCGCTCTGGCGGCGCGCCGGGGGCACCAGCGCCAGCACGTCGCTGAGCAGGCGCCGGTAGTTCTGCTGCTCGCTCATGTAGTTGGTGATGAAGCGTGTGCGGCTGGAGTACTGCACGTCCTTCTGGCGCGTGGCCACCGCCATCAGGTCCTCCGGTAGCGCGCCCTGGGCGCTCCACAGGTCCACCTGGAAGATCAGCGCATTGCGGCGGGGCTTGGCCTGCAGGATGGCCGAGAGCGGGGTGTTGGAGACCAGGCCGCCGTCCCAGTAGAACTCGCCATCGATCTCCACGGCAGGAAAGCCGGGCGGCAGCGCACCGGACGCCATGAAGTGCTCGGCGCGCAGCGTGGTCGTGGTGTTGTCGAAGTAGACGAAGTTGCCCGTGCGCACGTTCACGGCGCCCACGGAGACCCGCATCTCGGCATGGCGGTTGATGCGGTCGAAGTCGGCAAAGCGCTCCAGCGTCGCCTTCAGCGGCGAGGTGTCGTAGTAGCTCGCGCTGTGGACGCCCGGCGCGCGCCACAGGCGCGGCGAGAAGAAACCGCGCTGGCCCTCGACCAGTGCGCGCGCGGCCTCGATGCCATCGAACCAGATGCGCAACGGGTCTGGCCAGTGCTGGGCGCTGTCGGCAATCGTCTCGTACGGGATCAGGCTGGGCAGCCAGGGCTGGCGGCAGATATGGGCCCAGAAATCGCGCAGCCGCGCTACCCGGTGCTCGGGCGCGTTGCCGGCGATGATGGCGGCATTCAGCGCGCCGATGGAAATGCCCGCCACCCAGTTCGGCTCGATGCCGGCCTCGGCCAGCCCCTCATAGACGCCCGCCTGATAGGCGCCCAGCGCGCCACCCCCTTGCAGCACCAGCGCCCGCACGGCATAGCCGCGATCCACTTCGATGCTTGCCCGCGCGGCGCCGGAGCTGCCCTGCAGGTGCTGCTTGTCGAGAAACATGTCTCCTCCTCGCTTCAATTGACGTGTTGGCGCCGCGCTTACTGCATGTACCAGCCGTGGCTGACCACGAACGACTGTCCTGTCAGCGCGGCGGAAGGGTAGGCGCACAGGAACAGCGCCGTCTCGGCCACGTCTTCCACGGTGGTGAAGACGCCATCCACGGTGCCGCCCAGCATCACGCGGCGCACCACTTCTTCCTCGCTGATGCCCAGCTCGCGCGCCTGCTCCGGAATCTGCTTGTCCACCAGCGGCGTGCGCACGAAGCCGGGGCAGATCACGTGCGAGCGCACGTTGTGCTCGCCGCCTTCCTTGGCCACCACGCGCGCCAGGCCCAGCAGCCCGTGCTTGGCCGCCACGTAGGCGCACTTCAACGGCGAGGCCTCGTGCGAGTGGACCGAGCCCATGTAGATCACGGTGCCGCCCTGGTTGTCGCGGTACATGTGCTTGAGCGCCGCGCGCGTGGTCAGGAAGGCGCCGTCGAGGTGGATGGCCTGCATGCGCTTCCAGTCCGCGAAGCTGTATTCGTGGATCGGGGCGACGATCTGGATGCCGGCGTTGGAGATCAGGATGTCCACACCGCCGAAGCGGTCCGCCACCGCCGCCGTGGCGGACTCGACGGCGTCCTCGTTGGTCACGTCCATGGCCACGCTCATGGCCAGGCCGCCAGCGGCCTCGATCCCGGCGGCCACCTTGCGCGCGGCGTCCGCGTTGAGGTCGGCCACGGCCACGGCCGCGCCCTCGCGGGCCAACCGTTCTGCGATGGCCTTGCCGATGCCGCTTGCCGCGCCGGTCACGATGGCCGATTTACCTTGGAGCTTCATGTTTGTTTCTCCGCAAAAGAAGGAAGGGGAAAAAGGGAAAGGGGGGGAGGGATTGGGGCTAGCGCTGGAGGTAGTCGTAGACCACCTCGCCCAGCCCGATGGTCAGGTCGGCCACGTAGTGCTTCGCGCCCAGCACTTCGAGCACGGGCAGGTCGGCCACCGGGGCCAGCGCATGGGGGAACAGCGACAGCGCCGCCGGGCCGCTCCAGGCGCCTTTCACATCCACGTCCTTGAGGAAGTAGCAGACCAGCTCGCAGATACGGGCGGTGCCGTCCACATGGGGGATGATCTTGAGCAGGTAGTTGGGCGTGTTCGCCAGGGCGTCGCGCACCTCCTGCGGGTCCAGCGCCGTGTGCTTGTAGCCCATGGTGCCGGTGGCCACGCGCACGGGGCCGTAGTCGAGCGTGCCCAGCAGCGTGTCGGTCTCCACCTCCAGGCGCGGCGTGGCCAGCTTCTTCGGAAAGCCCCATAGCTCGCGCCCGGCTGCCAGCGGCGGGTGATCGTCGAGGAACATCGCATGGGTGTAGTTGCCGCGCCGGCCCTGGTACACCACCGGAATCACCTGGCCGGACTCGGTGTAGTCGCCAAAGCCGGTGGAGTCCGGCATGCGGATGAACTCGTAGTGGACCACCGGCTCGGCCATCTCAAGCGGCTCCGGCACCACGGCGCGCAGCCGCGCGGGATCGGTGCGGTAGGAGATGACGAAGAATTCCCGCTGGAGAAAGCGGTACGGTCCCATCGGATAGGCCGGGCTGCAAAACGGCGCGGCGAACGCGCGCGCCCGGATGGTCTGGACGTCCATGTGCTTGTGCCTCCTGAAGGCGGTCCGTGCCGCGGCCCCGCTGTCCCCATGACAGCGAGCCGTGACGGTCCGGTTCATTCTGGAAGGCCGGCGGGGGGGAATCCATCAGACGTGGGTATCGATCGCCGCGCGGCCAGTGCTGGCAAGGGCTGGCGGCGGATGGAGGCGGCTGTCGGGCGGTCCGGCGCTATACCGGATGGCGGCGCGATCATCCCGGAGGCGTACCCGATGCTGCCGGACGGGTGATGGATTGTGACGACGCCGACACAGCCGGGCGTACGAACGGACAGCGGCCCTACGGAATCCCGTCAGCCTTGTTACTCCCCAATCCCGGTGCCGAGTGCCAAACTAGGCTGGGATCGCCCCGCACAGGACGCACAGGACGCACAGGAGATTGCGAACCATGACGACATCAAGCAAGGACATGAAGACCCCGCCGGTGGTATCGCCGGATGCCTGGGAGGCGGCACGCCAGCAGCTGCTGGTGAAGGAGAAGGCCCAGACCCGCGCGCGCGATGCGCTGGCCGCCGAGCGCCGCCGCATGCCGTGGATGGCGGTGGACAAGACGTACACATTCGAGGGGCCCGCCGGCCAGGTCAGCCTGGCGGCACTCTTCGACGGCCGGCGCCAGCTCATCGTGTACCGCGCCTTCTACGAACCCGGCGTGCATGGCTGGCCCGGGCACGCCTGCCGGGGCTGCTCGCTGGTGGCCGACCAGATCGCCCATCTGTCCCACCTGAACGCCCGGGACACCACGCTGGTGTTCGTCTCGCGGGGGCCGCAGGCGGAGATCGCGGGGCTGAAGGCGCGCATGGGCTGGGAGGACATTCCGTGGTTCACCATCACGGACCGCTTCGATGCCGACTTCGGCGTGGACGAATGGCACGGCACCAACGTCTTCTTCCGCGACGGCGACCGCATCTTCCGCACCTACTTCCTCAACAATCGCGGCGACGAGCAGATGGGCAACACCTGGAACTACCTCGACATCACCCCGCTGGGGCGGCAGGAGCTCTGGGAGGACTCGCCCGAGGGCTACCCGCAGACGCCCACCTACAAGTGGTGGAACTGGCACGACAGCTACGTGGCCGGCGCGCCGCCCGACAAGAAATGGGTGGAGATCTCCACCGCCGGCGAGAAGGCATTCCGTGAAGCCTCGGCGGCGGACAGGAAGCCCTGAGCGCCGCCCCCCCCCTGGAAGCCTTCGGCCAGGGCGGTTACGCCATCAGCACTTCCAGCGCCGCGCGCGCCTCGCGGCGCAGCTTGTCCACGTCGAGCCCCACGACCTCGCCCTGGCGCACCACGTGCCGGCCGCGCACGAACACGTCGCGCACCGGGGTGGGTTCGCCCGCCGCCACCGGGGCGGTGGCGATGTCGTGGAAGCCGGCAAAGCGCAGGCCGCCCACGTCGTAGATCGCCAGGTCGGCGGACTGCCCCGGCGCCAGCGTGCCCACGCCGGGCAGGCCCAGCACCTGCGCGCCCCCGGCGGTGCCCCAGTGGATGACCTCTTCCACACGGGTCTGCGCCGCGCCGCCCAGCGCCCGGTGCACCAGCCACGCGAAATTGGCCTCGTGCACCATGCTGCCAGACTCGTTCGATGCCACGCCATCCACGCCGATCGACACCGGCACGCCGGCATCGGCCATCGCCCGCACCGGCGCGATGCCGCTGCCGAGCCGCGCGTTGCTGACGGGGCAGTGCGCCAGGCCGGTGCCGGTACTGCCGAGCATGCGGATCTCGTCCGGCGTGACGGTGACGAGGTGGGCGAACCAGACGTCCGGGCCGAGCCAGTCGTGGTCGGCCACGAACTGCACCGGCGTGCAGCGGTACTTCTCCGCGCAGAAGCGCACGTAGTTGTCGGTCTCCGACAGATGCGTGTGCAGCCGCAGCCCCATGCCACGGGCGAAGCCGGCCACCTCGCGCAGCAGCACGGGCGGCAGCGAGAACGTGGGCGTGGTCGGCGCCACCGCCACGCGGCGCAGGCCGTCAGGCGCGGCATCGTGGTAGCGGGCCTTCAGACGTTCGATATCGCCGAGCATCTCGTCTAGGGTCTCCGGCACCAGCGCCGTGGCGCGCATGCCGGGATGGTCGCCGGCGGACTGGATCGCGCCGCCCCGGCACAGCACCAGCCGCATGCCGAGGGCTTCGGCTTCCTCGAACAGCGCGTCGCCGGTCTCCGCGCCATGGCCGTGGTGGTAGAGGTAGTGATGGTCGGCGCAGGTGGTGGTGCCAGACAGCAGCAGTTCGGCGATGCCCAGCCGCACCGCCGTGCGGAACAATTCGGGCGTGAAGCGCGCCAGCCGGGGGTAGGGCACGCTGGCCAGCCAGTCCTGCAGATCGGCATTCATGCCGGCCGGCACCGCCTTGAGCAGGTTCTGGAACAGGTGATGGTGCGTGTTGACCCAGCCGGGATAGACCACGCAGCCGGTGGCGTCGATGACCGTCTCGTCGGCGCCCGGCACGAGCCCGGCGGCCAGTTCGGCGATGCGCCCGTCACGGATGCGGATATCGACGGCGCCCGCGCGGGCCGCGGCGCCGGCCCGGCCGGTCATCACGGCCGCCGCGCCGCGCACCAGCAGGTTGCCTTGCGGGGCGTGGCGAAGGGAAGGGGAGAGGGGAGTGGTCATGGCTTACATCTCCGCGATGTGTTCGGGCGTGACGGCCAGCTCCGGCTCCTCGTCGCGCGCGGGAATGCCGTTGAGCAGCAGGTTGAGGAAGACCGACACCACGCAGGCGATAATCACGCTGCTGTGGACGAACGGCTGGAGTGCGGCGGGCAGCCTGGCAAGCAGGGACGGCATGATCACCGGCATCAGCGCGCAGCCCAGCGTGATGGCCACCACGCTGAGGTTGGCCGGCTTGCGCTCGTAGTCCACCTGGCCGAGCGTGCGGATGCCCGCCGCGACCACCACGCCGAACATCACCAGCGTGGCGCCGCCGAGCGCTGCCGAGGGGATCGACGAGAACAGCGCGCCGATCTTCGGCACCAGCGCCACCGCGCAGAGCATCACGCCGCAGGTGGCCACCACCCAGCGGCTGCGCACCCCGGTGACGATGACCAGGCCCACGTTCTCCATGAAAGCGATGAACGGGAACGCGGCGAACATGCCGCCGATGGCGCTGGCCAGCCCGTTGGCGCGCAGGCCGTTGGTGGCCTCGCGCTCGGTGACGGGCCGCTTGACGATGTCGCCGATGGCCACGAACAGCCCCATTGACTCGACCATCTGCACCACCATCACGATCACCATGGTGGCGATGGCGCCGGCATTGAAGGTCGGCAGCCCGAACGCGAACGGCGTGACCAGCGTGAACCAGGGCGCACGCGCCACTTCGTCGAAATTGCCCATGCCGAGCAGCCACGCCGCCACGCCGCCAATCAGCAGGCCGATCAGCACCGCCAGGCTGCGCACGAGCTTGCCGCCGTGGCTGTTCACGAACAGGATCAGCGCCACGGTGCCGAACGCCACCACGAAGAACATCGGCGAGCCAAAATCCTTGGCGCCGTGCCCGCCGCCGGCCCACTGATAGGCCACCGGAAACAGCGACAGCCCCACGGCGGTGATGATGCAGCCGCTTACCACGGGCGGAAAAAAGCGCTTGAGCCGGCCGATCACCGGCGCCAGGAACAGCGTGATGACGCCAGCGCCGATCACCGCGCCGCAGACGCCGTTGAAGCCCAGTGCGGGGTCGCTGCCGATGGCGATGACCGGCCCCACGGAGCCGAACGCCACGCCCTGCATCAGCGGCAGGCGCACGCCGAACTTCCAGAATCCCACGGTTTGCAGCAGCGTGGCGATGCCCGAGGTAAACAGCGCCGTGCTGATCAGCAGCGTGGTCTGGGCCGGCGTCATCTTGAGCGCGCCGGCCACGATCATGGGCACCGCAATGGCGCCGAGGTAGCTGACCAGCATGTGCTGGAAGCCGAGCGAGACCATCGCCCGGGCGGGCAGCATCTGGTCGACGGGGTGGACTGGGGGTTGCATGGGGGCGTCTCCTGCCATGTTGGAAGGGCGGGCCGGCCGATCTTGGTCGGGCCGTGCTGCCGCCGGGGGCCGCGTGGCCGCCTGCACTGACAGTAGCGAGCGCGGCGCGGCGGCCGTAGCATCGATGCGAAGCCGCCAGCATGGAAACGAAAAGGCACAGCACAGCGGGTTTCCCTGACTTGCCCGCATGGGTCGCGGCTCCTACGATGGCCGCACCTCACCGGAGACGTGCCATGACGCAGCGCGCCGCATCGCAGACAGGCAACACGGCCCACGCCGGCCGCGCACGGGCGCTGGACCACGTGCAGTCGCTCTCCGCGCGGGTGTTCGGGCCCACACGGCTCGCTATCGGGGACGCTACGGGGGACGCTACCGAAGACGCCACGCCGGACGTGCAGCTGCGCACGTGCCAGATCGGTCACCTGACGCTGGCCACCACGCGCTATGGCCGGGCGATGGAGATCGAGCCGCGCGTTGGCAAGGACGAATTCGTGATCCAGACCGTGACGGCGGGCCGCTGCCGGCTGGTGGCGGGAGGCCGCGCCGCCGAGATGCCGGTGGGCGCGGTGCGCGTGTTTTCGCCGTCGCTGCCGGTGCGGCTACAGCCCGACGCCGACTGCGAGCGCTTCAGCGTGGTCATCCGCCGGCAGGCGCTGGAGGCGGCGTTTCTGGAATGCTTCAGCTTCGACGCGCCGGCGCCGCTGGTCTTCGATTTCCACGCGGCGGATACGGCGCGCTGGCAGGCGATGATGGCGTGGCTGCGTACGGAATTCGATGCCCGCGCGCAAGGCGCCGCCTTGGGCACGGAGGCGATCACCGACGCCGCCATCGAGCGGCTGGTGCTCGGCACGCTGCTGGTGGACCAGTTCGGCCACGACGGCAGCCTGCTGCCGCGCGGCTTCCGGGCCGCGCTGCCGGCCTACGTGCGTTGCGCCATCCGCTATCTGCGTGCCCACCTCGACAAGCCGGTCACGCTCGGCGCGCTGGCCGCCCATTGCGGCGTCTGCGAACGCACCCTGCAACTGGGCTTCCGCAAGGCCAAGAACACCACGCCGATGGAGTACCTGCGCGTGCTGCGCCTTCAGGCGGCGCGCGCGGACCTCCAGCGCGCCACGCCGGGGCGCGGCGCGGTTTCCGCCATCGCCCTGCGGCACGGCTTCACGCACCTGAGCCTGTTCTCGCGCGAGTACCAGCGCGAGTTCGGCGAACTACCTTCGGCCACGTTGCGGCGCTGAGGGGATGCGGGGCATCGCCGCACGATGCCGCACGGCGGCGGCCTCAGGCGGCCGCGCTGGCAGCTTCCATCACATGCTTTAACTGCTGGGCTACATCGCTGGCGTGTGCGTAGCCGCCCGAGACGTGGTAAAGACGGCCGCCGTGATCGAGGACCAGCGCCGGGAAGCTGGAAATGCCCCAGCCGCGCGCGGTGCGGAAGTCTTCCACGGTGGTTGCGATGGCTGCGTCGCTGAGCCACTGGTCCAGGAACGTCTGCGCGGAAACGTCGTGACCCTGGCGATTCAGCGCCTGCGCCGCGACGTCCGCCAGTACCTTGCCGTCCGTGGTGTCGAGCGCATCGACGTAGAACGCTGCCTGCAAGGCGCGGAATACCGCCAGGAGGTCGGATTGGGGGAATAGCAGGCGAGCCGTGACGACGGCACGGCAGATGGGCTCGGTATCGTAGACGAAGTTCTCGCGCGCCATCAGCCCTTCGCGATTGAACGGCAGACCGCTCGCGCTTTCCACCCGGCTCCAGTGATGGAGCCGGAAGCGCTTGCCGGCCTCGTCGAGGATGTCGGTGGCGCCAGCGCGGATGCCACCCACGACAATGCGCAACGGCAGATCGGGGAAGCGCTTACGAACCTCGGTCAATTCCTTGCCGAATCCATAGCACCACGAGCACATCGGGTCGCCAACATAGACCAGTTCCATTTCTTGCCTTTGATCGTTAGACGGTCGCGCGGTGGCGACCGGGTGGAGATGCGCCTTCCGACGCGGATCGTGCTTTCGGTAATGAAGAAGACTATAGAAGCGCGGACTGGCCCGATGAAGCCATCCAGGTGAACTTGAATTGATACATGGTGGAACAAGTCCGCGCCCTGAGCCTCATCGCTTACGCGCCTGCGCTAGCGCAGCGACCTGAAGCTCGTGCGGACTTCCTCCGTGAACGCCTGGGGTTGTTCCCACGCCGCGAAGTGGCCGCCCTTGGGCAGGCGGTTGAAGTGAATCAGTTTCGGGTAGGCCCGCTCCGCCCAGCTTCGTGGCGCGGCGTAGATCTCGTCGGGGAACACACTTACGGCAACCGGAATGGCGACGTGCTTCGGCGCGAAAAAGTCGAGCTTGTTCTCCCAATACAGCCGCGCTGAAGACACCGCAGTGTTGGTCAGCCAGTACAGCGTGACGTTGTCGAGCACGTCATCGCGCGTCAGGCCTTCCGGCTGTCCGTCGAACACGCGTGCGATCAGTGCCTGGCTGGCCGCGTCGTGGTCGAGCATCCACGCCGCGAGGCCGACCGGCGAGTCCGCGAGCGCATATAGCGTCTGCGGGCGATTCGCCATCTCCAGCGCATAGCCAAGCCCATGCTTGTAGAACGTGTCGAGCTGCGCGTACGCATGCTGCTCGTCGGGTCCCAGTCCACCCGGCGCGGCCCCGCCCGCCTTGAGCGCGTTGGCGATGTCTTGCGGAATGGTGGCCGGCATGTTGGTGTGAATGCCGATCAGTTCCGGAGGCGCGATCAGCGCCATCTGCTCGGTGACCGCATTGCCCCAGTCGCCACCCTGTGCCGCAAAGCGCGTATAGCCGAGCCGCTGCATCAGGGTGACCCACGCGCGTGCGATGCGCGCGGGATCCCAGCCGGTGGTGGTCGGCTTGCCCGAGAAGCCGTGACCCGGCAGCGACGGAATCACCACGTCAAAGGCGTCGGC
Organism: Cupriavidus sp. 2KB_3; assembly: GCF_052115685.1. NCBI lineage: Bacteria > Pseudomonadati > Pseudomonadota > Betaproteobacteria > Burkholderiales > Burkholderiaceae > Cupriavidus > Cupriavidus sp. 2KB_3. The sequence goes on from NZ_JBFRHD010000018.1 coordinate 135,822, forward strand.
CGCCGAACCACCATACGCGGTGGGGTCCGTGAGCGGGCCGATGACCTTCAGCTGCTCGATGATCGAGCCGGGCCATCCATGCGTGATGATGATCGGCAGCGCGTGGCTGTGCTTCGAGCGCACGTGGATGAAATGAATGTCGAGACCGTCGATCTCGGTGACGAACTGCGGCGTCGCGTTGAGCCGGGACTCGATCTTGCGCCAATCGTAGTGCGCCTCCCAGTATTGCGCGAGCTTGCGCACCGTAGAAAGTTGCACGCCCTGCGTGGCGTCGGTGACCGTCTCGCGCTCGGGCCACTGCGTCGCCCGGATGCGCCGGCGCAGATCGACGAGACGGGACTCCGACACATGCACGCGCAGCGGGCGGATGGCCGTGCCGCCGGCTGGATTGCCGGACGGGCTGGCGATCCCGGCGCCTGACGGGCTCTCGCCGGCAAAGGCGAATTCGCTTAAGGACCCGCTGGCGACGGCTGCCGCTGCCGCACCCACGGAATAGCCGATAAAGCGGCGGCGCGATGGCGCCTGGGGAAGTGCATCGTTTGACATACAAGCTCCTGATTGTCCATTGAGTCCGGTTGGCGGCGCAGACGCCGCCAGGTCTTGGCAGCAGTATGGAAAAGTCGGAGCAGGACTTGAACGGTAGCCCGCGTACAACTCTTGTGCGGGGCAGGAACAATCCTTCGCAAAAAAAACGGTGCAGGCGGCGTCACGCCGCACTGCACCGGCAAACACCCGACTGTCCGGCAGACGGGTCCCAGAGCGGTATCAAACTACCAATCAGGCCGCCAATCAGGCCACCAATCAGGCCACCAATCAGGCCGCCAGCTGGGCGGGCTGGCACACGCGCAGCAGCGTCTGGAGCCGTGCGCGGTCAAGGTTGCGGCCGATAAAGACGAACTTGCTCTCGCGCGGGCGCGCGTCCCACGGGTCGGCGGGATGGAAGTCCATCAGCCGGTGCACCGCCTGCAACACGTGGCGGCGGTCGTCGTCCTGCACGGCCACGATGCCCTTCATGCGGAAGACGTCGTCGCCCTGTGCGGCCAGCAGGGCCTTGAGCGCGTGCTCCAGGCGCTGGCGGTCGAAGGGGGTGTCGAACAGCAGGGAAACCGACGTCACCGACGGATCGTGGCGATGAGCGTGGGCGTCGTCGTCAGCGTGGCCGTGCTCGCAGGTCTCGTCGCAAACATGTTCGTGATCGTGCTCGTGCTCGTGCCCGTGTCCCGCATGCAGGTCGTCCGCGGGCAGCGTGGCCACGCCGGGCGTGAAGCCGCCGATGCCGAGGATGCGGGACAGATCCACCTGGGCGTGGTTGGAGCGCAGGATCTGCGCGCCCTCGTTCAGGTGATGGAGCCGGGCCGCCAGCGCATCGAGCCGTTCGGCGCTCACCAGGTCGGACTTGTTCAGGATGATGCGGTCCGCCGCCACGATCTGGTCGACCGCCTGGTTGTCGAAGCCGGAGAGCTGCGGGTCGTCCAGGTGCGACTCGATGTGCAAGGCATCTACCAGCGTCAGGATGCCGTCGAGCGTCACCTGCTTCGCCACGTCGTTGTCCATGAAGAAGGTGGCCGCCACCGGCGTGGGGTCGGCCAGCCCGCTGGTTTCCACGAGGATATGGTCGAAGCGCTCCGGCTGGGCCAGCAGCTTCTGGAGAATGCGCACGAGGTCGGTCCGCACATCCACCACGCAGCAGATGCAGCCGTTGGTCATCTGGTAGATCTCCTCGTCCGAGGTCATCACCAGATCCGAATCGACATCCACCTCGCCAAACTCGTTCTCGATGACCGCGATGCGGTGGCCGTGCTTCTGCGTGAGGATGTGGTTGAGCAGCGTGGTCTTGCCGGCGCCGAGAAAGCCAGTGAGGATGGTCACGGGCACGGGCGGCAGCGTCTCGGGGGTGGCTTGCCGGGTGGCTTGGGGGAGGGTCATGGTGTCTCCTGGGTGGGAAAGTCCGAATGCACGGCGGCCAGCGTGGCGCGCATGCCGCGCCAGCGCGAGACCAGCCCGGCGTGCTCCACGCCGAACAGGTCCAGCACGCGGCCCACGGTGTGGCCGACAATGTCGTCCACGCTCTGCGGATGGGCGTAGAACGCCGGCACGGGCGGCATGACGATGGCGCCCATCTCGGTCACCGTGGTCATGTTGCGCAGGTGGACGAGGTGCAGCGGCGTCTCGCGCGCCAGCAGCACCAGCCGGCGGCGCTCCTTGAGCATCACGTCTGCCGCGCGGGTGACGAGGTTGTCCGCTACACCGGTGGCGATGGCGGCCAGCGTGCGCATCGAGCAGGGCGCCACCACCATGCCGTCGCAGCGGAACGAGCCGCTCGCCACGGTGGCGCCGATATCGCGCACGTTGTGCACCACATCCGCCAGCCGCTCCACCTCGGGCCGCTGCATGCCGAGTTCGTGATGGATCGTCAGCAGCCCGGAGGGCGAGCAGACCAGATGCGTCTCCCAGCCCTCCGCCGTGCCGAGCGCCTGGAGCAGCCGCACGCCGTAGGCCGCGCCGCTGGCCCCGGTGATGGCAACGACCAGCCTGCGCGGGGCGTTCATGGCCGGGCCTCGCTGGGCAAGGCGGACCTGGCGGCAAGCGCTTGCAGCACCTGCTCGGGCCGGATCGGATAGTGGCGGAAGCGTACCCCGATGGCGTCATACACCGCGTTGGCGATGGCCGGGCCAATGGCGACGATCGGGTCCTCGCCCACCCCCTTGGCGCCGAACGGCCCGCCGGGGTCCGGCGCGGCTTCGAGCAGGATCGTGTGGATCGGCGGCATGTCCATCGCCAGCGGCATCTTGTAGTCCACGAAATTGGCATTGAGCGAGCGCCCGGTCTGCATGTCGATCTGGTAGTCCTCGTACAGCGTATGGCCGATGCCCTGCTGGATGCCGCCCTCGATCTGGCCCGCCGCCGCCACCGGGTGGATGACCTTGCCGATGTCGTGCACCGGCACCACCTGCGCCACGGTGATAAAGCCGGTCTCGGTATCGACCTCCACCTCGACGAAATGCGCGGCGAACGAGTACGACTTGGTGGGGTGATAGGTGGCCGTGCCGACGAACTGCGCGGCAGGCAGGCCCTTGCGGGGCATCACGGCCTCGCGCACGGTCAGCGCGGGGCCGGGGCGGCCCCGCACGGCAATCACGCCGTCGGCGATGACCAGCTGCTCCGGCGTGGCTTCCATCTGCGCGGCGGCGCGGGCCAGCAGCTGCGTCTTGATCTCGCCGGCGGCCATCTGCGCCGCGCGGCCGACCATATAGGTGGTGTGGCTGGCAAAGGCGCCGATATCCCACGGCACCACGTCCGTATCGCCATGGACCACGCTCACGCAGTCGAACGGGATGCACAGCTCCTCGGCCACGATCTGCGCCAGCGCGGTGTGCGCGCCGGTGCCCAGCCCGGCGGCGCCGGTCAGCAGCACCACGGTGCCGTCCTCGTTCATCTTGACGATGGCGTTGCCCTGCTCCTTGATACCGGGGTAGGCGCTGCTGCCGTGCATCTCGCACCCCACGCCCCAGCCGCGCCGGATCACGCCCTGCTGCTGGCGCGTCTGCGCGCGCCGCTGCGCCCAGCCGGTGGCCTCCATACCCTTGCGCAGGCAGGCTTCCAGGCCGTGGCCGATCAGCGGATGGTTGGAGGGCGCGATGTCGCCCTCGCGCACGGCGTTGCGCAGCTTCAGCTCGGCGGGGTCGATGCCGAGATGGGCGGCGGCCTCGTCCATCTGAATGTCCAGCGCGTAGTAGGTTTGCACCACGCCGTAGCCCCGGAAGGCGCCGGCGATGGGGCTGTTGGTGTAGACGCAACGCCCCTCCAGCCGCACGTTCTCGCAGCGGTAGAGCGAGACCATGGCGGCGGTGCCCACGTTGGTCACGCCGGGGCCGTGGGAGCCATAGGCGCCCGAGTTGAACACCACCCTGGCCTCGCGTGCGGTGATCGTGCCGTCGTTGCGGAAGCCCTGGCGCAGCCAGATCCGGGCAGGGTGGCGCGTGCGGCCACCAAGGAAGGTCTCCTCGCGCGTGTATTCCATGCGCACCGGGCGGCGCGTCTCGCGGGCCAGCAGCGCGCACAGGAACTCGCTCTGGAACAGGTCCTGCTTGGCGCCGAAGCCACCGCCCATGTGGTCTACCAGCACGCGCACCTTGTGCAGCGGCAGGCCCAGCACCTCGGCCATGATCCCGCGCACCATGAAGGCGGTCTGCGTGGAGATCCACACGGTCAGGTTGCCGTTGCCGTCCCACTTGCAGGTCAGCACGTTCGGTTCCATGTAGGCCGGCGTGGGGCGCCCGCCCTCGTAGACGCCTTCGAGGATGAAGTCGGCCTCGGCGAAGCCGCGCTCCACATCGCCCCGCTCGATCCGCACCGGCGGCAGCACGAGGTTGCCGCCGGGTTCGCGGTCGTGGATCAGCGGGGCCCCGGGCGCGGCGGCGGCGTCCACGGTGAACACGGCGGGCAGCGGCTCGTATTCGACCTCGATCAGCTCCACGGCGCGCGCGGCGATTTCCTCGCTGATGGCGGCCACGGCGGCCACGCCTTCGCCCCAGTAGCGCACCTTGTCGTCGAGGATGTACTGGTCGCAGGTGACCGAGGCCGAGCGCGGGTGCGGCGAGCCGGCATGTAGCACGCGCGGCACGTTTTCATGGGTGAGCACGGCCTTCACGCCGGGCAGCGCCAGTGCGGCCGAGGTGTCGATGCGGCGGATGCGCGCATGGGCCACATTGCTGCGCTTCATTTTCGCGTGGAGCAGGCCGGCGAGCGGCATGTCGGCGACGTACTTCGCGTTGCCGGTGACCTTGTCGAGCAGGTCTGTGCGCTTGACGCTGTGTCCGATCACGGCGTGGGTCATCGTGTGGCCTCCGGTGCGTGGCGCAGGGTTTCGGCCGTCTGCTCGATGGCCTCGATGATCTTGGTGTAGCCGGTGCAGCGGCAGATGTTGCCGGCGATGGCGAAGCGGATCTCGTCGCGCGTGGGCTGGGGGTTCTCGTCCAGCAGCGCCTTGGCCATGACCACGAAGCCCGGCGTGCAGAAGCCGCACTGGGCCGCGCCGCAGCGCATGAACTGGTCCTGCACCGGGTGCACGGTGTCCGGGTCGGGCTGGATGCCTTCGATCGTGACCAGCGTGCAGCCGTGCGCCTCGGGCGCCAGCACCAGGCAGGCGTTGGTCGGTTTGCCGTCCATGAGGACCGTGCAGGAGCCGCATTCGCCCACGTCGCAGCCCTTCTTGGTGCCGGTGAGGCCGGCGTCATGGCGCAGCGCGTCGAGCAGCGTGCTGTGTGGCTCCACCGCGAGTTCGCGGGGCTCGCCGTTGATGGTGAGTGCGATGAGTTGGCGCATCAGTGGGTCTCCGTTTCCTGCAGGGCCAGTTCGAGGGCGCGGCGCGTGAGCACGCCCACCATCTCGCGGCGGTAGTCGGCGCTGGCCCGCACGTCGCTGATCGGGCGGGCATCCGCCATCGCCGCGTGGGCGGCCTGGAGGACCAGCCCGGCTGAAATGGGGCGGTCGCGCAGCATGGCTTCGGCATGCACGGCGCGGATCGGGGTAGGGCCGACTGCCGCCAGCAAGATGCCGACGTCGAGGCACTGCCCGCGTTCCACCGTGATCGACACCGCCACGCCCACCGTGGCCAGCTCCATCTGCACGCGCCGGCCATGCTTGAGGTAGGCCTTGCCGGTGTGGGGCCGGGGCGCCGGCACGCTCAGGCGGGAGACCAGTTCGTCGGCAGCCAGCGCGGTCTTGCCGGCGCCGGTGACAAAGGCCTCCACCGGCATCGAGCGCGAGCCAGACAGGCCGTAGAGGTGCACCTGCGCGCGGTCGGCGATCAGCGGCGCCAGCGTATCGGCCGATGGCGACGCGCGGCAGACATTGCCCACCACCGTGGCGCGGTTGCGCACCTGGATCGAGGCGAAGTCGGTCACGGCCTTGGCCAGGCCGGCGTAGTGGCGCCGGGCCATGTCGGAGGTTTCCACCTCCCGCGTGGTGACCAGTGCGCCGATGCGCAGGCCCTCGACGGCATCGAACGTCAGCACGTTCATGCCCGGAATCTTCTTGATGTTGATGACCTGCGCTGGCTGGCGGTGCGACTCCTTGATCTGCACGAGCAGGTCGGTGCCCCCCGCCAATACGCTGGCGCGACCGCCGCAGCGGTGGAGCAGCGCGGACGCTTCGGCAAGCGTGGCAGGTTCGAGATATTCAAACGCTCTCATCGTGGCTCCTGTGGGGGCGGCGTGTCGGTGAAACCATGATGGTTGGCGCACGATCATCGGTAAATACCCATAACCGGATTTATTGATCGTGTTACGCTCTGAATCGACCACCACACCACGCTTCAACAGAAAGCACGGGGGAGACATGGCCAACCTCAGCAACATGAACGTTTCGCTGCGGCAACTGCGCGCCTTTATCGCCGTTGCCGAGGAACTGCATTTCACGCGCGCGGCGGAGAAGCTGAACCTGTCGCAGTCGTCAGTCAGCGCGCTGATCCACGAGCTGGAAGGCAACCTCGGCCTCAAGCTGTTCGACCGCCACACGCGGCTCATGCAGATCACGCAGGCCGGTGCCGAGCTGCTGCCGATGGTCAAGAAGGCCGTGGCCGACATCGACAGCGTGCTGGAGAACTCCAACGAACTGCGCTCGCTGGGCCGGGGGCGGGTGTCGATCGCGGCGTCGTCGATCCAGGCGGCGCTGATGCTGCCGCGCTTCATCCGCGAGTTCTGCGTCGGGCACCCGGGCGTTAAGGTGGAGCTGCACGATGTGTCCGAGCACGAGGTGCCGCGCATGGTCAGCTCGGGCGAGGTGGATTTCGGCATCGGCACGATTCCGGAAGGCCAGCCGGACCTGACCGCGCACCGGCTCTCGTCGGATGCCTTCGTGATCGTGATGCCGCCGCATCACCCGCTGGCGCGGCGCCGGGAACTGACCTGGGAGGACGTGGCGAAGCTGCCCGTGATCGGCCCGCACCGGGGCAACCCGATCCGCGATTGCCTCGATGCGGCACTGGCGGCGCGCGGCATCACGCTGTCACGCGTGCACGAGGTCTTCCTGCCGCTGACGATGGTCGGCATGGTCGATGCGGGGCTGGGCATTGCCGTGATGAGCACGGCGGTGACCCGCCTGACCTCGGCGCTGGGCCTGGTCACGGTGGCGCCGCGCGACCCGGCGATCCACCGCGATATCTCGCTGCTGGTCCACGCCGACCGCTCGCTTTCGCCGCCCGCCCAGTCCTTCCGCGACCTGCTGATGAAGCACAGGAAGGAACTGGGCGAGTAAGTCCGGGCAGGCTCCGGTGTCAGGCGATTTTCTTCGCCAGCATCTCCGGCGCCCCGGCCTCCGCCCGGGCGTTGAACAGCAGGTTCAGCAGCACCGCGCAGAGCGTGCCGAGCAGGATGCCGTTCTGGCAGAACTTGGCGACGAGTTCCGGCAGCTGCACGAAGAACCTGTCCGCCACCAGCGGAATCATCCCCATGGCGATGCTGACCGCCACGATATAGGCGTTCTTCTTGTTCTCGACGAAATCCACATGGCCGAGGATGCGCACGCCGGTGGCCGCCACCATGCCGAACATCACCAGCGCCGCCCCGCCCAGCACGTACTGCGGGATGGACGCCGCGAAGAACGCCAGCTTGGGCAGGCAGCCCAGCACGATCAGCATGCCGCCCGCCGTGGCGCACACCCATCGGCTGCGCACGCCGGTCACCTGCACCAGCCCCACGTTCTGGGCGTAGGAGGTGTAGGTGAAGGTGTTGAACACCGCCCCCACCAGCGCGCCCACGCCATCGGCGCGCAGCCCGCGCGCCAGGTCATCCGGCGTGACGGGCCGCTCCACGATCTCCCCGAGCGCCAGGAACTGCCCCACGCCCTCGATCATGATCACCGCCATCACCACGCACAGCGTGACCGAGGTCATGGCGTCGAAGGTCGGCCAGCCGAAATGGAACGGCGTGATCAGCTCCACCCAGTGCGCCGTGTGTACGCCCGCGAAGCTGACCTTGCCCATCGACAGCGCGATGACAAAGCCCACCGTGATGCCGATCAGCACCGCGATATTGCACAGGAAGCCCTTGAAGAAGGCGATCATGACCAGCACGGTCAGCAGCACCGCCGCCGCGATGCCCAGGTTGGCGGGCAGGCCATAGGCCGGGTTCGGCACCGGGCCGGTCGGACTGGCAATCGTCGGGTTGCCGCCCGCCGCCCAGTTGATGCCCACCCGCATCAGCGAGATGCCGATGATGAGCACCACGGTGCCGGTGACCACGGGCGGGAACCAGCGGATCAGCCGGCTCACGTAGGGCGCCGCCACGTAGGTGAACACGCCGGCCACCATCACCGCGCCGAACACGGCGGGCAGGCCGAGCGCGGGGTTCGATCCGGTGGCGATGATCGGCGCGATGGCGGTGAAGGTGACGCCCATCATCACCGGCAGGCGGATGCCGATCTTCCAGATGCCGACGCTCTGGATCATCGTCACCAGCCCGCAGCAGAACAGGTCGGCGGCGATCAGGAAGGCAATCTGGTCCTTGGGCAGCTTCAGCGCGCCGCCGATGATCAGCGGCACGGCAATGGCGCCCGCGTACATCACGAGCACGTGTTGCAGCCCGAGCGCGGCCAGGCGCAGCGGGGGCAGGACTTCATCGACCGGATGCACGGGCGGTTTCCCGTGGGGGGCGTGGTGGGGGGTCATGCTGTCTCCTTGGTCTTCCAGGCCGGTCGCCGCATGATTGGCGGGAAGGGAGTCGCTGTAGCCGCCCCCCGTGGTCTGTTGCCACGTCTTCCGCCACCTGCGTTGTCGTTGTCAGGGCAGCATGCCAGCCACCGGTCAGTGGGTAAACAGGCGCCACGGATGAATCGATCGGCAAAGCCGATCAATCTGCCCCTACGGCGCGCTATCTAGGGGCTGGTGGGTGCTGGTTGGGCTTGTTAAGGCGGCGGGTCAGTGTTTTCCCGTATCGAGCCGCGCCAGCAGTGCCGTGGCACGGGCCATGGCGGCGGGGTCGATGCGGGCACGGATGCCGTCGAAGGCCGGGCCGCGCGTGGCGTCCAGCCCCATGCGCGAGGTGGTGCCCACGCCGGACGCCGAGGGGTCGAGCGCGCTGCCGGGCAGGCCGTCCACCACCACCACGTCCAGATGCGGCTGCAGGTGGGTGGCGATGGCCCACAGCACCTCCTCGTCGCGCGTGATGTCCACATCCTCGTCCACGGCCACCACGGTCTTCAGGTAGGGGTCCCAGCCGAGCAGGCCGAGCATGACCTGCCGCGCCTCCCCGGGGCGCGACTGGCGCAGCGCCACGTAGGCGTGGAAGTGCGTGCCGGAACTCGGATAGTGCACTGCCGTGACGCCGGGAAAGCGCTCGCGCAGCTTTTCCACCATCTCCGACTCGCGCGGAATGCGCCCGAGGTTCAGGTGCTCGGCCGAATTGCCGCCGACCACATCGACCAGCCACGCATCGCGGCGGCGCATCACCGTCTCCACGCGCAGCAGGTTGTTGGTGGAGCGATCGGACGAATAGCCGGTGAACTCGCCGAACGGCCCTTCCTCCACGCGCGCCGCCGGGTCGATCACCCCTTCCAGCACGATCTCGGCATGCGCCGGCACGGCGATGCCGTAGTGCGGCGTGCGCACCACCTCGAGCGGCGCGCCGAACAGCCCGCCGGCCACGTGGCGCTCGTCCACGCCGTACGGCAGGCGTGCCGCGCCGGCCAGCATGAACAGCGGATGGGCGCCGATCACCATCGCCACCGGCAGTGGCTTGCCGGCCTCCGTGGCGCGCTGGAGCATGCGCCACAGGTGCCCGCGCGAATGCAGGCTGGTGGCGATCTCGGTGGGCGAGTGCAGCATCGACCGGTGATAGCTGGCGTTGCCGATGCCGGTCTCGGGGTCTTCGGCAATCAGGATCGCATTGGTGATGTACGGACCCCGGTCCGTGGCGAAGTGGCGGATCGCGGGAATCGTCGACAGATCGACCTGCTCCTGCACGATGTCCGTCACCGCGCCGCTCGCCAGCACGCGCGGCGGCTGCATGCGGCGGCTGCGCGCCTGGTACTCGGCATGGATGCCGGCCGGCGAAACCCCGCCGAGCATGCGCCCCACGCGCTCGCGCGAGGCGAACAGGTTGGTGACCAGCGGCGTGGCCAGGCCCGCCACGTTCTCGAACACGATGGCCGGATGGCGGTTCTGCGCGGCCAGCGTCCAGACCAGCGCGGTCGGGTCCTGGTCGGCGGCCACGGGCTCGCGCACGGTCAGGACGTCGTCGGGATACGCCGCGCGGTACGCGGCCAGAAAGGTGTGGAAGTCCTGCGAGGTGTCATCGAACCCCGCCGGCGGCGAGGCCGATGGCGTGGATGATGTCGGTGAGGCAGTCATGGCATGGCTCCGCTTGGGTACAGGCTGGTACAACCATCGGGAGTCCGTTGCCGCGCGCGGGTGGGGCCGGGGAGGGCGGCCCGCGCGTGACCAGACGGATGTCAGGCTTGAGCGATGAGCGAGATCAGCGCGTGCTGGCGTAGGTGTCCTTGAGCCGCGCCTGCGCTTCCTCCTGGGTCTTGGGCGGTGCGGTCGGCTCGATACCGACCAGCCGGGCGATGTTGTTGCCCATGTAGCCCTCCAGGCCGTCCTCGTCCAGGTCCATGCCCTGCGGGGCGGGCCCGCACAGCATTTCCAGCTCGCGCAGCCACATGCCGGGCTCGTTGGGCGGCGTATCCGTGCCGAACACGATCTTGTTGCGCGGCAGCTGCCGGGCGAACTCGACGATGCGCGACTGGAAGCACCAGCCAGACTCGCAATACACGTTAGGCGTGTCCATTGCCATCCAGAACGCCTCGAACGAGTAGTTGCCGCCGGTCTGGATGCCGAAGTGCCCGATGATGAAATTCACCATCGGGAACTCGCGGATCACCGGGTAGAACATGGTCGGGATCGTGTAGGGGCCGTCGCCGGTATGGATCAGCACCACGATGTTGTACTTCGCGCAGACCTTCATCGCCGGGCGCAGCCAGTCCAGCGCACGGTCAGGCCGGTAGCCGTGCATGTTGGCGTGCAGCTTGAGCATCTTGAAGCCGTACTCCTTGATGTGGAACTCCAGCTCCTGCGCGCCTTCCTCCGGGCCCCAGCGCGGGTTGAAGGTGAAATTGCCGATGAAGCGGTCCGGGTACTTCTGGCACAGGCTGGCCACGTAGGCCATGTAATCGCGGATGCCTTCGCGGCCGCGGCGGTTGCCGTCGCGGTAGCCGGTGTTGCCGGGCGGCGGCTGGATAAAGCCCATGTCGATGCGGCGCGGCTTGCCGTTGATCATGTAGGGGCCGTCCATCATCTTGAGCAGGCGCTCGCCGGTGAAGGGCTCGCCGGTATGGCGCCAGGCTTCGTCGACGAGGTTGGTCGGGTGCAGGTGGGTATCGATAATCATGTGTGGCTCCGGGTGCGGAATCAGGCGGCCAGGCGGGCGCGGGCTTCTTCCAGCGTGCGCGGCACGGGCGTGGGCTCCAGTCCGATCATGCGGGCGACGTTGTTGCCGAGGTAGTCCTCGAGCGTGTCTTCGTCGAGGTTCAGCCCCTGCGGCGGCTCGAAGCAGAGCACCTCCAGCAGGCGCAGCCACATGCCGGGCTCGTTGGGCGGGGTGTCGGAGCCGAACAGGATCTTGTGCTTGGGCAGCACCTTGGCGAACTCGACGATGCGCGACTGCAGGCACCAGCCGGACTCGCAATACACGTTCGGCATGTCCATGGCCATCTGGAACGGCTCGAAGCAGTACACCCCACCGGTCTGCACGCCAAAGTGGGCCATGATGAAGTTCACGGTCGGGAACTCCTTCATCATCGGCACCCACTCGGTGGGAATGCTGTACGGGCCGTCGCCGGTGTGGAGCTTGACCAGCACGCCCAGCTCCGCGCACTTCTGCAGCGCCGGGCGCAGCCAGTCCAGCGCGCGGTCGGGCCGGTAGGCGTGCATGTTGGCCTGGAACTGCACCATCTTGAAGCCGAGCCGCTTCACGTAGTGCTCCATCGCATTCACGCCGTTCTCCACGCCGCAGCGCGGGTTATAGACGTAGCAGCCAATGAAGCGCTCCGGGTATTTCTCCACCATCTCGCGCGTGTAGCCCATGTACATGTCGATGGACTCCGCGCCGCTGCGCTCGCCGTCGGTGTACGTGTAGATGGTGTTGCCCTGAGGCGGCTGGATGAAGGCCTTGTCGATGCGGCGCGGCTTGCCGTTGATGGTGAACGGACCGTCCATCATGCGGATCAGGCGTTCGCCCGTGAACGGGTCGCCGTCATGCCGCCAGGCCAGGTCGACCAGGTTCGTCGGATAGCAACTGGTGTCGATGATCATTGAGATCCCCTAACGATGACTCAGGTGGAAGACGTGCATGCCGGCGTTCGGGGACGCTGGTCATGCCGCTTGCGGGAGTCGTGTCAGGGGGCGGGTGCGGCTGGATGCATGGCGCCACTGACGAACGACTCCGTCAGTGAGCAATCTCCAGTTGAACGGGGCGGCGTTGCGCCGCTGGTGTCCAATCGACCGCTTATACCCACGCGTTCGTTATACAGGATAGCCGGCGCCGCGGCGGCATTGATCTGGAACGCAGATCCATATATCGGCGGGGCCGATGAAGCCTATGCGGAACAATGCGTTCGGGCGCCGGGAACGCTTTCTTTGGATGGGGCCGGCCAGCCGTAGCCGGGTCCGGCGGTTCAGGGCTCGCGCGCCGCGTCCGGAGAGAGGCCCAGTACCCAGTCGCGGAAGGCGTCCAGCGCGGGCGCGTGGGGGCCGTCTTCCGGATAGGCGAAGTAGTAGCCCTGGCTCACGTCGAGCACCCGTTCCACCGGAATCACCAGCTGGCCGGTTTCCAGCTCGCGCTCGATCAGCAGGCGCGGCGCCAGGCCGACACCCAGCCCGGCCGCCGCCGCGGCCGTCATCATCGTAAACAGCTCATAGCGTGGCCCGCGCGCCGCCGCCACGCTGTAGTCCCAGCCCTGCACCGCATACCAGTCGCGCCACGCCTGCGGGCGCGTGCTCAGGTGCAGGTGGCGGCACTGGGCGAAGCCCTCGGCATCGGCCAGTGCGTGCGCCGCCCGGAAGGCCGGGCTGCACACCGGCACCATGCCGCCTTCCCGGAAGATCACCCGGCCGCGCGTGCCGGGCCAGAACTGGTCGCCGAAGTAGATCGCCGCGTCGTAGGCGCAATCCTGGAACGAAAAGGGCTGCGAGCGCGCGCTCAGGTTGACCGTGATCTCGGGGTGCAGCCGGGCAAAGTCCGGCAGGCGGGGAATCAGCCATTGGGTGGCGAAGGTCGGCACCACGGCCAGTTCCAGCGTGTAGCCCTGGGTGCGGCCGGCGCTGATCTCCTGGGTGTCCCGTTCGATATGGTCCAGATGGCGCCGCACGCGCGCCGCGTACTCCCGGCCTGTTTCGGTCAGCTCCAGCCGGCGCCGTACCCGGGTGAACAGCGCCACGCCGAGCCGCTGCTCCAGCAGCGCCACCTGCCGGCCGACGGCACTCTGGGTGAGCGCGAGTTCGTCGGCGGCACGGGTGAAGCTGCCCAGCCGGGCGGCGGCCTCGAACGCGAGCAGCGCGTTCAGGTTGGGGATGTCCTTTCTCATGGCGGGCGGGGGCGACAGCAGGTTGGGGCGACTTGGGGGCGGCAGGGGGAGAGTATAGCGAGACGGACATCGTGCGCGCGGCGCACAACGTTGTGAGCATTCGTCGCTTGTGACACCTCCGGCGGTGCCGCTATGCTGCGGCGCAACCCTACCGTGACTACGTTCCCATGAATCCGAATATCGCCAAGCTGCTCAACGCCAACCTGGGCGCCGCCCGTGCCGCCCATCTGCTGACCCTGGTCACCATGCCCGAAGGGCTGCCGGCCGATATCGAAGGCCGTGCCACGCGTGCCGAGATCGCCCAGGCGCTCAATGTCGTGCTGTTCGGCGACATCCTGGACCGCGTGCCCACCGGCCGCGCCTACACCGACGACGTGGCCCGCGCCGGCGGCAAGGTCACCTTCGACCATGGCGCACTGCGCACGGTGAAGTGGGCGAGCGGCGCGCTGCCCGAAGGCGAGGCCGCCTTCACGCGCATCCTGCGCCCGCTCGGCTACGTGCTGAACGGTACCTACCCGCTCGACCGCATCGGCATGACCGGCCGCTCGTACGCACATGCCGACGCCCCCGAGCAGATCGCGCAGTTCTTCCTGAGCGAGTTCCACCCGGAGCGCGAGCGCTACAGCGACGCCTTTCGCGCCGCCGTGACCCGTGTGACCGAAGCGTCCGCCGACCCGCTGACCCCGCGCGCCCAGACATTGCTGTGGCAACTGGAACGCGACGGCCTGCTGGCCGTGGCGGATGGCGCCGAACTGGTCGGCCTGCTGGCGCGTTGCTTTGCCCGCCAGCACCCGGTGCCGCGTCTGGAAGACTACGAGACGCTGCTCAAGGAATCGGCCGAAATGGCGTGGATCTCCACCGAAGGCAACGCTTTCAACCACGCCACGGACCGCGTGGCCGACGTCTTCGCCCTGGCCGATGCCCAGAAGGCGCTGGGCCGGCCGATGAAGGACAAGGTCGAGGTCTCCGGCAGCGGCCGCGTCAAGCAAACCGCCTTCCGCGCCGACCCCGTGACGCGCGAGTTCGTGGGCGCCAACGGCGAGACCGTCACGCGCCAGGTGCCGGGGTCGTTCTACGAGTTCATCACGCGGGATAGCTTCGAGGACGAAGCCGCGGCCCGTCGCCGTGTGGATCTCGGGTTTGACGCCGGGAACGCGCAGGGCATCTTCAAGATGACGGCGGCAGCCTAGGGGGCTCTAGGTGGAGGCGACGGCAGGAAGGCGCCGCAAGGCGCCGGTTTCGATAATTCAATAAATTTGAATAACTATGACAGCGATAGCCCGCTTCCGGTGGCGGGTTGATCGCTATAGTTCAGCACATGGACAGCGCAGCAACGCCAAGAAGCGAACAGCGTGCTGACCAAGAAAACCTCAAACTTATTGAATATCTTTTTACCGGAGAAACCACCATGTCGAACGCCAACAACGCCAAGCTGCAAGTCCTGACCCCGCGCAACAGCCAGCTGATCATCATCGACCACCAGCCGCAGATGGCCTTCGGTGTGCAGTCGATGGACCGCCAGACCATGAAGAACAACGT
>NZ_JBFRHD010000019.1:0-149963 GCF_052115685.1 Cupriavidus sp. 2KB_3
ATTCCGTGCTTCCGGCTCAGTGTCCCAGTCCCAACTCCCCCGGACAAATATTCCTGAACCACCTGGCGCTTGAACGCCTCGTTGTACTTCGCCATGAAAAACACCCCAAAGGTTGAACGGGTGTCCAACTTTTGGGGTGCAGTTCACTCGGCAGTCCTTTTTTATCGGGCTAGACAATACAAATAAGACAAATACCCCACTAAAGGGTCACATGTTCCGTCATGTGAGGTGACACGAATTGTCATCAAGCGAGTCGATGTCGTGACAAGGATTGTCGATTTACCCCACTATTGGGTGGCAACGGTCCCGGTCGGAAGCGGGCGCGTACGGGCGAGGGCCAACTTGTCGCGCAGACTTGCCAGCACCGCCGCCGTAGCTTGCTCGCCGGCCAGGATCGCGCGGTTGCGCGCTGTGAAATCGCTGCCGCTCATGTCGGGCAGGTCGGGGCGGATCACTATGTCCGCACGCGCCAGCGCCATCTTGTTGATCGACTGACCCATGATGGCCGTGGTTTGCAGCAGCACGCCGCTCTGGCCGCCATTCTTCTGGCTCGACGGATCGGCCGAGATATTCACCGCGATGACGAACTCCGCGCCCATCTCGCGCGCCGCATCCACCGGCACCGGTTCCACCAAGCCGCCATCGACATAGTCATGACCCTGGATCGACACCGGCTGGAACACGCCCGGCACGCTGCTGGATGCGCGCACGGCCTGGCCCGTATTGCCGCGCCGGAACAGGATCCGCTCGCCGGTCTTGAGATCGGTGGCGACGATGCCCAGCGGCAGCTTCATTTGTTCGATGGGGCGCTGCTTGACCAGCCGGTTCACGTAGTTCTGGAGCGCCTCGCCCTTGAGCCAGCCGCCGAACTTGGTGCCGAACGGCAGCGCCCAGTCGGCGATTGCCGCTTCGTCCATGGTCAGGGCGAGCTTGTTCAGCGTGAAGCCATCCATGCCGGATGCATAAAGCGCGGCCACCACCGACCCGGCGCTGGTACCCGTGACGATATCGGCATGGATGCCCTGCGCCTCCAGCGCCTTGATCACGCCAATATGTGCAAAGCCGCGCGCGGCACCGCCGCCCAGCGCCAGGCCGATGCGTACCGGGCGTGGTGGCAGCGTGGCCACCGGCGGGGTGACGACGGGCTGGCTCGGCAGAGTGGGGGTCGGCTTCGGGCCGGTAGAGCAGGCCGCCAGCAGCATCGCCGCGGAGGCGCCCAGGAAATGGCGTCGTTTCATCGAGGAACGGAAATCTACGGGAAGTGATGCCGGCGCCGTGCGCAGTGGCGTCCGTGGCTTCAGACCGCTGGCAGGATAAATGATTCCTGCCAGCGCGTAGCGAAAAAGCGGCGGCGGGCAGGGCGTATAATGCGCCATTCCTCGAATCTGGCCTGCGCGCCGCCGTGCGCGGGCCTTTTTGTTTCCCTCCGCCATGACACAACGCGTCCGCACCCGCTTCGCGCCGAGCCCGACCGGGTTCATCCACCTCGGCAACATCCGCTCCGCGCTCTATCCCTGGGCCTTCGCCCGCCGCATGCAGGGCGATTTCATCCTGCGCATCGAGGATACCGATGTCGAGCGGTCGTCCCAGGAGGCGGTCGACGTGATCCTGGAGTCTATGGCCTGGCTCGACATGGATATCGACGAAGGTCCGTTCTATCAGATGCAGCGCATGGACCGCTATCGCGCGGTGGTGCAGCAGATGCTGGAGAGCGACCTCGCGTACCACTGCTACATGAGCACCGAGGAACTCGACGCGCTGCGCGAGGCCCAGCGCGCCGCCGGCGAGAAGCCGCGCTACAACGGCTTCTGGCGCCCCGAGCCGGGCAAGGTCCTGCCCGAGCCGCCGGCCGGCGTGCAGCCCGTGGTGCGCTTCAAGAATCCGATCGGCGGCAGCGTGGCCTGGGAAGACGCCGTGAAGGGCCGCATCGAGATCTCGAACGACGAGCTGGACGACCTGGTGATCGCCCGCCCCGACGGCACGCCCACGTACAACTTCTGCGTCGTGGTGGATGACCTCGACATGAAGATCACCCACGTGATCCGCGGCGACGATCACGTCAATAACACGCCGCGCCAGATCAACATCATTCGTGCGATGGGGGGCCACGTGCCGGTCTACGCGCACCTGCCGACCGTGCTGAACGAGCAGGGCGAGAAGATGAGCAAGCGCCATGGCGCAATGCCCGTGACTGGCTACCGCGACGAAGGTTACCTGCCCGAGGCGGTGCTGAACTACCTCGCGCGGTTGGGCTGGGCGCATGGCGATGCCGAGATCTTCTCGCGCGAGCAGTTCATCGAATGGTTCGATCTTGAGCATCTGGGCAAGTCGCCGGCGCAATACAACCCGGAAAAGCTGGCCTGGCTCAACAACCACTACATCAAGGTCGGCGACAACGCCCGTCTGGCCGAACTGACGCGTCCGTTCATCGAAGCACTGGGCGGCAAGGTGGAAGGCGCGAGCCTGGTCGACGTGATTGCGCTGGTCAAGGACCGCGCCAATACGCTGAAGGAAGTGGCTCAGACCGCGATGCTGTTTTATCGTGGCGAGCCGCAGCCGGACGCCGCGCTGCGCGCCGAGCACCTGACCGACGAGATCCGCCCGGCGCTGCAGGCGCTGGCCACGCAACTGGCTGCACTGCCGGAGTGGAAGCGCGAGGCCATCAACGCCACCTTCAAAGCCGTGCTGGGCGAGTTCGGCCTGAAGATGCCGAAGCTGGCCATGCCGGTGCGCCTGCTGGTGGCGGGGCAGTTGCAGACGCCGAGCATTGACGCAGTGCTGGAGCTGTTCGGCCGCGACACGGTGCTGCGCCGTCTGGCAGCCGCCTGAGAAAAGTGCGGAAAAATCTCGGCAGGGGCTTGCGCTCGGGCCGGGATTTCAGCATAATCTCCTTCTCCCTGCTGCGCGGCAAAAACCGCGCGGATCAGCTGAAAGGCCGAAAAAAGGGACTTGCAAAGCGGTTGGATTGCTATATAATCTCGGCTTCGCCGGAAACGTAGTAAATCCCGCGACTGTAAGAAGCAGTAAATGACAGTAACATTGGGGCTATAGCTCAGCTGGGAGAGCGCTTGCATGGCATGCAAGAGGTCAGCGGTTCGATCCCGCTTAGCTCCACCAAGTTTCTGTCCCCTTCGTCTAGAGGCCTAGGACATCACCCTTTCACGGTGAGTACAGGGGTTCGAATCCCCTAGGGGACGCCAAAAAAAGCAGGGCGTAATCAAACGTCCGGCTAGTCGTCCGAAGCATTAGCTTCGAGCGGTACACCAACACGGAGCGGTAGTTCAGTTGGTTAGAATACCGGCCTGTCACGCCGGGGGTCGCGGGTTCGAGTCCCGTCCGCTCCGCCAAAACTGAGCCCGCTTGGGTAAAACCAAGCGGGTTTTTCTTTGGGTGAGAGGTTGATTATCTGATAATCGCCTCGCGGTTTTCAACGAAAGCAAATGCCACGCGGCAGTTGCGCTTCGAAAGAAAATCGTAATATAATCGCGGTTTCGCTGAAACGCGATTATGCAGTACTGAAGTACCACGGGGCTATAGCTCAGCTGGGAGAGCGCTTGCATGGCATGCAAGAGGTCAGCGGTTCGATCCCGCTTAGCTCCACCAAGAATTTCAAGGCACCCGCCCAGCAAAAAAAGGTGCCTCGGTCGCTGAAAAGTCTGTTATGATTGCCGACTTCGCAGCGCAGACGGAAACGTTGCAACAAGTTTCTGTCCCCTTCGTCTAGAGGCCTAGGACATCACCCTTTCACGGTGAGTACAGGGGTTCGAATCCCCTAGGGGACGCCAAAAAAAGCAGGGCGTAATCAAACGTCCGGCTAGTCGTCCGAAGCATTGGCTTCGCTCGGCACACCAACACGGAGCGGTAGTTCAGTTGGTTAGAATACCGGCCTGTCACGCCGGGGGTCGCGGGTTCGAGTCCCGTCCGCTCCGCCAATATTAAAAGTGCCTGCGCAAGCAGGCATTTTTTTTGTCCGTCGATTCGGTCATTTCAACGCGTGGCCCGCCTGAAAATCATGCGGGTTTGCTCACCCGCATGAAATACCGCACCAGCAGCGTGCCGGCCACGGCCAGGCTGATACTGTTGCCAAACCAGAAACCGGCGGCGCCGCGAGTCCACGCGGGCAGTGCGTCGATCAGGCCGAATCCCATCACATACCCGCTACCCAGCCCCACGCCCCACAGCGATCCGGCGTAGATCAACGTCGGAATCAGGGCGATCTTGTACGCGCGCAGAATGAAGGCGGTCATGACCTGAACCGAATCGAACGCCTGATAGAACGCCACGAACAGCATCAACGGCAGTGCCTTGGCCACGACGGTCGGGTCCTTGGCATACGCCTGCAGCAGCGGCTCGCGGAGCATCCACAGCAGGGCGCCCGTCAGCAGTGCCAGCCCGGCCCCGAAGCGGATGCCGCGCCACGCCAGTCTGCGCGCCCCCGACAGGTCACGCGCGCCGATCGATTGCGCCACCAGCGTGGACGTGGCAATCGCCAGCGAGAGCGGCATCATGTATGCCACCGCGCTCAGATTGGCGATGATCTGATGCCCCGCCAGCGTCTCGGTGCCCAGCCGCGTGATGAAGATCGACATCAACGTGAACGAGGTGATCTCGATCAGATAGGTCAGCCCCATCGGCACGCCCAGCCGCAGCAGCGGGCGGATCTTGCTCCAGCTTGGCCATTCCCAGCCGGCAAAGAGCGCCAGCGGCCTGTAGGCGGTGCCGGTACGCAGGATCATCAGGCCGGCGATGCACCAGGTCCAACTGATCAGCGTGGAGGCCAGCGCGCAGCCCGGGCCGCCCATCGGCGCCAGCCCCAGTCCCCCATGGATGAACCACGCGTTGAGCGGCACCTTCATTGCCAACCCGGCGATCTGGAGCACCGTCACCATGATCGGCCGCGACAGCGCGTTGTTCAGCGCCATGTAAATGCGGAAGCCTAGCGCAGCCGGCAGGCCGAACGCCACGATATGAAGATAGTGCGAGGCCTTCTCGACCAGCTCGGGCGGCGCCTTGGCAAACGTGAGCAGCGGCCCGGGGAACAGCAGCAACAGCATGCCCGGCACGGCCAGCGCCACGCCCAGCCACGCGGCCTGGCGCACTTCGCTGCCGATCTCGGCGGTGCGACCCGCGCCATAGAGTTGGCCGGCGATGGGCGCCAACGCCTGGAGCACGCCCATCAGGCTGATATAGATGGTGATGTAGATGGAGCCGCCCAGGCCCACGGCGGCGAGGTCGGTGGCGGAGGCGCGCCCGGCCATCACCGTATCGATGACGCCGAAGGCCACCACGGCGAGTTGTCCGACCAGGACGGGCGCGGCGAGGTGGAGGATGCGGCGAATGTCTTGCAGCGCGCTGCTCATTGTTCTTGTCGGAAAGCGTGGCGCGCCGGCTCCATCGTGAGTCCGGCGCGTGGGGGCGAGGGGCGTCCGGCGCGGGGGTTACGGCTGGCGCGGCAGGCGGCGCGGCAGCGTGGGCCGGGGCGGCGCAGCGCGGCCGACATCAACCAGCCGGTACATGCGGAAGCGCTCGTCCCGGTCCGCAGGCCGGCGGCCTTCCCAGACCAGCCGCCATTCGAAGTGCGAAATGTTGCCGGGCGGGCCGTAGTCCACCTGGTCGTGGCGCAGCAGCACGTCGCAGCCGTCATCGGGGCCGCCAAAGCGGATATGTCCGTAATACGAGAACGACGCCAGTTGCGCATTACCCATGCGGATCGGCTGCACGCAAGTGTAGGTCGACGGCAGCGCCATCGAGGCGGCCTGCGCCACATCGCGATAGGTCTTGGCGTAGTTGATGGCAGGCAGCCACAGCGTCATGGCCATCACCCACATCAGCGTCGTGCCGGCGGCCGAGATCACCACCGGGCGCCAGATTTGCTTGGGCGCGCGCGACAGGCGCCAGCGCACCACCAGCACCCAGGCCAGCGTCACCGCCAGCGCGATGACCACCGCGCTCCAGGTGAACGAGTGCTGGAAGCCCGGAATCAGCCGGTACACGTTGTTGGCGATCTTGGGCGGGAAACCGGTCGTGCGGGCGATCCACATGAACCACAGGAAGCCGCAGAAGATCGTGAAGAACAGCAGGGCGAACCAGTCGATCGCATTGATCACGCCGCGCGCCAGCGTGGGCAGCGCGAACGCGGCAAGTACGGCCATCGGCGGCAGCAGCAGGATGAACTGCACGTCGCCGGGGCTGCGCTGCAGCACCAGCAGCAGGAGCAGTGCCGTCAGCATCGACAGCGGCAGGGCCACGTGGGCCGCGCGCCGCATGCCCCGCCACGACAGCCACGCCCAAACGGCCACCGGCCAGACCGGCCACGCGAACAGGAACAGATTTCGTCCGATGAAGCCGGCCGCGGCCAGCGACGGCCCGCCATAGGTGCGACGGTCGTAGCGGGCCCACTCGCGGATGAAGGTGACAGCCTCGTCGCGGTCTGCCGCGCCCAGATACACCACACCCATCCACACCGCGACGATGGCCAGCGCCAGCGGCAGGCCAATCGCCGTCAGCCACTTCGCGGGCAGCGGGCGGCAGGCCACCACGGCCAGGGCTGTGGCGACCAGCAACGCGGCGGCCAGGATCGGCCCGCTGGAAAGGCACAGCGCGCCCAGCCCCACGCCGTACCAGAGGCTGCCCTGCACGGGCTTGTCCAGGCTGCGCACCAGCCCGTACAGCATGAAGGCGATAAAGC
This sequence comes from Cupriavidus sp. 2KB_3, assembly GCF_052115685.1. NCBI lineage: Bacteria > Pseudomonadati > Pseudomonadota > Betaproteobacteria > Burkholderiales > Burkholderiaceae > Cupriavidus > Cupriavidus sp. 2KB_3. Next base: position 6,689 of record NZ_JBFRHD010000019.1, read on the forward strand.
AGACCTGGCCGACCTGCGCCGTGGTCTCGTGCCCACGCATCGCCAGGCCCACGCATGCCAGGAACAGCAGCAGCGCGCCATCGGCCAGCGCGCGGCCATAGGACCGCGCATCGGGCTGGCCGCCGAAGGCGAACGCGAACGGTTGCACTTCGTCGCGCCGGCCGAGCAAATAGGTGGAATACCAGATGAAGGCGCAGGTGCCGAAGTAGAACAGCGCCGTGGCCAGCCGCGACGCGTCCGGCGCGCCGAGCCAGCCGCCAAACAGTCGGATCATGATGCCGCCGAGCCAGAACACCAGCGGGCCGTCCTCACTGAACGGCCGGCCGGCGATGTTCGGCATCAGCCAGTCCTGCGTGCCGCCCGTGGCGAGCTGCCACATCACGCCGAAGCCCGCGGCATCCTCGTTCTTCCACGGGTCGCGGCCGAACAGGCCGGCCAGCCCATAGATGATGCAGATGGCCAACAGCAGGGCGCGCGGCAGCGCGCCGGTGGCGGCGGCGGTCAGGTGGACGGGAGAGGTCTTGGCTTGACTCATCGGCGGTGAAATCGAAGGCAGCAACAATCGGCTGCACAAAAGCAAAGAGGCAGCCGATGCTGCCTCTTTGTCAGGTCGCGCGCGGTGGGAGCATCTGTTCCCTCGTGCGCGGCATGCTCGCGGCTCCGCGAGATTACTTCTTCATCGTGCTCAGCTTGCTGCCGAACTTCTGACGGAACTTCTCGACACGGCCGGCCGTGTCCATGATCTTCTGGGTGCCGGTGTAGAACGGGTGCGATTCCGACGACACTTCGATCTTGGCCAGCGGATAGGTCTTGCCTTCGTGTTCGATCGTGTCCTTGGTCTGGATCGTCGAGCGGGTCACGAACTTGAAGTCGTTCGACACGTCGTGGAACAGGACTTCGCGATAATTCGGGTGAATGCCTTCTTTCATGGTGCTTCCTTTCAGGTTGGGTAGCCAGTCCGCTCATGTCTGCCGCGTGCGTGCATCGGATGACGAATGCTTGCGACGAGCGAACCACTTGCCGATAACGGGCAAACCGGGATTATGCCAGAAAAACAAGCGCTTGGACAACAATCCGCGCGCGGTCATAGCCAGTTCGCCGGTCGCTGATAAGTGCCTTTTACATCATTTTTCGGCCGGATCCTGACGATAGAACGTGGCCAGTGCTTTGTATAGCGTAGACCAATGCCGGCGCAGGCCCTCGGGCTCAACGAAAAATGCTTCGGACGCCACCGCGAAGAACTCGCTCGGCGCCTCGCAGCCGTAAGGGTCGATCACGCGCAGCCGGGGTGGCAGCCGCTCGGGATGGTCCCACGCGCTGTCCGGCACGGCCTCGCAGGCATCGGCGAAAACATCGTATTGGCTCAGGAAGCCCTCGGCCCACTGTTCGGCATCCACGCCTGGATGCAGCACGCGCGAGAAGGGCGGCACGCCATCGGGTTCGCCGTCGAGCATGTCGAGCTTATGGGCGAATTCGTGGATCACCACGTTGTAGGTGTCCGCCGGCAGCGCGTGGTCGGAATCGAGCCCCGCGCCGGGCGTGCTGACGTCCTGCCAGGACAGGATGACTGGGCCACGCTCCCACGCCTCGCCGCTCGCTTCTTCCTCCACGCCGTGCACCAGCCCGATCTCGTCCTCCACGGTGCGCCGGATCAGGAATTCTCCCGGATACAGCACGATGCCGTGCCAGCCGCGATACCACTCGATACCGAGCTTGAGGATTGGTACGCAGGCCTGCACGGCCACGCTGACCACCATCTCGTCGGTCAGCGGCAGGTCGTGCGCGGTCGAATATTCCTTTCCGGCGATGAACAGCGTCGCCAGCTCGCGCAGCGCGGCCTGGTCCTCGGCGCCGTAGCGCTGCACATAGGGCAGGGCGGCCACGGTATGCGTCCAGAGGTCGTCCGGAATGGCGTAGTGCTCGAGCTTGCGGGCGCGTGAGCGCGAGCGCAGGTAGCTGGTCAGTTTGCCGAACATGGTCGGAGGGTGGTCGCGTGGTTCGTCGGATCGGTTGGCAGAGACAAAAAAGGCGCACCCAAGGGTACGCCTTTCCTGCCTGATGCACTACCGGGACGGGTCAGCCGCCGCGGCGCATCATGTCGAAGAACTCCGCGTTGTTCTTCGTCGGCTTCATCTTGTCGAGGATGAACTCCATCGCCTGCACTTCGTCCATATCGGAGATGAACTTGCGCAGGATCCAGATCTTCTGGAGGATTTCCGGCTTGATCAGCAGTTCCTCGCGGCGCGTGCCCGACTTGTTCAGGTTGATAGCCGGGTAGACACGGCGCTCGGCCAGACGGCGCTCGAGGTGCACTTCCATGTTGCCGGTGCCCTTGAACTCTTCGTAGATCACGTCGTCCATGCGGCTGCCGGTTTCGATCAGCGCGGTGGCGATGATGGTCAGCGAACCGCCTTCTTCCAGGTTACGCGCGGCGCCGAAGAAGCGCTTCGGGCGTTGCAGCGCGTTGGCGTCCACACCGCCGGTCAGCACCTTGCCGGAGGCCGGCACCACGGTGTTGTAAGCGCGTGCCAGACGGGTGATGGAGTCCAGCAGGATCACCACGTCGCGCTTCAGTTCCACCAGGCGCTTGGCCTTCTCGATGACCATTTCGGCCACCTGCACGTGACGGATGGCCGGTTCGTCGAAGGTCGACGCCACCACCTCGCCGCGCACCGAGCGCATCATTTCGGTCACTTCTTCCGGGCGCTCATCGATCAGCAGCACGAACAGGTCCGCTTCCGGATGGTTGTTCGCAATGGCGTGGGCGATGTGCTGGAGCATCACGGTCTTGCCGGACTTCGGCGAGGCCACCAGCAGCGCGCGCTGGCCACGGCCGATCGGGGCGATCATGTCGATCACGCGGCCGGTGATGTTTTCTTCGGCGCGGATGTCACGTTCGAGCTGGAGCGGCCGGTTCGGATGCAGCGGCGTCAGGTTCTCGAACATGATGCGGTTCTTCACCGCCTCGGGCGCCTGCCCATTGACCTTGTCCACCTTGACCAGCGCGAAGTAGCGCTCGCCGTCCTTCGGGGTCCGCACTTCACCTTCGATCGAATCGCCGGTATGGAGATTGAAGCGGCGGATCTGCGAAGGGCTGATGTAGATGTCGTCCGTGCTGGCCAGGTACGAGGTTTCCGGCGAGCGGAGGAAGCCGAAGCCGTCGGGGAGGACTTCCAGCGTGCCGTCTCCGTAGATGGTTTCGCCCATCTTGGCGCGCTTCTTCAGGATCGCAAACATCAGTTCCTGTTTGCGCATCCGCTGTGCATTGTCGATCTCGAGCGTTGCCGCCATTTCGAGAAGCGCAGACACGTGAAGCGATTTGAGTTCTGTCAGGTGCATAGACGAGGGGTACAGAAGTGGCCCGGACGGGCGAGACCAAAGGGAAGGGGGAAAGAATGAGCGAACGCTCGGGGAAGTTGTTGGTGGCATCTTAGCACAATCCGGCCGGCGCGCCAGGGCTGGCGCACGCGAAGCCGGATCATGCAGTGCCGCAGCCAGCCATGCCGGGCTGGCCGCGGGGTCTGGTTCAGGCCAGGGCCGGGACGTTGTTCTTCAGGAACGCGGTCAGGTCCGACTTGGACAGGGCGCCAACCTTCTGGGCGACAACCTTGCCCTCCTTGAACAGAATCAGCGTGGGAATGCCACGGATGCCGAACTTGGCCGGCACCTGCTGGTTCTCATCCACATTGATCTTGGCGATCTGTACCTTGTCGCCGAAATCGCGCGCCACTTCGTCCAGGATCGGGGCGATCATCTTGCACGGACCGCACCACTCGGCCCAGAAGTCCAGCAGGACGGGCTTGTCGGACTGGAGGACGTCGGCGTCGAACGATGCGTCGCTCACATACTTGATTTGTTCGCTCATGGCGTGAAACCTCTGGGGCTCAGTTGATGTTGAAGGCTGACCGCTACCTTACACGAGAATCCGGCAATCGGTTTGCGATGGCACCGGAGGCAGGCAGGTCGGGCGGGCCGTGCCGTTGATGCCGATATGTTACCAGCTTGGCGAATTTCAATACCCCCTCGGAACGGGGTGCCGGCAGGGCCGGGGACAGGTGTAATTGTGCCCCCGCGCGGTAATACCTGCTCAACATTGTGTTAATCACGGCAAGAGAATCGCTCAATCGGCATCGGGTTATCCAGTACTCAAATGGATTATCTTTGGGCCCGGGAATTCCCCAGATCCGGATGTTCGGGATGATCTGAGAAGCACTTTGAGAATCCTCCCCATGCCGACGGCCCGGCCGCGCGCGTAGAATGACAGGGAATGCCAACCCTGCAGGCACCACAAGGCTACCGACCATGACTGCCGATCCCCGCAAGCCCGATCCCGCCGATGATCTGCCCGACACGCCGCCAGCCTCGGGCGCGCCGGACGTGGATCACCTGAGCGACGCCCTGGCGCACCTGAACAGCGCGGTGGAAACCAACAGCATCGCCACGGGCGCGGCCCGCGGGCTGGTCTACAGCGTGATGGAGACGCTCGGCACGCTGATTGGCGACCCGGACCTGCCCGAGCATGCCCGCTCCGGCTACGAAGGGCTGCTCGAAACCGCCCGCGAGTTGCGCGCGCGGCTGGAGCGCGGTGATCACTGACCCGCGCCCGCCCGGGCTGCCGGGTGGCCCCGGCCAACGCCATCGTATTTCCCTGACTGACCACGCCGTGCCGCCCTGGCGCGCCACGGCCCCGTGCCCCCATTTGCGCCTGACCCCACGTGGCCTGGCGCGCCATCCATGACCCGGCTTTCGTTCTCTCCCGGCCCCGCCTTCCTCGAGCAGGCCGCCACCGCGACGTGGTATTTCCTTGACCATTGCGGGCCGGCCGCCGCCGGCGCGCATGTGGTCGTGCCCACGGCCGCGCAGATTCCGGGCGTCCGGCTGGCGCTCGACGCCGCCGCGCGCGCCGCCGGCACGCCCCGGTTGCTGCCGCGCGTGCTGACGCTGGGCCACTGGCTGCTGGACCTGCCGCCGGACCTGGAGGCCGAGCCCAAGCCGGTGCGCAGCCACGCCGCGCGCCTGCTGGCGGTGCAGCAGGCCATCCGCGAACAGGACTGGCTGCGCCGCGCTTTCGGCGCCCAGACCGAGGGCGCCGCCTGGGGCCTGGCGCAGACGCTGTTGTCGATCAGCGATGAACTGAGCGCGCGCTGGCTGGAGGACGCCGCCGTCCGCGACGATGACGATATCGATGGCGATGATCGTGCCGCGCTGCTCCAGGGCGCGTTGCAGCGCACTTACGCGCACCTGTCGGAACGATTTCTCGGCCAGGAGGCGCAGATCGTACTGGCGTTCTGGCAGATGCTGTCCGGCCCGGACGATCCGCTGCCGGCACGGCGCCGCGCCTTGCAGCGGCTGGCGCAGCAGGTGGCCGGCCCCGTGGTGTGGATCGGCCCGACGCCGCCCGAGCCCGTCGAGGCCCGTTTCCTGGCCCAGGCAGGCGAGCAGGTGCCGACGCTCGAAGTGGGCTACGACTGGTCCGGCGGCGCGCACGATGCCGAGGCCAAGCCTGACTGGTACGGCACGCTGCTGGCACTGTGGCCCGAGGCGCGGCGCATCGAACCCATGGCCGAGGAGGACGAATCTGACGAGTCAGACGAGTCAGACGAGTCAGGCGATTCTCCGGCCCGTCCGTCGCCGATGGCGTTGCCTGACCAGCTCCCCGAACATCGCCCCCGCATCCGCGTGGTTGGCAGCGCGCGCTTCGAGGACGAGGCCACCGCCGCCGCCGACCAGCTCGTGCAATGGCTGAACGAAGGCCGCCGCCACGTGGCGTTGGTCGCGCATGACCGCGTGGTGGCCCGCCGGGCCCGCGCGCTGCTGGCCCGCGCGGGGGCGCCGGTGCGCGACGAAACCGGCTGGAAGCTCTCCACCACCCGGGCGGCCGCGGCGCTGATGCGCTGGTTCGACGTCCTGGCGCGCGATGGCGACACCGCCGCGCTGCTCGACCTGCTCAAAAGCCCGTTCTGCCTGCCCGGGTTTGCCCACCGCGGCGGCGCCATCGCGCTGATGGAGCGCCAGATTCGCCGCGAAGCCATCACCGGCGGCTGGGCGCGCCTGCGTCATCTGTTTGCCGAGCGGCGCGCCAGCGCCACGTTGGTCGATGCCGAGACGATGGACGCCGACGAAGCCCAGCAAGCCACCCGCGCCGGCGCGCGCGCGCTCATCGCCACGCTGGCCGATGAGGCCGCCGCGTGGCCGCGCGGCCTGGCGCAGAAGCCGCTGACGGTCTGGCTGGCGCGGCTCGATGCCACGCTGGACGCCCTCGATATGCGCACGCCCCTCGCCGCCGACGATGCCGGCCGGCAGATGCTCGACGCGCTCGCGCGGCTGGCCGAGCTGCCTGACGACGAGACCGGCGCCCATGCCACGCTGAGCCAGCAGGAGTTCCGCGCGATGCTCTCCGCCTTGCTCGAATCGGTGGCGTACAAGGAGCCGTCCGCGCAGAGTTCGTCCCGCATCACCATCCTGCCGCTGAACGGTGCGCGCATGCGGCGCTTCGACGGCGTGGTGATCGTTGGTTGCGATGATGCGCAACTGCCGTCCAGCGCCGCCGAACTGATGTTCTTTTCGAACCAGATGCGCCGCGAACTGGGCCTGGAAGACCGCGAGGCGCGCTTCGCCCAGCAGGCGCGCGATCTAGCCGAAGTGCTATTGAACAATGACGACGTGGTGATGACCTGGCAGCGCTTCGGCGGGCGGGGCGAGCCGCACCATGTATCCGGCTGGATCGAGCGGCTGTCGGCGTGCTGCGCGCGCGCCGGGGCGCCGATCGAGGCCAGCATCGCCCCGCGTCTGCATGACACCTTCGCCCAGCCCGGCTATATGCCGGTGCCGTCCGCGCCCGAGCGCGTGCCGGCCCGCTGGAGCGCGCAGGCGTACAACATGTTGCGGCGCTGCCCGTACCAGTTCTTTGCCGCGCGCATGCTCGGGCTGGCCGGGCTGGAGGCGGTGAACGACGACCTCGAGAAGCGCGATATCGGCAATCTGCTACACCGCGTGCTGCTGCAATACCATGCCGAAATCGCCGAGGCCGACGAACAGGACACCGCGCGGCGGCTAGCCCGGCTGCGCCAGATTTCCGACACCGTGTTCGGCGCGCTGATGGCCGAGGACGGCAACGCCATCGGCTACTACCGCCGCTGGCTGGAGGTGCTGCCGTCCTATATCGACTGGCAGGCCGCGCGCGAGGCCGAGGGCTGGCTGTGGCGCGCTGGCGAATTCGATGTGAGCGTGGATGTGGCGATGCCGGACGGCGTGCCGCTGCGGCTGGCGGGCCGCATCGACCGGCTCGACAAGGGCCCGGATGGCGCGCACGCGGTGCTCGACTACAAGACCCAGCCGGCCAGCCGCCTGCGCCGCAAGGCCGGCGATGCCGAGGAAGACTGCCAGCTGCCGTTCTACGGCCTGCTGCGCGCCGATGCCGTGGCGGGAAGCTGGGTCTCGCTGGAAGGCGTGAAGCACGGGGGGAAAGACAGCGCCGCTGCCGCGCAGCGCGAGGTGGAGCTGCCCGACTTCGCAGCCGCCGTCACGTGGCTGGAGCGCCAGCTGCGTCACGACGTGGGCCGCCTGCGCGCCGGCGCCCGGCTGCCGGCCTTTGGCGACGCCGCCGCCTGTACCTATTGCGAAGCCCGAGGCCTGTGCCGCAAGGGCTTCTGGGAATCCACCGCCTTGCCTGATCTGCAGTCATGACCGACGTCCACGCCTACCTTCGCGATGGCCACCCCATCGAAGAGGCCGATTTCACGCGCGCCGCCTGCGACCCCGCCCGCTCGGTGGTGGTGGAGGCGTGCGCCGGCAGCGGCAAGACGTGGCTGCTGGTAGCGCGGCTGGTGCGCTTGCTGCTGGCCGGTGCCGCCCCGCACGAGATTCTGGCCATTACCTTCACGCGCAAGGCCGCCGAGGAGATGCGCGAGCGCCTGCTGGAGGTGCTGTCGCAACTGGCCAGCGGTACCGACGCCGAGGTGCTGGGCGCGCTGACCATGCGCGGCCTGACCCTGGACGCCGCCCGGGCCGCGCTGCCGCGTGCGCGCGGGCTGCACGCGAAGGTGCTCGCCTCGCCCGGGCGCATGGCCATCGACACCTTCCACGGCTGGTTCGGCACGCTGCTGCGCGGCGCGCCGCTGGCCTCCGGCATCGTGCCGGGTGCGTCGCTGCGGGAAGACGCCCTGCGCATGAAGCGTGAAGCCTGGGCGCCGTTCTGGCGCGCGCTGGCCCAGCCCCAATACGCCGAATTGCGCGCATCGTACGAACAACTGGTCGATGCCATCGGCGACTTCCAGGCGCGCAGCCTGCTGGACCGAATGTTCCACGCGCGCAGCGAATGGTTTGCGATGCGCGAGGCCGGCGACCCGGCGGCGATGCTCGCGGAACACCTCGGCGACGATGCCACGACGGACGTGTTGGTAGAGGCGCTCGGCGAGGACGAATGGCTCGACGACTGCGCGGCCCTCGCGAAACTGCTAGGGCAGGGCGGCAAGACCGAGCACGGCCATGCAGCCCGGATGATCGACGGCCTGACCGCCATCCGCACCTGGCGCGAGGCGGGCCGCGCGCCCGGCGACGCCGCCGCGCAAGCCTTCCACAGCCTGCGCGCGGCGTTCTTCACGACGGCGGGGGAGCCGCGGGCGATGCGTCGCACGACGGCGCTGGTCAAGGCCGCGGGCGGCGAGTCCGCCGTGGACGATCTGCTAGCCAGCCATGCCGAACACTGTGCCCGGCTCGACGAGATTGCCGCGCGCCGCTGCGAGGCCGCCGTGCTGGCCATCAACCTCGCGCTGTACCGGCTTGGCGATGCCTTGCTCGAGCGCTACCAGCGCTACAAGAACGACCAGCGCGCGATGGATTTCGCGGATCTCGAATGGCTGGCGGCCAGGCTGATGGCCGACGAGGAGACCGCCACCTATCTCCAGGTGCGGCTGGACGCGCGCTACAAGCACCTGCTGCTCGACGAGTTCCAGGACACCAATCCGCTCCAGTGGCGGATCCTGCAAGGCTGGCTGGCCGGCTATCAGGGCCTGGGCGAGAAGCCGACCGTGTTCCTGGTGGGCGATCCCAAGCAGTCGATCTACCGTTTCCGTCGCGCCGACGCCCGCCTGTTCGGCGCGGCGAGCGCCATGCTGCAGGCCGATTTCGGCGCCACCGTGCTGCGGACCAATCGCACGCGGCGCAACCGTCCCGAGGTGCTGGACTGGGTCAACGCCGTGTTCGACCATGCGCGCGCCGAGGGTCGTTATCCGCTGTATGAAACCCAGACCACGGCCCTGCGCGAGCCCGGCGGGCCGGTCTGGCTGCTGCCGCTGGTCGAGGAACCGGCTGAGGAGGAAGTCGAGGTTCCGGCCGACGCCCCGGCCCACCGCGACACGCTGACCCAGCCGCGCACGCGGCAGGGCGATTCGCTGCGCTACGAGGAAGGCCGGCGCGTGGCCGCCTGGCTGCACCATGTGCGCGACCACGTGCCCGTCCGGGAAGGCGATACCACGCGGCCTGCCAGCTGGCGGGACATGCACCTGCTGGTGCGCCGCAAGACCCATCTGGCCGATTACGAACGCGCGCTGCGCGAGGCCGGCATTCCGTGCCTGAGTCCGCGCCGGGGCGGCCTGCTGGCCACGCTGGAGGCGCTCGACATCTCCGCGCTGCTCGCTTTCCTGATGACGCCGGAGTCCGACCTCGATCTGGCGCACGTGCTCAAGAGCCCGCTGGTAGGCGCCACTGACGATGACCTGTTGCTGCTGGCCGGCCTGGAAGGCGAGGGCGGTTGGTGGGCGCGCATCCACGCGGCGGGCGTACCGCCTGAATGTACCGACGCGCTGCGCGGCGGCGTGGCCCGGCTGCGCGCCTGGCTCGCGCTGGCGCCGCAGCGGCCCGTGCATGACCTGATCGACCATATCTATGATGCGGGCGAGGTGCGCCGGCGCTACGCCGAGGCCGCGCCGGCCGCCATCCGCGAGCAGGTGCTGGCCAATCTCGACGCCTTCCTGAAGCTGTCGCTGGACCTCGATGGTGGCCGTTATCCGAGCTTGCCGAAGTTTATCGACGAGTTACAGGAGATTCGACGTGGCGACGAGGATGAGAGCCCCGACGAGGGCGGTATGGGCGAAGGTGTGGAGGACGGCGAGGCGGAGCCGGAAGATGACGGCGAAAGCCAGCTCGATGCGGTGCATATCCTGACCGTTCACGCCGCCAAGGGGCTCGAGGCGCCCTTTGTGGTGCTGCTCGACGCGAACCACAGCGACCCGGCGGCAGACCGTGGCGGCATTCTGGTGGATTGGCCGCCGGAGTCCCCGGTGCCCCGGCATTTCTCGGCTTACGGCAAGCGCAGCGAGCGCGGCCGGGCCCGCCAGCCCCTGTTCGAAGCCGAAGCGGCGCTGGCCGAGCGCGAAAACTGGAATCTGCTCTATGTGGCGATGACCCGCGCCCAGCAGGGTTTGCTGGTCAGTGGCGTGAAGGGCCGTGCGAGCAAGGCCGAGAAAGAGGGCGCGGCGGCCGAGATCGCCGGTAGCTGGTACGTAAGGCTGGCGGCGGCGGGCGTGGGCGAGGCGGTGGATGGCTACCCGGAGACCGAGGCCGCGCCCGGCGATGCGGCCCTGACGCCGGTGAGCGAGCGCGTGCGTTACGCGGACTTCCGCCTGCGCTATCGCGACGCAGCGCCCGTTCTGCAAATCGACGAGTTTGACGAGGAAGATCAGGAAGAAACGGTGGTGTTCGACGCCGCCGCCGCGGCCCATGGCGAACTGGTCCACGCCTTGCTGGAACGGGTGACGCGCTATCCGGAAGCCTTCGGTGTCTTGCCGGACGTGCCCACGGTCATGCGCTGGTTCCCGCTGGCCGGCGCCGGGGCGCCGCAGGCGCGCGAACGCTGGCAGGCCCAGGCCGAAGCGGCCGTGGCCGATGTGCGTGCGATGCTGACCGCGCCGGCGCTGCGCCCGCTGTTTTTCCCCGAAGCGGCGCTATCGTCGCGCAACGAGGTGGAACTGTACGACGCGCGTGGGCGGCTGCTGCGGATCGATCGCCTCGTGGAATTCGCCGACCGCGTGGTCGTGATCGACTACAAACTGAGGTTGCTGCCGCAGGAACATGCCGCCTATGGCGCCCAACTCGCGCGCTACGTGGCGGCAGTAGGGCCGATGTTCCCCGGCAAGCGGATCGAGGCCGGCGTGGCAACGGCGGCCGGGGAATGGATCGACGCGGGCAGCCTGCGCGCGTCGGTGCCGGCGCTGTCGTCGATGCAGCAGGGGTCGTTGTTCTGAGCGATTGGGGGCGCATGCCCCCAATCGCAAAATGGGAGCAGAATAGGCGACGTTGCCGTGGCTGTTGCGTTGCCGGAGTACGTGGGAAGTGTGTAACGTGTAACGCGAATGGTTACCAGGACTTGCCGCGAAAGAATGCAGCAAAAGAATATGGGGGACGAGCCTGACCCTCGGCACTGATGGAAAACGGCTGTGGCTGCTTCGTTCCCGACCTGACCAGGTTGACCGCGCCACCATGCGAGGAGGCCCGTCCGACCGCCATTGTATCGCAACCGGCCGGTGACGTCCCGAAATTAGTTGGAATGCGATTTGTTCGGGCTAGTTTGATCTGACGCGGGCTGTGTGCCGGAGGATCGCTGGCAGCATGGCGGACTGGAAAAATCGTTCCATCTGAATGAGCGAGGACATGAACGCAAACGACCAGATCTTGCGCGGCGCGCTGGCGCCGCAGGACATCTCCACCGAAGTGCTGCTGGAGAAGTACGCCAAGGGCGAGGAAAGCACCATTGCCGATGTGCGCACCCGCGTGGCGCGCGCGCTGGCCGAGGTAGAGCCGGCCGACCGGCGCGAGATGTGGGCCGCGCGCTTCCTCTGGGCGCTGGAGAATGGCTTCGTGCCGGCCGGGCGGATCAATTCCGCCGCTGGCACGGGTATCCAGGCCACACTGATCAACTGCTTCGTCCAGCCCGTGGGCGACTCGGTTTCCGAGGCGCGCGACGGCAAGCCCAGCATCTACACGGCCGTGGCCCAGGCGGCCGAGACCATGCGGCGCGGCGGCGGGGTGGGCTACGACTTCTCGGCCATCCGCCCCGGCGGGGCGCTGGTGCGCGCGACGCACTCGCGCGCGTCAGGCCCGGTCTCGTTCATGAAGGTATTCGATGCCTCCTGCGCCACCGTAGAGTCCGCCGGCGCCCGGCGTGGCGCACAGATGGGCGTGCTGCGCTGCGACCACCCCGACATCGAGAGCTTTATCCACGCCAAGGACCAGGGCGACCTCACCAACTTCAATATCTCGATCGGCGTGACCGATGCCTTCATGCAGGCCGTGGAGGCCGATGGCGAGGTGGAACTGGTCCACGAGGCCGAGCCGGGCATGGACATGATCGCCGCCGGCGCCTACCGCCGCGACGACGGCCTCTGGGTTTACCGCCGCGTGCCGGCCCGCCAGCTCTGGGATCAGGTCATGCAGGCCACGTACGACCACGCCGAGCCGGGCATCCTGTTCCTGTCGCGGATCAACGCGGACAACAATCTCTATTACTGCGAGACCATCGAGGCGACCAACCCGTGCGCGGAGCAGCCGCTGCCATCGTATGGCTGCTGCTGCCTCGGGTCGATCAACCTGACCGGCTTCGTGCGCCAGCCGTTCACGGCCGAGTCAATTTTCGACTTCGAGGCCTTCGCCGAGGTCGTGCGGGTGTCCACGCGCATGCTGGACAACGTGCTGGACGTTACGTTCTGGCCACTGCCCGAGCAGGAGGCCGAGGCGCGCGCCAAGCGACGCATCGGCCTGGGCTTCCTGGGGCTGGGGAGCGCGCTGGTGATGCTCGGCCTGCGCTACGACTCTGATGCCGCCCGCGAGCTGGCCGGGCGGATATCGGAGGCCATGCGCGACCATGCCTACCTGGCATCGGTGGAACTGGCCGACGAGAAGGGCGCCTTCCCGCTGTTCGACGCCACCCAATACCTGGCCGGCGGCTTCGTGAGCCGGCTGCCCGACGCCGTGCGCGATGCCATCCGGGCGCATGGGCTGCGGAACTCGCACCTGCTCTCCATCGCCCCAACTGGCACGATCACGCTGGCATTTGCCGATAACGCGTCGAACGGCATCGAACCGGCGTTCTCGTGGACCTACAACCGCCGCAAGCGGATGCCGGACAACAGCTACCGGTCGTTCGAGGTGGCCGACCACGCGTGGCGGCTGTATCGCCACATGGGCGCCGATATGGAGCGGCTGCCGGAGAGCTTTGTCACCGCGCTCCAGATGTCGGCGCTGGACCATATGCGCATGCTGGAGGCGGTGCAGCCCTATATCGACACCAGCATCAGCAAGACCGTGAACGTGCCGGAGGACTATCCGTACGAGGCCTTCCGCAACCTCTACCTGGAGGCCTGGAAGGCCGGCCTGAAGGGGCTGGCGACCTACCGGCCCAACAGCGTGCTGGGCGCCGTGCTTTCGGTGACCCCCGCCGCCGCTCCGGCGCCGGCCGCCACGGCCTCCGTGGCTTCCACGGCCGCCCCGGACGATGACCCGCTGACGCGCCCGTTCAACAGCCGGCCGCTCGGCGACCTGGAAGGCGTGACCTCCAAGGTGGAGTATCTGACCTACGAGGGCCACAAGACCGTCTACCTGACCGTGAACTTCATGCGGGTGTCGGGCGTGATCGACGGCAAGCCGGTGACGGTGGAGCGTCCGCTCGAGTTCTTCATGCCGGCCGGCCAGCGTACCGAGGGGCAGCAGTGGATCACCTCGACCATGCGGCTGCTGTCGATGGTGGCGCGCTCGGGCGGCCCGGTGGCCAAGGCGCTGGCGGACATGCGCAACGTGGTCTGGGACAAGGGAACGGTCCGATATGGTGCATTGGTGCGCCAGGACGGCACCGAGGTGCCGCGTTTCCATGATTCCGAGGTGGCGGCCATCAGCTACGCGCTCCAGCGTATCCTGATCAAGCGCGGTTTCCTGGACGAGGACGGCGCCCAGGTGCCGGTGGCGGCGCTGGCGGCCCGGCTGGCCGGGCAGGGCAGCGAGACGGCCCTGGCGCTGGCCGGCAACCCGGCGCGGTCGGCCCCGGCGGGCCACAACCCCGGCGTGGGCACCGGTAAGCCGTGCCCCGAGTGTGGCGCCCACGCCCTGCACAAGGTAGATGGCTGCGCCAAATGCGCCAATTGTGGCTACGTGGGGGAATGCGGCTAATCGGCGTCATTCAGGGCGGCGCCTTTTGCTACAATCGCCGCCATGAGTTATCAAGTTCTAGCGCGCAAATGGCGCCCACGGGATTTCACCACGCTGGTGGGCCAGGAGCACGTGGTCCGCGCGCTCACGCACGCGCTGGAACAGCAGCGGCTGCATCACGCCTACCTGTTCACCGGCACCCGGGGCGTGGGCAAGACCACGCTCTCCCGGATCCTGGCCAAGGCCCTCAACTGCACCGGCATTGACGGGGCGGGCGGCATCACGGCCCAGCCGTGCGGCCAGTGCAAGGCCTGCCAGGAGATCGACAGCGGCCGTTTCGTGGACTACATCGAGATGGACGCGGCGTCCAACCGCGGTGTGGACGAAATGGCGCAGCTGCTGGACAAGGCGGTCTACGCGCCGACGGTGGGCCGTTTCAAGGTCTACATGATCGACGAAGTCCACATGCTGACCAACCACGCCTTCAACGCGATGCTGAAGACGCTGGAGGAGCCGCCCGGACACGTCAAGTTCATCCTTGCCACCACCGATCCGCAGAAGATTCCGGTCACGGTGCTGTCGCGCTGCCTGCAATTCAACCTGAAACAGATGCCGCCGGGGCACATCGTCTCGCATCTGGACCATATCCTGGCCCAGGAAGGCATCGGCCATGACGGCAACGCGCTGCGGCTGCTGGCCCAGGCGGCCCATGGGTCGATGCGCGACGCGCTGTCGCTGACCGACCAGGCCATCGCCTATAGCGCCGGGCAGGTCTCCGAGGAGGCCGTGCGCGGCATGCTCGGCGCCATCGACCAGAGCTACCTCGTGCAATTGCTCGACGCGCTGGCCGCCGAGGATGGTGCCGCCATGCTCGGGATTGCCGATGCGATGGCAGACCGCAGCCTGTCGTTCGCCGGCGCGCTGCAGGATCTGGGCTCGTTGCTGCACAAGGTGGCGCTGGCGCAGGCCGTGCCGGCGTCCGTGCAGGACGAATGGCCTGAGGCTGACGAAGTACGCCGGCTGGCCGGCGTGTTCGATGCCCAGGAAGTGCAGTTGTTCTACCAGATTGCCAATATCGCCCGTAACGAACTGGCGCTGGCGCCGGACGAGTACGCCGGCTTCACCATGACGCTGCTGCGCATGCTGGCCTTCCGGCCGTCTGCCAGCCCGGCGCCGGTAGGCGGGCAGGGCGGTGGCGGCCAGCAGCAGGCGGCCCGCCCGCGCCCTGCCGCGC
Organism: Cupriavidus sp. 2KB_3; assembly: GCF_052115685.1. Classification (NCBI taxonomy): domain Bacteria; kingdom Pseudomonadati; phylum Pseudomonadota; class Betaproteobacteria; order Burkholderiales; family Burkholderiaceae; genus Cupriavidus; species Cupriavidus sp. 2KB_3. Next base: position 22,059 of record NZ_JBFRHD010000019.1, read on the forward strand.
CGGCCGCGCCCGCACCGCGTGTGGCGGCTGCGCCGGTGGCGATGGCGCCGGCAGCCGTTCCGGTTCCTGTTCCGGTTCCTGCTGCTGTTTCTGCTCCGGTTGCGCCAGACGCTTCGGTACAGGCCGCCGAGCCGGTTCGATCCGAGCCCGTCGCGCCAGTTGTTCGCCCTGCCGAGCCGGTGACGCCGATCCGGGCCGAAGCGCCCACGTCATCTGCCCCATCCGCCCCGGCGCCGGTGGCCGATACTGCTGCGATGTCGCCCGCCAAGGCCGCCTTGCTGGCTGCTCGTCAGGCCACGGCTGGCCGTGGCGGCGCGCGGCCGGTGTCGGCACCCGCTGCGGCGGCAGCGCCTAGCCCGCGTCCTGCGGCCCAGCCGTTGCGTCCGCCTGCCGCGGCGCGTCCGGCCACGGCCGCCACGCCGGCACGGCAGGCACCGGGCGCCCCCGCTGCCCAGCCGCCCAAGCCAGTCCAGGCGCCGCAACCCGTGCAAGCTGCCCCGGCGGCCAAGCCGGCCAGCAGCGAAGTGCCGCCTTGGGAGGAATTGCCCCCCGATTTGCCGGTGATCGGCCCGTACGACAGCGATCCGGGCTATGACCCGAGCTTCGGCGGCTACGACAACGGCTTCGAGTCGGACTCATTCGAGCCCGCGCCGCGCGCCAGTCGCGCCGCGCCGCAGGCCAAGCCAGCGCGCCGGCCGGAACCTGAGGCCGCTGCCCAGCCGGCCCAGCCGGCCGTGCAACTGGCCCCGGCGATTCCGCCCGTGGCGCCGAGCGCCGCCGATGACGGCACGCCACCCGTGTTCACCGGTGACTGGCCGACGCTGGCCGCCACGCTGCCGCTCAAGGGCCTGGCCCAGCAACTGGCGTTCCAGAGCGAGTTGCACCGCGTGGTCGGCCGCACCCTGCACCTGCGCGTGCCGGTGGCGGCCATCGCCGAAAACAATGTCGCTGAACGGCTCCAGGCCGCGCTGGTCGAGCAATTTGGCGTGGAAGTGCGCGTGCAGTGCGAGATCGGCGCTGTGACGCACACGGCGGCTGCCGTCGATGCAGCGGCCCGGGCCGAGCGCCAGCGCGAGGCCGAGTCCAATATTGACGGCGATCCGTTCGTGCAGGGGCTGTTGCGCGAGTTCGGCGGGCAGATCGTGCCCGGCTCCGTCCAGCCACGCGCCGCCTGATAACCCATTCCCGGGGCGGCCAGACCAGCATCACCGGCGCCGCCCCGCCATCCACACACATTGATTCAGGAGTATCCCCATGATGAAAGGTCAACTGGCCGGGCTGATGAAGCAAGCCCAGCAGATGCAGGAAAACATGAAGAAGATGCAGGAGCAGCTGGCCCTGATCGAGGTCGAGGGCCAGTCCGGCGCCGGTCTCGTGAAGGTGCTGATGACCTGCAAGAACGACGTGAAGCGCGTGACCATCGACCCGAGCCTGCTGGCCGATGACAAGGACCTGCTCGAGGACCTCGTGGCCGCCGCGTTCAACGACGCCGTGCGCAAGGCCGAGGCCACCACGCAGGAGAAGATGGGCTCGATGACGTCCGGCCTGCCGCTGCCCCCGGGCTTCAAGCTGCCGTTCTGATGGCGCATCAGACAGGGGCGCGCCAATGAGAGCGGCGCCGCCCACCTCGCTGCAGGCGCTGATCGAGGCGCTCAAGGTGCTGCCCGGCGTGGGGCCGAAGTCCGCCCAGCGCATGGCCTATCACCTGCTGCAGCACGACCGCGACGGCGCGCGCAAGCTTGGCGACGCGCTGCGCGGCGCCGCCGACGGCATCCGTCATTGCGAGCGCTGCAACACCTTCACCGAGCAGGAGATCTGCGAGACGTGCCGCGACACCGCGCGCGACGCCTCGCTGCTCTGCGTGGTCGAGACCCCGGCCGACCAGGTGATGATCGAGCAGACGCTGACCTATCGCGGCCAGTATTTCGTGCTGATGGGACGGCTCTCGCCGCTCGACGGCATCGGCCCGAAGGACATCCACCTGGACCGGCTGCTGGCCCGCGCCACGGACCCCGAACTCGGCGGACCGGTGAGCGAGGTCATCGTGGCCACCAATTTCACGAGCGAGGGCGAGGCCACCGCGCACTACATCGGCGAGATGCTGAAGGCGCGCGGGCTCAAGGTGTCGCGGCTGGCGCGCGGCGTGCCCGTGGGCGGCGAACTCGAATACGTGGACGCGGGCACCATCGCCCGCGCTGTCATGGATCGGCGCAGCCTGTAGGTATCGGACCCCTTCGGACAAACATGAATCTGGCGCGCTTCGACCTCGTGACGCTTGGCCTGTTCGTGGCCGTGGCCCGGCAGGGCAGTATCTCGGCCGGCGCGCGCCAGTCGCACCTGGCCGTGGCAGCCGCCAGCAAGCGGATTTCCGATCTCGAGGCCGCCGTGGGCGCGCCGCTGTTCTTCCGCCACGCCGCCGGCGTGCAACTGACCGAGGCGGGCCAGGCCTGCTACCACCATGCGCTGACCATCCTCCAGGACGTGGAACGCATGGCCGGCGTGATGTCGGACTACGCGTCCGGCGTGCGCGGGCAGGTGCGCGTGTGCGCCAATACCTCGGCCATCACGCAGTTCCTGCCGGACGACCTTGCGGCGTTCATGCGCCAGCACCCGACCATCCGCATCGAGCTGGAGGAGCAGAACAGCAGCGAGATCGTCGCGGCGCTGGTCGAAAACCGCGCCGATGTCGGCATCTTCGCTGATCGCACGCCAAGTTCCGGACTGGTGACCGTGGAATACCGGCAGGACGAGCTGGTTATCATCACGCCACCCGGGCACCCGCTGTCCGAGCGCGGGCCCGTGCATTACGCCGATACGCTCGAATACGACTTCGTGAGCCTGCCGCAGGTGACCTCGCTGGCGGCGCGGCTGCTCGAGGAAAGCAGCCGGCTGGAGCGGCAGTTCCGGTTGCGCATCCAGGTGCGCAGCTTCGACGCGATGTGCCGCATGGTCATGGCCGGGCTGGGCGTGGGCGTGCTGCCGCGCATCGCGGCCGAGCCGCACGTCAAGTCGATGGGGCTGTCGCTGGTGCCGCTGCAGGACGCCTGGGCACGCCGCTCGCTGCTGATCGGCATGCGCGATCCCGCCGGGCTGACGGTGTCGGCGCGGTTGCTCATCACCCATCTCTGCGGCGACCGCGCACCGTTCTAGCGTCACCCCGGTGTCATCCCCGGGGCGACCCCCGGGTAACCCCGCCCCTTCGCGTTCCGAGAAAGCCCGCTTGCCGGAATGCCGATTCCGTCGCCCGCGCCGCTGGTGCACACTCCGACCCAACATGAAAAGCCAGTCCCGCAGGTGATGCGGCGCGGCATCCACGGTCATCACGGAGACACGCTCACATGGCGCAACAGATTCTCGAAGGCATTCGCGTCCTGGAACTGGGACAACTGATTGCCGGCCCCTTTGCCGCCAAGACCCTCGCGGATTTTGGCGCCCGCGTGGTCAAGGTGGAGCCGCCTGGGCAGGGCGACCCACTACGAAAGTGGCGTATGCTGCACGAGGATACCTCGGTCTGGTGGGAAGCGCAGTCGCGCAACAAGCAGTCCATCGCCATCGACCTCCGTCAGGCGGAAGGCCAGGCGCTGGTGCGCAAGCTGGCTACCGAGGCCGATGTCCTGATCGAGAATTTCCGCCCCGGCACCATGGAAAAGTGGGGTCTGGGCTGGGATGTACTCCACGCCGCCAATCCGAAGCTGATCATGGTGCGGGTGTCCGGCTACGGCCAGACCGGCCCGCGCCGGGACGAACCCGGCTTCGCTGCCGTGGCCGAGGCCATGAGCGGGCTGCGCTACCTGACCGGTGAGCCGGGCCGGCCGCCGGTGCGCGCCGGGCTCTCGCTGGGCGATACCATCGCCGGCCTGCACGGCGCCCTGGGCGTGCTGCTGGCCCTGTACGAGCGCGACGCGCGCGGCGGGGTGGGGCAGGTGATCGACGTGGCGCTCTATGAGTCGCTGTTCAACCTCAGCGAAAGCCTGCTGCCTGAATACTCGGCCTTTGGCGCCGTGCGCCAGCCGGCCGGCGGCGCGCTGCCGGGCATCGCGCCGTCCAACGCCTATCCCTGCGGTTGCGGCGAATACGTGCTGATTGCCGCCAATGGCGACGCGATCTTCCGCCGCCTGATGGCAGCGATGGGCCGCCCGGACCTCGGCGAAGACCCCGCGCTGGCCCGCAACGACGGCCGCGTGAAGCGTGTGGACGAGATCGATGCCGCCATCGCCGCCTGGACCCAGACCCAGACTGTGGAGTCCGCGCTGGTCGTGCTGCGCGAGGCCGATGTGCCGTCCGGCCGCATCTACACGGTCAAGGACATCGCTGAAGACCCGCACTACCGGGCGCGCGGCGTGATCGAGACCGTGACGTCGGCCCGTGGGCTCAGCGTGGAGGTGCCGGGCATCATCCCGAAGCTGTCCGCCAACCCTGGCGCCATCCATGACCGCGCGCCCACGCTGGGCGAGCATACCGATGCCGTGCTGGCCGAATCCGGCTTTGACGCGGCTGCCATTGCCGACCTGCGCGCCCGAGGAGTGATTGCATGAGTGCCCAACGTTATCCGCTGGCCGGGCCGGCCAAGATCGAAATCAATGACGTCGCACCGCGCGACGGCCTGCAGATCGAGCCCGTGGTGGTGCCGACCGAAGGCAAGGTTGCCTTCGTCAATGCGCTGGCCCACTGCGGCTTCGCGCGCATCGAGGCCACCTCGTTCACATCGGCCCGCGCCATTCCCGCGCTGGCCGATGCCGAGGCGGTGATGCACCAGATCGAGCGCGTGCCGGGCGTGGCCTACACGGTGCTCGTGCCGAACCTGCGCGGGCTGGAGCGCGCGCTGTCGTGCCGGCCGGACGAGGTGAACCTGGTCATGTCGTGCAGCGAGACCCACAACCGCGCCAACCTGCGTATGACGCGCGAGCAGTCCAAGGCGCAGCTGACGGCGATGATCGACGAGGCCGGCAAGGCTGGCGTGCCAGTGAACGTGTCGCTGTCCACCGTGTTCGGCTGCCCGTTCGAAGGGGATATCCCCGAGGCCGACGTGATGGCCCTGGCGCGTCGATTTGCCGATGCGGGTGCGTCTGGCATCACTTTGTGTGATACTACGGGCATGGCCTACCCCAACCAGGTGGCGGCGATGTGCGAGGCGTTCCAGCGCGCGCTGCCGCAGACCGGGCTGACCATCCATCTCCACAACACGCGCGGCATGGGCCTGGCCAATGCCATCGCGGCCTGGCAGACCGGCGTCACGCGCTTCGACGCGGCTGCCGGCGGCCTGGGCGGCTGCCCGTACGCGCCCGGCGCGAGCGGCAATGTCAGCACCGAGGAACTCGTCCACATGTTCGCGTCGATGGGCGTGGACACCGGCGTGGACCTGGACGGCCTGCTGGCCGTGGTCGGCGGCCTGCCGGCGCTGGTTGAACGGGAGATTTCCAGCCAGCTGCTGCGCGCCGGCCCGCGCCTGCGCACCCATCAACCGCCGGCCTGGATGGCGGAGCACTTCGCCGGGCAGTGAGCCCGGACCCGGTTTTTTTGATTCCCTATATAACAAGCACGGAGACAACCATGAACCGCAAGACTCAACTGACGGCCGCCGCGCTGCTGGCTGGCATGGCATTCGTACCTGCCGCCCAGGCGCAGGACGGCACCTATCCCAACAAGCCGGTGATGCTGGTGGTGTCCGCCGCCGCCGGCGGCACGACGGATATCGCCGCTCGCCTGATCTCGGAGCCGTTGTCCAAGGCGCTCGGTCAGTCGGTCGTGGTCGACAACAAGCCCGGCGGCAACGGCACCATCGCCGCGCAAGCTGTGCAGCGCGCCAAGCCGGATGGGTACACGCTACTGGTGCAGTACTCGGGCTACCACGTCATCACGCCGCTGCTGACCAAGCAGCCGTGGGACCCGGTCAAGGACTTCGCGCCCGTGGCGAACCTGCTGTCGGCCCCGCAAGTGCTGGTGGTGCGCCCGAGCCTGCCGGTCCACTCGCTCAAGGAACTGGTGACCTACGCCAAGGCCAATCCGGGCAAGCTGAACTACGCGTCGTCGGGCAATGGGTCGCTCCAGCACGTGTCCACGGAACTGCTGAACCTGCAGGCCGGCACGAAGATCACCCATGTGCCATACAAGGGCACCGGTCCGGCGATGACCGACCTGCTGGGCGGCAACGTCGACCTGACCATCACCACGCCGCCGCCGCTGATGGGCCATATCGCCGCCGGCAAGCTGCGCCCGCTGGTGGTGACCAGCAAGACGCGCCTGCCGAGCCTGAAGGATGTGCCGTCGGCGCCGGAAGCCGGCTACCCTGACCTGGACGTGTCGTCGTGGTTCGCCATGTACGCGCCGGCCGGCACGCCGAAGCCCGTCATCGACAAGCTGACCTCGGAGATCGAGAAGATCATGAAGTCCGACGCCTTCCGCAAGAAGGCCGAGGAACTGGGCGCCGAGGCGCGCTACATGAATCCGCAGCAGCTGGACCAGTACCAGCGTGCCGAACTGACGCGCTGGGGCAAGGTCATCAAGTCCGCCGACATCCACGCTGAGTAACGCGGAGCAGGCCACGGAGCCAGACATTCCGACCATGGCAAGGTGATCGAAAGGCGGCGCACGTACACTGTGCGCCGCCGCGCTGCGTTTACGGGCTGGCCATCGCATTGGCCCCCCAATGTCCGCCAAATGTCTGCATCGTCCGCTAGGTGTTGATCCCGATGCGGGCGCCGGCAGCGGCCGGTAGCATCGCAAATTGCCGCAAGGCGGCACGCCACAAACAAAAACAGGTAGTCAGGTAGGAGAGCATCTCATGTACGACAAGACATTCTGGAAGCGGGCGCTGATCGCACTGGCCCTGTTCCTGGCCGGCTGGTTCACCTTTGGCAGCGCGCAGGCGCAGGGCAAGCCCGAGAAGACCAAGGTGACCATCGCCGTGGGGGGCAAGAATCTCTTCTATTACCTGCCGCTGACGATTGCCGAGCGCCTGGGCTACTTCAAGGAAGAGGGCCTGGACGTGGAGATCGTCGACTTCGCCGGCGGCGCCAAGGCGCTCCAGGCCGTGGTCGGCGGTAGCGCGGACGTGGTGTCCGGCGCCTACGAGCACACCATCAACCTGCAGGCCAAGGGCCAGCAGTACCAGGAATTCGTGCTCCAGGGCCGCGCGCCGCAGATCGTGCTGGTGGTGTCGAACAAGACGATGCCGAACTTCAAGTCGATTGCCGACCTGAAGGGCAAGAAGATTGGCGTGACCGCGCCGGGTTCCTCGACCAACATGATGGCCAACTTCGTGCTGGCCAAGTCGGGCCTGAAGCCGTCGGACGTGTCGTTCATCGGCGTGGGCGCCAGCGCTGGCGCGGTGGCCGCCATGCGCTCGGGCCAGATCGACGCGATGGCCAACCTGGACCCCGTGGTGTCGATGCTGACGCAGAAGAACGAGGTGAAGATTGCCTCGGACACCCGCACGCTCAAGGAAACCCAGGCGGTGTTCGGCGGCAATATGCCGTCGGGCTGCCTGTATGCCTCGACCGCGTTCATCCAGCAGAACCCCAACACCACGCAGGCGATGACGAACGCCATGGTCCGCGCGCTCAAGTGGCTGCAGAAGGCTGGCCCGTCGGACATCGTAAAAACCGTGCCCGAGAGCTACCTGCTGGGCGACCGCGCGCTCTACCTGGCGGCCTGGGAGCAGGTCAAGGAAGCCATCTCGCCGGACGGCATGATGCCGGCCGATGGCCCCAAGACGGCGCTGAACACCTTGCAGCAGTTCGATCCGGAGCTGAAGGGCAAGCCGATCAAGCTCGAGAACACGTTTACGAACACGTTCGTCCAGCGCGCCAACGCCAAGTATAAATAAGCGGCAAGCCAGCGAACCCCGCCTTCACGCCGCCCGCCGCGCGCATGCCGCTCGGCGGGCTTGTGTTTTCTCTGAGTCCAGTATTTCGACGAGTTTTCTTCGAGCAATGAGCACGCCCGCACTTTCCCTCGAAAACGTTACCTGCACCTTCGTCTCGCGCGAGGACCGCGGCCAGCGCTACACCGCCGTGCGCGATGTCACGCTGTCCATCCAGCCCGGCGAGTTCGTCTCGGTGGTGGGCCCCACCGGCTGCGGCAAGTCCACGCTGCTGAACGTCGGCGCCGGCCTGCTGGAGCCTTCCAGCGGCGCCGTGCGCGTGTTCGGCGAGCCGCTGGTCGGCATCAATCGCCGCGCCGGCTACATGTTCCAGTCCGAGGCGCTGATGCCGTGGCGCAGCGCGCTGGACAACGTGATTGCCGGCCTGGAATTCCGTGGCGTGCCGCGCGCCGAGGCCGAGGCGCAGGGCGAGGAATGGCTGCGCCGCGTGGGTCTGGGCGGGTTTGGCGACCGTTACCCGCACCAGCTCTCGGGCGGCATGCGCAAGCGCGTGAGCCTGGCGCAGACGCTGGTGCTGGACCCGGACATCATCCTGATGGACGAGCCGTTCTCGGCCCTGGACATCCAGACCCGTCAGCTGATGGAAAACGAGGTGCTGGACCTCTGGGCCGCCAAGCGCAAGGCCGTGCTGTTCATCACGCACGACCTGGACGAGGCCATCGCCATGAGTGACCGCGTGGTGGTGCTGTCGGCCGGCCCGGGCACCCATCCGATTGGCGAATTTGCGATCGACCTGCCGCGTCCGCGCGACGTGGCGGAAGTTCGCAATCATCCACGCTTCGTGGAGCTGCACGCCGCCATCTGGGACGTGCTGCGCGAGGAAGTGCTCAAGGGCTACGCGCAGCAGCGCAAGGTCGCCTGACCTGCATGAACTCTCTCTGACGATACAAAAACTCGTAGAACAACGATATGGCTTTCCGAGCGGATTCTAAGGGCATGCTGCGTGTGTGGCAGCTGCTGGTGCTGGTGGTGATCCTGGGGGTGTGGCATGCGGCCACGCGCTCGCAACAGGTGGCGTTCTTCTTCGGCGAGCCGCTGATGGTGGCGAAGCGCATCTGGAGCTGGTTCATCGTCGAGGGCGACATCTATATTCACCTGGGCGTGACGCTGCTGGAGACGGTGCTGGCCTTCGGCATCGGCACGGTGGCCGGGCTGGGCGTGGGGCTGTGGCTGGCGTTGAGCCCGTTCACCTCGGCGGTGCTCGATCCCTATGTGAAGGCGGCCAACTCGATGCCGCGCGTGATCCTGGCGCCCATCTTTGCGGTCTGGTTCGGGCTGGGGATCTGGTCGAAGGTGGCGCTGGCCGTGACGCTGGTCTTCTTCATCGTCTTCTTCAACGTCTACCAGGGCGTGAAGGAAGTGAGCCCGGTGGTGCTGGCCAACGCGCGCATGCTCGGCGCGAACCAGAAGCAGCTGCTGCGCCATGTGTACCTGCCCAGCGCCACGAGTTGGGTGTTCTCGTCGCTGCACACCTCGGTGGGCCTGGCGTTCGTGGGCGCGGTGGTGGGCGAGTACCTGGGTTCCGCGCGCGGCGTGGGCTACCTGATTCTCCAGGCCGAAGGCACGTTCGACATCAACACGGTGTTCGCGGGCATCGTGGTCCTGACCGGCTGCGCGCTGGTGCTGGACTGGATGGTGACGGTGGGGGAGAAGCGGCTGATGAAGTGGCAGCCGAGTTCGGGTGAGACCGAAAAACTCTGAAATTCTGCGTTAAACGTTGTTGAATTCGCCCTTCCCCGGCCGATGTCCAGATAACGGACAGGCCGGGGGAGGGCGGCGAAGCGTTACGGCATGATGACGATCTTGCCGGTCACCTTGCGCGCTTCCATGTCCTTCAGCGCCTGCGGCGCCTGCTCCAGCGGATAGCGGGCCGAGATGTGCGGGCGAATCTTGCCTTCCTTCATCCAGCCGAGCATCTGCGCCATATTGGCCTGGTTGTTACGCGGCTCGCGACGGGCGAAATCGCCCCAGAACACGCCGACCAGCGAGGCACCCTTGAGCAGCGCCAGGTTCAGCGGCATCTTCGGGATCTCGCCGTTGGCGAAGCCCACCACGAGGTAGCGGCCGCGCCAGCCGATCGAGCGGAAGGCCGGCTCGGCGTAAATCCCCCCGACCGGGTCATAGATGACATCCGGGCCCTTGCCATCGGTCAATGCCTTGACGCGTTCGCGCAGGTCTTCCGTGCTGTAGTTGATCAGCGCGTCGGCGCCGTGCTCCTTGCAGACTGCCAGCTTCTCGTCCGTGGACGCCGCCGCGATCACCCGCGCGCCAATCGCCTTGCCGATCTCGATGGCCGCCAGGCCCACGCCACCGGCCGCGCCCAGCACCAGCATCGTCTCGCCAGCCTTCAGTTCGCCCCGGTCCACCACGGCGTGGTGGGAGGTGCCATAGGTCAGCGTGAAGGCGGCGGCCACGTCGAAGTCGATACCGGGCGGCATCGGCACCACGGCGCTCGCGGGGGCCTTGGCCTGCGTGGCGAAGGCACCGTTGCCGAGATAGGCGATGACCTTGTCGCCGGGCTTGACGTGCGTCACGCCCGCGCCCACCGCGTTGACCACGCCGGCCAGCTCCGAACCGGGCGAGAAAGGCAGCGCCGGCTTGGCCTGGTACTTGTTCTGGATGATCAGCACGTCGGGAAAGTTGACGCCGGCGGCCTTGACGTCGATGACGACCTCGCCATCGCCGGGCACGAGGTCCGGCAGGGTGTCGAGCGAAAGGGAATCGGGCGGGCCCCAGGCTTTGCAGAGTACGGCTTTCATCTTGTCTCCGGTGGTGGTGTTGTGGTGTGGCGATGGTCTGCGCTCCGGGAAGTGTAGCGCAAAAAAGCACGATCGTTCTGTTCGCGGCGGACGGCGGTTCCACGCCGTTTTGGTGCCGCGATGGCCGCTTTGCTCGGGTACAATCGCGGCCATGCATATCCTTCTCGCCAACGACGACGGTTATCTCGCGCCGGGACTTGCCGTTCTGCATGCCGCGCTCGCTCCGCTTGCGCGCGTGACGGTGATCGCGCCCGAGCAGAACCATAGCGGTGCATCGAATTCGCTCACGCTGCAACGCCCGCTCTCGGTCTTCGAGGCGCGCGAGGGCGTGCAGAAGGGTTTCCGTTTCATCAATGGTACGCCCACCGACTGCGTGCACGTGGCACTGACCGGCCTGCTGGACGATCGCCCCGACCTGGTGGTGTCCGGCATCAACCAGGGCCAGAACATGGGCGAGGACGTCCTGTACTCGGGCACCGTGGCCGCCGCCATCGAGGGTTACCTGTTCGGCATTCCGTCCATCGCGTTCTCGCAGGTGGACAAGGGCTGGGAGCATCTGGACGCCGCCGCGCGCGTGGCGCGCGAGATCGTGGAGCGCGTGATCGCCCGCCCGCCCCAGGAGCCGTTCCTGCTCAACGTCAACATCCCGAACCTGCCGTTCGAGCATCTGAAGGGCCAGCGCGCCACGCGCCTCGGCAAGCGCCATCCTTCGCAGCCGGTCATCACGCAGGTGAACCCGCGCGGCGATACCAACTACTGGATCGGCCCGGCCGGCGACGCGCGTGACGCGAGCGAAGGCACCGATTTCCACGCCACCGCCAATGGGTTTGTCTCGCTGACGCCGTTGCAGCTCGACCTCACCCATCGCGCGCAGCTCGAACAACTCGGACAGTGGCTGGGGTAGGCGTGCCGTTCGCGTCAGCCCTCCAGTCTTCGATTCCGGTATTGCGCCGATGAGCACCACGCCGCGCCGATCCCGCTTTCCGCTGCCGCTCGATGCGGTGGTCGAACGCAAGCCCGCGCCCAAGCGCACGGCCGGCCTGCCCGCCGTGGGCGGGCGGCACGTGGCCGCGCCCGCGCCGGCGACCGTCAAGCCACGCAAGCCTGCCGCACCGCCTGCGGCGCCGCCGCCACCGGGCAGCGCCGTGGAGGCGCGTGCCTCGGCGGCCACGGCGGGCGGGGGCGGCATGGCGTCCGACCGCGCCCGCACCGCGTTGGCGGCGCGGTTGCGCGCCGGCGGCATCCGCGACGAGCGCGTGCTGAGCGCCATCGCCACGGTGCCGCGCCACCTGTTCATGGAGCCGGGGCTGGCCTCGCAAGCCTACGAGGACGCTGCGTTGCCAATCGGCCATCAGCAGACCATCTCCAAGCCGTCGGTGGTGGCGCGCATGATCGAACTGCTGCGCGAGGGTCTTACGCCGGACCAGCCGCTTGCGCGGGTGCTGGAAATCGGCACCGGCTGCGGTTATCAGGCCGCCGTGCTGAGCCTCGTCGCGCAGGAAGTGTTCTCTATCGAACGGATTCGTCCGCTACACGAACAGGCGAAGGCGAACCTCCGCCCGCTGCGCGTGCCCAACATCCGCCTGCACTACGGCGATGGCATGCTCGGGCTGCCGCAGGCCGCACCGTTTTCCGCCATCATCCTGGCCGCCGCCGGGATGGACGTGCCCGAGGCGCTGCTCGGGCAACTCGCGATTGGCGGCCGGCTGATCGCCCCGGTGGTGGCATCCGCCCCGGGCGGCCCCGGCCAGACCGTCACCCAGCAACTCTTGCTGATCGAGCGCCTGAACCGGCATCGGTTTCACAGGACCGCGCTTGAAGCCGTTTTCTTTGTGCCCTTAAAATCGGGCACCATCTGAGTCGAACTATGCACAACATCGTGAAATCGGAACATTTCGCACGTTTGGGACAACGTTTCACCGTCACCGCGCTCGTCGCCCTGCTGGCCGCCTGCGCCAATTCGCCCATGCCCGCCCCGGTGGTGGACCGCACCTCCACCGCAGGTGGACAGGGCGCCGCGCCAGTGGAGCCCACTCCGCCTGGATACTATCGGGTGAAGCGAGGCGATACCCTTTACCGTATCGCGCTCGAGAACGGTCAGTCGTATCGCGACGTGGCGTCCTGGAACAATATCGGTAACGCGAATCAGATCGAGGTGGGGCAACTGCTGCGCGTCGTGCCGCCGAGCGCCGACCCGAACGCGGCTCCGGGCGTAGCTACGGTGCCGGTGGCGCCTGGCACGGTACAGTCGCAGCCGATTGACGCTGCGCGCCCGGTCGGCACCCCTGTGGGAACCCCCTCCGGCACCACTGCGGCGGCCTCGGTGCCGGCCGCCACGCCCTCGGCCGGTGCATCGGCGGCGGCAGCGGCTTCGGCCCCGGCTGGCGACGTGCGCCTGTCCTGGCCGGCCAGCGGTCAGCTGATTGGGAAATTTGATGACAAAGGTAACAAAGGCATTGATATCGCTGGTAAAAAAGGCGATGCCGTGCTCGCTGCCGACGAGGGTAGGGTGATTCACGTAGGCCCCTTGCGCGGCTACGGGAATCTTGTCATCATCAAACACAACGACACGTATCTCACCGCCTACGGTCATAACGACAAGGTGCTGGTGGCAGAGCAGTCAATGGTCCGCAAGGGCCAGAAGATTGCCGAAATGGGTAACAGTGATACTGACAGGGTCAAGCTGCACTTTGAGGTTCGCAAGAACGGAAAACCGGTCGATCCGATGCGGTATCTGCCGCCACAGTGAGGTTTCATGCCACGCCAGAAAACTGTCTCATCCGGAGTTGTCAGCAGGACCCGTCGTCCCAAGCAGCCGGAAGGAAAGGCTGGTGTGGCGAAATCTGCCGACGTGGTGGACGCCGAGGTCTTTGGCGACGATCCTGCCGCCGAAATGGTCCCGGCTACCGACGAGCCGATCACGCCCGTTGCGCGTGCCGGCCTGCGTGACACCGATCTCTCCACTGACCTGCGCGTAGATATCGCCGCCGCCGACGAGGGCGACGACGAGGAGGCCGAGGACGAGGAAGAGGAAGAGGAAGCCGCCGAGGCCGCGCCCGAGCACGACGACTTCAAGACCGTGCTCCACACGGAACTCGCGGCCGACACCGTCCAGCACTACCTGAACCGCATCAGCATCAAGCCGCTGCTGTCCGCGCCGGAGGAGCTCCATTTCTCCACCCTGGCCAAGGGCGGGGATTTCTCCGCGCGGCAGGTGATGATCGAGCGCAACCTGCGCCTCGTGGTGAGCATCGCCAAGGGCTATCTGAATCGTGGCGTGCCGCTGCTCGATCTGATCGAGGAAGGCAACCTCGGCCTGATGCATGCCATCGAGAAGTTTGATCCGACCCGTGGTTTTCGCTTTTCCACCTATGCCACGTGGTGGATCCGCCAGAGCATCGAGCGCGCGATCATGAACCAGGCCCGCACGGTGCGGTTGCCGGTGCACGTGATCCGCGAGCTCAACCAGGTACTGCGTGCCAAGCGTCATCTTGAAAAAGGTGGCACCGATGGCCGCGACGCCAGCCTCGAGGACATTGCACATCTCCTCGGAAAGACGCCTGACGAGGTGCAGGACGTGCTGGCACTCAATGAACATACCACCTCGCTCGATACGCCGTTCGATCTCGACCCGGGCTCCAGCCTGCTCGATTTCCTTTCCGACGAGCACAACGCCGCGCCCGACCAGGAAGTGGCCCACCGCGAACTGGAAAACCTGATGAAACTCTGGCTGGCCCGCCTGTCGGAGAAGCATCGCTATGTGGTGGAGCGCCGCTTCGGCCTGAACCACATCGAGCCGGCCACGCTTGAAGAGCTGGCCGAGGAAATGGGTCTGACGCGCGAGCGCGTGCGCCAGATCCAGCAGGAAGCGCTGGTCAAGCTCAAGCGGCATTTCGCTTCGCAAGGTGTCAGGAAGGACGCCGTTTTATGACCCCTGTGCTGGTATTCGACATCGAGACGATTCCCGATGTCGCCGGCCTGCGCCGTTTGCATGAGCATCCCGCATCGATGAGCGACGCCGAAGTCGCCGAGCATGCGTTTGCCGCCCGCCGGGACAAGACCGGCTCCGATTTCCTGCCGCACCACCTGCAGCGCGTGGCCGCTATTTCCTGCGTGCTGCGCCGCACGCAGCGGGATGGCTCCGCCGTGTTCCATGTCGGCTCGCTCGGCACGCTCGAGGACGGTGAGGCCACGCTGATCCAGAAATTCTACGAACTGATTGCGCGCTACAGCCCGCAACTGGTGTCGTGGAATGGCGGTGGTTTCGACCTGCCCGTGCTCCATTATCGTGGACTGATCAACGGTGTCAGCGCGCCGCGCTACTGGGAAATGGGCGAGGGCCGCGACGACGACAGCCGCGACTTCAAGTGGAACAACTACATCAGCCGCTATCACATGCGGCATCTGGACCTGATGGACCTGCTGGCGATGTACCAGCCACGGGCCAGCGCACCGCTCGACGACCTGGCCAAGCTGTGCGGCTTCCCGGGCAAGATGGGAATGGACGGCAGCAAGGTGTGGGAGGCCTACCAGCAAGGCCAGCTCGCCGCGATTCGCGATTATTGCGAGACTGACGTCGTCAACACCTACCTGATGTACTGCCGCTTCCAGTTGATGCGCGGCGGGCTGACGCCGCGCGAGTTCGACATGGAAGTGTCGCTGGTGCAGGAGTCGCTGGCCGAGTTGCCGGGCGAGCAGTGGATGCAGTACCTGCGCGCCTTCCAGCTTCAGCCGATGAGCCCCGAGGACGAGGAAGAGCCCGAGATCTAGGCCCGATTACTACGCCGAATTACGACGCCAAATTATGACGCCGCTAGGCGTCCAGTGTCAGGTGGATGGGCTGGTGGTCCGAGGCATCGGTCTCGCCGTTGACTTCGCAACGTTGCACATCGGCGAGCAAATTCTCCGTCACGAAGACGAAATCGCACGCGAAGGGCGGCTCTGGCCATTGCTTCTTGTCATAGAGGGCGCAGGTCGGCGCATGAGGCTGGCCCGGATGGGTGTGGACCCACGCGTCGTGCCAGTTCGGCGTGGCATCCGGATATCGCTCCAGCATGGTGCGGTAGGCCACATCTTCCGGCTTGGCGTTGAAGTCGCCGCACAGGATCGCTTCCATCGGCCGGGGCTCCGGCGTGAACGGGCCGGGGCGTGATTCCGACTTGCCGGGCCGACGGGCGTGGTCGCACGCCTCCTTGTGCCACGCGCGCAGGGCGACGGCCTGGGCTTCGCGTTGCAGCTTCGAATAGAACTCCAGATGCGTGGAGATCACACGCAGGCGCCGCGCGCCGATCTGCACCGTGACGTCGAGCGCGACACGTGGCATCGACGCCACTTCCGGGTCGGCTGGCCAAGGCAGCGCGTGGCGGAAGACCTCCCGCACCGCCAGCCGCGTGGCCACTACGTTGCCGATCTGGCGATGGCTGCCATCGTTTCCAGTGCGATCGACGCCCGGCGCGAAGATGACGCGATAGCCGGGCAGCAGCGCGGTCAGCTCCGCCACCTGGTCCCGGCTGGGGTTGCCGGCCATGTCGGTGAAACCGCGTGTGACCTCCTGCAGGCAGATCACATCGGCATCGGCCATGCCCTGCATGGTGTCGACGATGCGGGCGAGGTCGACCTTGCCGTCCGCCCCGCGCCCCCATTGGATATTCCACGTAATCAGTTCCATCGCCTTCCTTGAATTGCGGCAGCCGTCTGGCGCCGTGACTGGAATACAATCGCGCTTTCGCAAAACAATACGTCAGGTCCCACTGGTGTCTCAAGCCGTGTCTTCACCCGCCCACCCGGCGACGCAGTCGAGTGTCGCTTCCGCCACAACTCCGGCGTCTCCCGAACCGATTGTCAAGATCGAAAGCCTCGACATGGAGGCGCGCGGCGTCGGCCGCCTGATCAATGAGGATGGCACGCCGGGCAAGGTGATCTTCGTCGAAGGCGCGCTGCCAGGCGAGACGGTCAGCTATCGCAGTTTCCGCCGCAAGCCGAGCTACGAGCAGGCCCATCTGGTTGAGGTAAAGCGGGCGTCGGTGATGCGCGTGGAGCCAGGCTGCCAGCATTTCGGCGTGTGCGGCGGTTGCTCGATGCAGCACCTGGACGCCCGCGCGCAGCTGGCCATCAAGCAGCGCGTGCTGGAAGACAATCTCTGGCATCTGTCGAAGGTCCGGCCGGACGTCGTATTCCGTCCAATCGCCGGGCCCGACTGGGGCTATCGCTACCGCGCACGGCTGACCGTGCGCTATGTGGCGAAGAAGGGTGGGGCGCTGGTGGGCTTCCACGAGCGCAAGAGCAGCTACGTGGCCGACATAACGCGCTGCGAGATCCTGCCGCCGCATGTGTCCGCGCTGCTGGTGCCGCTGCGCGAGCTGGTCTCGGGGTTGTCGATCCGTGACCGCATGCCCCAGATCGAACTCGCCGTGGGGCAGGAGGTGACGGCGCTGGTGCTGCGCATCCTCGAGCCGCTGACCGATGCCGACAAGGATCTGCTGCGCGCATTCGCCGACCGCCACGGCGTGCAGTTCTGGCTCCAGCCGAAGGGTCCGGATACGGTCTATCCGTTCTATCCGGCAGACCAGGAACTGGCTTACACGCTGCCTGAGTTCGGCATCCGCATGCCGTTCAAACCGACCGATTTCACGCAGGTCAATCACCAGATCAACCGCGTGCTGATCGGCCGTGCGCTGCGCCTGCTGGACGCCCGGCCCACGGACCGGCTGCTCGACCTGTTCTGCGGCATCGGCAATTTCACGCTGCCGCTGGCCACGCAGGGCGCCGCGGTGATGGGCATTGAGGGCAGCGAGGTGCTGACCACGCGCGCGCTGGCCAATGCCGAGTACAACGGGCTGGCTGGGAAGACGTCGTTTGCCTGCCGCAACCTGTTCGAGGTGACGGCCGAGGATATCGCCGCGCTGGGCCAATTCGATCGCTGGCTCGTCGATCCGCCCCGCGAGGGTGCGCTGGCGGTCTGCAAGGCGCTTGGCGAGCTCAGCCAGGCTGGTAGCGATGTGCTGCCGAAGCGCATTGTCTATGTGTCGTGCAGCCCGGCCACGCTGGCGCGCGACGCGGGCCTGCTCGTGCACGAAGCTGGCTATCGGCTGGCCGGCGCCGGCGTGGTCAATATGTTCCCGCACACGTCGCACGTGGAGTCGATTGCGGTATTCGAGCGTGATTGACCGACGGCGATGACCATCGCGCAAGCATGAAAAAACCGGCCCGAAGGCCGGTTTTTTCGTTTGCAGCAACGTTGCGAGTCGTGCGTCAGTCGCGGTTGCCGCCGAAGATGCCCAGCAGCGCCAGCAGGTTCGCGAACACGTTGTAGACGTCGAGGTAGATCGCGAGCGTGGCGGTGATGTAGTTCGTCTCGCCGCCGTTCACGATGCGCTGCACGTCAAACAGGATGTACGCGGAGAAGATGCCGATCGCGATCACGGACACGGTGATCATCAGCGCGGGCATCTGGAGCCAGATGTTGGCCACGCTGGCCAGGATCAGCAGGATCACGCCCATGAACAGGAACTTGCTCATGCCGGAGAAATCGCGCTTGCTGACCGTGGCGATGGACGCCATCGTGGCGAACACGGCCGCCGTGCCGCCGAACGCGTACATGATCAGCGCCGGACCGTTCGAGAACGACAGCGTTGCGCTGATCAGCCGCGACAGCATCAGGCCCATGAAGAACGTGAACGCCAGCAGCAGGACCACGCCCATGCTGCTGTTCTTGGTCTTCTCGATGCCATACATGAAGCCGAACGCGACCGCGAAGAAGATCAGGATCGAGAGGCCGGGGCTGCCCGCCATCAGCGTGAAGCCGGAGGCCACGCCGATCCACGCGCCGAGCACGGTCGGGATCATCGAGAGGGCCAGCAGCCAGTAGGTGTTGCGTAGGACCCGGTTGCGGACAACGACATCGGTCGCGCCCGCGCTGTTGCCGAAACCGTAGGTGTTCAGCTTGTTGTTCATGGTGACTCCTGTCATCAATGTTCGGTGAGGCGCCGGGTGAGACCCGGGCGGCACAGCGTCAATGTGGCATTGCGTAGGCGGTTTTGCAAGGGCCTTTGTCTTAACAATAACCCATTGGCCTGATTGTTTTCCGATTTCGCAAACATTTGACGAGACTTCGACGCTTCCGTTCCCCGATAGTACGCCCGAAAAGTGTTTCTTAAGCTACTTATTGCGCTGCAACATCGTGCGCCAGGGCTCACAACGGGGCGAACGGGCCACGCGCTCGAATCCGTCTTGGTCTCGTGCTAGAATTGCACGTTTAATCCATTTGTAACCCCTTCATTTTTCGGAGTTTTTCATGGCGATCGAACGCACCCTGTCGATTATCAAGCCGGATGCCGTGGCCAAGAACGTTATCGGCCAGATCTACGCCCGTTTCGAGGCCGCTGGCCTGAAGATCGTTGCTGCCAAGATGGTTCACCTGTCGCGCGGTGAAGCCGAGCAGTTCTACGCCGTGCACAAGGCACGCCCGTTCTTCAAGGACCTGGTGGACTTCATGGTTTCCGGCCCGGTGATGATCCAGGCCCTGGAAGGCGAGAACGCCATTGCCAAGAACCGTGACCTGATGGGCGCCACGGACCCGAAGAAGGCTGAGAAGGGCACGATCCGCGCCGATTTCGCCGACAGCATCGACGCCAACGCCGTGCACGGTTCGGACGCCGCGGAAACGGCAGCTCAGGAAGTGGCTTTCTTCTTCCCGGGCATGAACGTTTACGGCCGCTGATTGTCCCTGACATCACGACCTGTACTGAAGTAAAGCTGGAATTGCCGTCATGAACCCTCTCGTCAACCTGCTCGATCTCGACGCGGACGCGCTCACCGCCTATTGCGGGGAGCTCGGCGAGAAGCCGTTCCGTGCCCGGCAATTGCAGCGCTGGATCCACCAGTTCGGTGCCAGCCAGTTCGACGCCATGTCGGATCTCGCCAAGTCGCTGCGCGAAAAGCTCGCCACGCGCGCCGAGATCCGCTCGCCGGCCATCATCACCGACAACGTGTCGGCCGATGGCACGCGCAAATGGCTGCTCGACGTGGGCGCCGGCAACGCGGTGGAGACGGTGTACATCCCCGAGGACACGCGCGGCACGCTGTGCGTGTCCTCGCAGGCCGGGTGCGCCGTCAACTGCCGGTTCTGTTCGACTGGCAAGCAGGGTTTCTCGCGCAATCTGTCGACTGGCGAGATCATCGGCCAGCTCTGGATGGCCGAATTCGCCATGCGTGCCCAACTGGGCCGCGGCCCCAAGGAAGATCGCGTCATCTCCAACGTGGTGATGATGGGCATGGGCGAGCCGCTGCTCAACTACGACGCCGTGGTGCCGGCCATGCGCCTGATGCTCGATGACAACGCGTACGGCCTCTCGCGTCGCCGCGTCACGCTGTCCACCTCCGGCGTGGTGCCGATGATGGACCGTCTGTCGAAAGACCTGCCGGTGGCGCTGGCGGTATCGCTGCATGCGTCGAATGACGCGCTGCGCGACGTGCTGGTCCCGCTCAACAAGAAGTACCCGCTGGCCGAACTGATGGCGGCATGCCGCCGCTACCTCGAGTTCGCGCCGCGCGATTTCATCACCTTCGAATACTGCATGCTCGATGGCGTCAACGACGGCGTCGAGCATGCGCGGGAACTGCTGAAGCTTGTGGCGGACGTGCCGTGCAAGTTCAACCTGATCCCGTTCAACCCGTTCCCGGAATCTGGCCTGAAGCGCTCGAACAACGAGCAGATCCGCTGTTTTGCCCAGGTGCTGATGGACGCGGGCATCGTTACCACGATCCGCAAGACCCGCGGCGACGACATCGACGCCGCTTGTGGCCAACTGGCCGGGGAGGTCATGGATCGGACCCGTCTGGCCGAGCGCGGCAAGTTCGGCAAGATCACGCCACTGGTGCCGGTGGTTGCTGCCGGCCAATCTCGGGAGGCCCGTCCTGCATGACCCGTCTGATTGTCGCAGCCCTGTCAGGGCTGATGATGTTGTCCGCCTGCACGTTGCCGCCCCCGCCGTCGCAGGATATCAAGACCGCCTCCGACCAGACCGCAGCGAGCCGCCGCGCCGCCATCCGGCTGCAGCTGGCTACGCAATATCTTGACGCGCGCCAGTATCCGGTGGCGTTGGACGAGGTGAAGCAGGCCATCGCGATCGATCCGACCTCCGTGGATGCCTACCATGTGCGCGCGCTGATCTACATGGGCATGAACGAGAACGCGCTGGCGGAGGATAGCTTCCGCACGGCGCTCTCGATGCGTGCCAACGATCCGGACGTGCTCAACAACTACGGTTGGTTTCTCTGCCTGACCAACCGTTTTGCCGACGGCAAGGCCACGCTCCAGCGCGCGGTGCAGGCGCCGTCCGCCAACGGGCCGGTCAAGCCGCTGACCAACCTCGGCGCTTGCGAGCTGCGCAACGGCGACATGGTGGCGGCGGAAAAGAATCTCCAGACCGCGTATGGCTATGACCGCAGCGACCCGTCGGTCAATACGAACCTGGCGCTGCTGAACTACAAGCGCGGCGACTTCGCACAAGCACAGGAATACGCCGGCAAGGTCAACAACAGCCGGTTTGTCAGCGCGCAATCCCTCTGGCTGGGAGCGCGTATTGCACGCCGTCAGGGCGACACAGCGACGCAGAATGCGCTGTTATCGCAACTCCGCAACCGGTTTCCCGACTCGCGCGAGCTGACGGCCTACGAGAGAGGAGCTTGGGATGAGTGAACAAGAGCGCGCCTTGGAAACTGCGACGACGGGTCACGTCGGCAGTGGCGCGACAGACTCCGACCGCGAGGCTGTAGCCCGCGAGATCGGGGCGCAACTGAAGGAAGCACGCCAGACGCAGCGCTTGTCGCTGGAGGACGTGAGCGCGCGGCTCAAGGTGGCGTCGGCCAAGCTGGCGGCCATCGAGTCCGGCAACGTGGCGAGCCTGCCTGACGTGACGTTCGCCAAGGGCGTGATGCGCGCCTATGCGCGTACGCTCCATATCGATATCGATGCGCTGCTGGGCCGGTATCACGCCCAGGCGCAGACCGCGCCGGTGCAGGAAATCACGCGTCGCCGCGAAGGCGCGATCAACCAGACGTTCGACGACCGCAAGCGCTTTGGCTCGAAGAGTTCAAGCGGCGCGGGCGGCCGCTGGGTGTGGCTGTTCTTCGTGCTCGTGGTGCTGGGCGCCGGCGGCTATTTCGGCTTCGACCACGCCCGTGCGTGGTGGGAATCGCGCGAGCAGGCCGCTGCGGAAGCGCCGGCCGCCGCTGTTGTCACGGAAGATGCCACCACAGCCCAGAGCCATGGCGACGGTACCGTGACCGCAGCGCTGCCGCCGGTGATGGCAGGCAACGATTCGCCAGCGCCGTCGGAAGCACTGCCCACGACTGTGGCTGGCCTGCCGCTGGCAACGGGTGGCGCATTGAGCACTTCGGATGCAGCTTCGGCAGCGCCTGCCGTGCCGCCCGTCGCCGCCGCGACGAAGCCCGCCCCGGCGGCGACGACGCCCCCGCCCGTGACGGAGGCCGCCAAGACAGCCCCTGCAGCCACGGCCACGACGGCCGCGGACGGCACGATCCAGATCCGCTTCTCGGCTGATACCTGGTACGAGGTGCGTGACCGCACCGGAAAGGTCATCCTGGGCGGCACTGCCAAGGCCGGCGATACCGCCGCCGGCAGCGGCGCGGGCGGCCCGTACAAGCTGGTCCTGGGCAATGTAAAGGGTGTGGAATCGATCACGCGCAATGGCGCGCCCGTCGATTTCCAGTCCGCCAACCGAAACAATGTGGCGCGCCTCACGCTGCAATGATGCAGTCGGGTGGCGCATCAAGCGATGCAACAAGGTGGTAACGCTATGAACGAGAAGGCTTCCCAGCCGGTTCTGCCGGGTCCGTTGTCGCGCCGGCAGTCGCGCCAGGCGCGCGTCGTGTGGGGCGACAATATTGTCACCGTGGGAGGTGGCGCACCGGTTCGCGTGCAGTCGATGACGAACACGGACACGGTCGATGCCATCGGTACCGCGATCCAGGTCAAGGAACTGGCACGCGCCGGGTCGGAGATTGTTCGCATCACGGTGAATACGCCCGAGGCCGCCGCCGCCGTGCCGGCCATCCGCGAACAGCTGGACCGCATGGGTGTGGACGTGCCGCTGGTCGGCGACTTCCACTACAACGGCCACACGCTGCTGCACGAGTACCCGGATTGCGCGAAGGCGCTGTCGAAGTACCGCATCAACCCGGGCAACGTCGGCAAGGGCGTCAAGCGCGACAAGCAGTTCGCCGAAATGATCGAACTGGCTTGCCGCTATGAGAAGCCGGTGCGCATCGGCGTGAACTGGGGCAGCCTGGACCAGGATCTGCTCGCGCGCATCATGGACGAGAACGCCGCCCGTGCCGTGCCCTGGGGTGCGCAGAGCGTGATGGTCGAGGCGCTGATCACGTCGGCGATCGAGTCGGCGCAGAAGGCCGAGGAAATCGGCCTGCCGGGCAACCAGATCATCCTGTCGTGCAAGGTCTCGCAGGTGCAGGAACTGATCGCGGTGTACCGCGAGCTGGCCCGCCGCTGCGAGTACGCGCTGCACCTGGGCCTGACCGAAGCCGGCATGGGCAGCAAGGGCATCGTGGCCTCGACGGCTGCGCTGTCGGTGCTGATGCAGGAAGGCATTGGCGACACCATCCGCATCTCGCTGACCCCGGAACCGGGCGCGGCGCGCGAGAAGGAAGTCTATGTGGCGCAGGAAATCCTGCAGACCATGGGGCTGCGTAACTTCACGCCGATGGTGATTGCCTGCCCGGGTTGCGGTCGCACCACGAGCACCACGTTCCAGGAACTCGCGGCCAGTATCCAGTCGTATCTGCGCGAGCAGATGCCGACGTGGAAGACTGCGTATCCGGGCGTCGAGGAAATGGATGTGGCCGTGATGGGTTGCATCGTGAATGGCCCCGGCGAGAGCAAGCATGCCAATATCGGCATCTCGTTGCCGGGCTCGGGCGAGTCACCGGCAGCGCCGGTTTTCGTCGATGGCGTGAAGGTAAAGACGCTGCGCGGCGAACGTATCGCCGAAGAATTCCAGGCCATCGTGGACGAGTACGTGCGCACGCACTACGGTCCTGGCGCCACGCAGCAAGTACAAGAATCGGTGGCCTGAGCCCGGCTGCATCGCAGCGAGGCAGGCAACACCGCAGGTAACGAAACGGATATGAGCGAAGAGAAGACGAAGGCCGCCAAGGCACTGCAGGGCGTGAAGGGCATGAACGACATGCTGCCCGCTGACGCCCCGCTGTGGGAAATGTTCGAGAACGCCGCGCGCAGCATGCTGCGTGCCTACGGCTACCAGCAGATCCGCACGCCGATCGTCGAGCATACGCAACTGTTCGTCCGTGGCATTGGCGAGGTGACGGACATCGTCGAGAAGGAAATGTATTCCTTCACCGATGCGCTGAACGGCGAGAACCTGACGCTGCGTCCGGAAGGCACGGCGGCGGCGGTGCGCGCGACCATCGAGCACAACCTGCTTTACGACGGCCCGAAGCGCCTCTGGTACACCGGCCCGATGTTCCGCCACGAGCGTCCGCAGCGCGGCCGCTATCGCCAGTTCCACCAGCTTGGCGCCGAGGCGCTTGGCTTTGCCGGCCCCGACGTGGACGCCGAGATCATCCTGATGTGCCAGCGCCTGTGGGACGACCTGGGTCTGGTCAACGTGCGGCTGGAACTCAATTCGCTGGGCCAGGCGCATGAGCGTGCGGCCCATCGCGAAGAACTGATCAAGTACCTCGAGGGCTTCCAGGACATCCTCGACGAGGACGGCAAGCGCCGCCTCTATACGAATCCGCTGCGCGTGCTGGACACCAAGAATCCGGCGCTGCAGGAAATGGCCGCCAACGCGCCCAAGCTGATCGACTTCCTGGGCGAGGAATCGCTGGCCCACTTCGAGGGCGTGCAGCGCCTGCTGAAGGCCAACAATATCCCCTTCAAGATCAATCCGCGCCTGGTGCGTGGGCTTGATTACTACAACCTGACCGTGTTCGAGTGGATCACGGACAAGCTCGGCGCCCAGGGCACCATTGCCGGGGGGGGGCGCTACGATCCGCTGATCCAGCAGATGGGCGGCAAGCCTGCGCCGGCCTGCGGCTGGGCGATGGGCATCGAGCGGATCATCGAGTTGATGCGCGAGGAGAAGCTCGCGCCGGAAGCGCCGGGTTGCGACGTCTACCTGGTCCATCAGGGCGAGGCGGCTGGCGAGCAGGCCATCATCGTGGCCGAGCGGCTGCGCGACGCCGGCCTGGACGTGGTGGTGCATGCCACGCCGGACGGCAAGAGCGGCAGCTTCAAGTCACAGATGAAGCGCGCCGACGCAAGTGGCGCATCCTTTGCCGTTATTATTGGCGACGACGAAGTGGCAGCTGGCGTGATGCAGGTCAAGCAGCTGCGCGGCGGCAACGCCGGTGACGGTGGCCCGCAAACAAGCGTTGCGGCCGAAGCGGTGGTGGACCACATCATCGACGCGATGGTCAACGCGACAGAGTCTGACACCGCGGACGACGCGGAAGACGAACAATAAGCGAATTCAGCGGTATCCAGCCTGGCCGATCCCGGGGGCGGCCGGACTTATCAATCTTTTTGCGGGTAACTGCCGCGACATGGCTTGCGAGACATGGCTTACGATCTAGAAGAACAGGAACAGCTTGAGAGCCTGAAGGCCTGGTGGAATCAGTACGGCAACGTCGTCACGTGGATCGTGATTGCCGCGCTGCTTGGTTTCGCGGCCTGGAGCGGCTGGAACTACTGGCAGCGCGTGCAGGCGCGCGATGCCGCGCTGCTGTACGAGCAGGTCACCAAGGCTGCCGAGGCCCGCGACGCAGACCGCGTGAAGCGCGCCGCCACCGACCTCGAGGACAAGTTCGGGCGTACGGCCTATGGTCCGATGAGCGCGCTCGTGGCGGCCAAGGTGCTGTACGATGCGGGCGATCTGGCCGGCGCCAAGACGCAGCTGCAATGGGCGATCGACCATGGTGGCGACGAGTACGCCCCCTTGGCGCGCGTGCGCCTGGCCGGCGTACTGCTCGACGAGAAGGCATACGATCAGGGCCTAGCGCTGCTGAAGGACACGCCGCCCGCCCAGTTCGAGGCACTGTTTGCCGACCGCCGGGGCGACCTGCTGGCTGCGCAGGACAAGCGCGACGATGCCCGCACCGCGTACCGCACGGCGCTGGAGAAGCTGAGCGCTGACGAGGGCGGCATGCGCCAGATCATCCAGTTCAAGCTCGACGCGCTGGGCACGGCCTAAGCGGCACATCGAATAATCCTTAGGATCGCATCCCTATGACGTCATTGCTTCGCGCCGCCGCCATCCGTTCGCTGTCTCCCGTAGTGTCTCGCCGTGTCGCCCGCGTGGTGGTCGCCGGCGCCTGCGTGAGTGCGCTGGCTGGCTGCTCGCTGTTCGGCAAGGAAAACAAGCATCCGCCCACCGAGCTGAAGCCGATTTCGGCCACGCTGTCGGTCAAACAGGCCTGGAAGGCCGACGTGGGCAAGAGCGGCCCGTACGTGATGGCCCCGGTGGCGGCTGGTAATAATGTATACGTGTCGTCCAACGGCGGCACCGTGCTGGCGCTGGAAGGCAATTCGGGACGTACGCTCTGGAAGGCCAAGACCGACCTCGACCTGACCTCGGGCCCCGGCTCGGACGGTTCGGTGACGGCCGTGGCCGGCGAGAAGGGCGCGATCTACGCCTTCGACAACAGCGGCAAGCAGCTCTGGAAGAAGCAGGTCAACGGCGAGGTGCTGTCGGCGCCGCTGGTCGGCAACGGCCTGGTGGTCGTGCGCACGACCGACACGCGCGTAATCGGCCTAGACGCCCAGAGCGGCGACCGCCGCTGGATCTACCAGCGCTCGCAGACCCCGCTGAACCTGCGCGCCGCAATGGGCATGGTCTATGCCGGCGACGGCATCGTCATGGGCTTCCCGGGCGGCAAGCTCGGCGTGCTCGCGCCCGGCAATGGTGTGCTGCGCTGGGAAAGCACGGTGTCGTATCCGAAGGGTG
This sequence comes from Cupriavidus sp. 2KB_3, assembly GCF_052115685.1. Lineage (NCBI taxonomy): Bacteria > Pseudomonadati > Pseudomonadota > Betaproteobacteria > Burkholderiales > Burkholderiaceae > Cupriavidus > Cupriavidus sp. 2KB_3. The sequence continues at coordinate 48,704 of NZ_JBFRHD010000019.1, forward strand.
TGTCCGAGATCGAGCGGCTTAACGACGTGACCGGCGTACCGGCCGTCAATGGCCGCCAGGTGTGCGCCACGACGTTCCAGGGCCGTGTGTCGTGTCTGGAACTGGCCAATGGCCAGCCGCAGTGGGGCAAGGACTTCTCCTCGCCGACTGGGCTGGCTCAGGATGACACGTCGCTGTTCGCCAGCGATGAAACCTCGACCCTTTTCGCGTTCGACCGTTCCAATGGCAACGAGCGCTGGAAGAACGACCAGCTCCGCTATCGCAGCCTGGGCGCGCCGATGGCGCTCGGCCGCTCGGTGGTGGTGGGCGATTTCGAGGGCTTTGTTCACTTTCTGTCCCGTGATGACGGTCAGATCGTGGCCCGCATGAAGACCGACGGCAGTGCCGTCAGCGCAGCGCCGGTTGTGGCCGGCCAGACGCTGGTCGTCCAGACCCGCGACGGCGATATCTTCGGTTTCGTACCGAACTGATCGCCAGCGCACGCAAGCCTGGCCGTGCCCCTGTCGCACGGCCGGCGCCAATCCGGTAGCATGATCCCTGGTCGTGCCAGCAACTGCGGAAGGTGGCGATTCGCCCCGGTTCCGCGCCCGACAGGAAGCCCCATTTCAGGGAAAACGGCCAGCCGCGCGGTCATTCGTGCGATGGTTGTCGGATCAACATGACTCCGGAGTTGCCGGGGGACGGCATATGCCGCCCCCCGTTTCCGTTTATTGCATGAAACCAGTTATCGCACTCGTCGGACGCCCGAATGTGGGCAAGTCGACGCTATTCAATCGCATGACCCGCTCCCGGGACGCCCTCGTGGCCGACCTGCCGGGTCTCACGCGCGACCGCCACTACGGCGAGGGCCGCATCGGCGAGCGTCCGTTCATCGTTATCGACACGGGCGGTTTCGAGCCCGTGGCCAAGGACGGCATCGTGGCCGAGATGGCCAAGCAGACGCGCCAGGCCGTGGTGGAGGCCGACGTGGTCATCTTCCTGGTCGACGGCCGCCTTGGCCTGGCGCCGCAGGACCGCGTGATTGCCGACTACCTGCGCAAGACCGGTCGGCGCATCATGCTGGCCGTGAACAAGGCCGAGGGCATGAAGTACACCTCGGTGGCCGCGGATTTCTACGAACTTGGCATGGGCGACCCCTATGCAATCTCGTCCACGCACGGCGACGGCGTGAGCGAACTCGTGGACGAGGCGCTGGAACTGGCGGTGCAGGAGCGTCCGGAGCTGGCCGAACAGACGGATGAGAGCCATCGCGGCGTGAAGATCGCCATCGTGGGGCGCCCGAACGTGGGCAAGTCCACGATGGTCAACACGCTGATCGGCGAGGAGCGCGTGATCGCCTTCGATATGCCGGGCACCACGCGTGACGCGATCTACGTGGAATTCGAGCGGGGCGGCAAGCCGTACACGCTGATCGACACGGCCGGCCTGCGCAAGCGCGGCAAGGTGTTCGAGGCGATCGAGAAGTTCTCGGTGGTCAAGACGCTGCAGTCGATTGCCGACGCCAACGTGGTCATCCTGCTGCTCGACGCCCAGCAGGATATTTCCGAGCAGGACGCGCACATCGCCGGCTTCATCGTTGAATCCGGCCGGGCGCTGGTGGTGGGCGTGAACAAGTGGGACGGGCTGGACGGCCACACGCGTGACCGCATCAAGCACGATCTGGAGCGCAAGCTGCAATTCCTGAGCTTCGCGAATTTCCACTTCGTGTCCGCGCGCGAACGCACCGGCATTGGCGCATTGCTGCGCTCAGTGGATGAAGCGTACGCCGCCGCGATGGTCAAGCTGCCCACGCCGCAGCTGACCCGTGTGCTGGCCGAAGCGGTGGAGTTCCAGCAGCCCAAGCGCGTGGGCGCGTCGCGCCCCAAGCTGCGCTACGCGCACCAGGGCGGCTCGAATCCGCCGATCATTGTGGTGCACGGCAACGCGCTGCAAGGTGTGGCCGAGACCTATCGGCGCTATCTGGAAAACCGCTTCCGGACGGCGTTCAAGCTCAAGGGCACACCGCTGCGCATCGAATTTCGTACGAACAAAAACCCGTACGCCGACTCGAAGGAATGAGGCGCAATGGTGCCTTTCTTCGCGGCCAAGTTTCGTTTGCGTTCGTTTGGAACTGAGGCTAAATTCACGGTAGCAGGGGAAGCCCTGCTCGTTGATGCCAGCCTGGTACCGTTTTGATCTTTTTTCTGGCGCGGTTTTGCGCCAACTGACTTGAACCGGGGACTTTTGTCCCCATCATCCATCACTAAATCTATAAATTTGGAGTGTGCCATGAGCAACAAAGGGCAATTGCTACAAGACCCGTTCCTGAACGCGCTGCGCAAAGAGCACGTGCCGGTTTCCATCTACCTCGTCAATGGCATCAAGCTGCAAGGCAACATCGAGTCGTTCGACCAGTACGTCGTCCTGCTGCGTAACACCGTGACGCAGATGGTCTACAAGCATGCGATTTCCACCGTCGTGCCTGCGCGCGCGGTCAACTTCCGCGTGGATGACTCCCCCGAGGGCTGATACTTCCTCTCTGGCTGCCGGCCGCGTCGCGATGCGGCCGCAGCACCGTGCCTTCCCTCTTCAGTGCCGTCCCACGCGGATGGTGCCATCCGCCGCGGCACGTTGCCGCAGCCGGCCATTGTATTAACAACCGTTTCTCCTTCAGGCGCTTCGCGTCCTCCCGCTTGCAACCCAGAGCTACCTCCAATACCGATCCGTCTCGCGCCATCCTGGTGGGCGTGGATTTCGGCAAGCATGATTTCCAGGAAAGCCTGTCCGAACTGGCGCTGCTGACCTCCACGGCCGGCTCGCTGCCGGTGCATACGCTGACGGGCAAGCGCTCGCGTCCCGATCCCGCGCTGTTCATCGGCTCCGGCAAGGCGGAGGAACTCAAGGAAGCGGCTGATGCGCTCGACGCCGACATCGTGGTGTTCAACCACGCGCTCAGTCCCGCCCAGCAGCGGAATCTGGAGCGATTCCTGAACCGGCACGTCATAGACCGAACCGGCCTGATCCTCGACATCTTCGGCCAGCGTGCGCAGAGCCATGTCGGCAAGGTGCAGGTGGAACTCGCCCAGGTCCAGTACCAGGCGTCGCGCCTGGTTCGTGCATGGAGCCACCTGGAGCGGCAGAAGGGCGGTATCGGCATGCGCGGCGGCCCAGGCGAGCGCCAGCTCGAACTGGATCGCCGGATGCTCGATGACCGCGCCAAGCGGCTCAAAGCCGACCTGTCGCGGCTCCAGCGCCAGCACCACACCCAGCGCCGCGCCCGCGCGCGCAACGATACGCTTAGCATCTCGCTGGTGGGTTACACCAACGCGGGCAAGTCCACGCTGTTCAACGCGCTGACCAAGGCGCGCGCCTATGCGGCCGACCAGTTGTTCGCCACGCTCGATACAACGTCGCGCCGACTGTTCCTTGAAGGGCTGGGCAATGTGGTGCTGTCGGATACGGTCGGCTTCATCCGCGACCTGCCGACGCAGTTGGTGGCGGCGTTCCGCGCCACGCTGGACGAGACCGTGCACGCCGACCTGCTGCTCCACGTGGTGGATGCGTCCAGTCCGGTCCGGCACGAGCAGATCGAACAGGTCAACCGCGTGCTGGCCGAGATCAATGCCTCGGACATCCCGCAGATCGTGGTCATGAACAAGATCGATGCCGCGCCCGAGCTGCTTGAGCAGGGCCCGCGCGTGGAGCGCGACGAAGATGGCGTGCCAAGGCGCGTGTTCCTGTCCGCCCGCGAGGGCATGGGGCTCGATGCGCTGCGCGAGGCCATCGTGGACGTGGCGCGCTGGCTGGCCGAGCAACCTGATGCGCCGGCGCCGTATGACCCGCGCCTGGCCGAGGTGCCGGCGCTGGCCGACGATGCCGTGTTCGACCAGGACGGCTGGGAGGGCACCCAGGGTCCCGATAGCCCCGATTCGGACCCTCCGCGCGCGAATTAAGCAGGCAATCTCATTGTTGTTCGACGAGATTCGCCACCCGATTGGGGATTTTGAGCAAAAGTGATCAAGATGGCTGCTAGAATCCCCTTGTTCCAAACTTCCCGGACCCGTGCACTTCATGCCCCTGTTCCAACGGAATCCTGACTCGCGCTCCGCGCCCGGCAGCCAAGCCCTGCATCCTGCAGGCTGGTCGCGCCTGCGCGCCATCTTCTCGCTGAACGATCCCCGCTGGGGCCGTAACGGTCAGGACGATGAAGACAAGGACAAGGATAAAAATCGCCAGCAGAACCAGCGGCCGCAGGACGGCCCGCCCGACCTCGACGAGCTGTGGCGCGACTTCAACCGCCGCCTGAACGGCCTGCTGGGCCGCAAGGACAATGGCGGGGGTGGCCCGAACTTCGGCAACACCCCCCGGACGCCGGGCAAGGGCTCGAACATCGGCATGGGCGTGATCGTGGCGGCCGTGGTCGGTATCTGGCTGGCCAGCGGCTTCTTCATGGTGCAGGAAGGCCAGACCGCCGTGATCCTGCAGTTCGGCAAGTTCAAGTACACGACCGGCCCCGGTATCAACTGGCGCATGCCCTGGCCGGTGCAGTCGGCCGAGGTGGTCAACCTGTCGAACGTGCGTTCAGTGGAAGTGGGCCGCGCCACGTCGATCAAGGACAGCAACCTCAAGGACTCGTCGATGCTCACGCAGGACGAGAACATCATCGACGTCCGTTTCACGGTGCAGTACGACATCCAGGACGCCGGCGAATTCCTGTTCTTCAACAAGACCGACCGCGGTGGCGACGAGGAACTCGTGACGCAGGCCGCCGAAACGTCAGTGCGCGAGATCGTGGGCCGCAACAAGATGGATGCGGTGCTGTACGAGAACCGCGAGGAGATCGCGCAGTCGCTGGCCAAGTCGATCCAGGCGATTCTGTCGGCGTACAAGACCGGCATCCGCGTGATCTCGGTCAACGTCCAGAGCGTGCAGCCGCCCGAACAGGTGCAGGCCGCGTTCGATGACGTGAACAAGGCCAGTCAGGATCGCGAGCGTGCGATCAGCGAAGGCCAGTCGTACGCCAACGACATCCTGCCGCGTGCCAAGGGTACGGCGGCCCGCCTCAAGGAAGAGGCCGAGGGCTACCGCTCCCGTGTGGTGGCGCAGGCCGAGGGTGACGCGGCCCGCTTCCGCTCGGTGCAGACGGAATACGCGAAGGCGCCTCAGGTGACGCGTGATCGCATCTATCTGGAAACCATGCAGCAGATCTACGCCAACACGAACAAGATCCTCATTGACGCCAAGGGCGGCAACAACCTCCTGTATCTGCCGCTGGACAAGCTGATGTCGCAGGTGCAGGGCACTGCTGCCGCGCCCGCGCCGACGCCGGGCACGAGCGCGCCGCCCGCGCCGGAGGCTGGCACCGACATCCGGTCGCGCGAAGGCATGCGCAACCGCGACCGCGATTCGCGCTGAGGAGACACGTCATGAACCGACTGATTTCCTTTGCGATTGGCCTTTTCATCCTGCTGGCCGTGGTGTCGTCGATGCTGTTCGTGGTCGACCAGCGCCAGTACGCCGTGGTGTTCGCGTTCGGCGAGATCAAGCAGGTGGTGCGCGAGCCCGGCCTGCACTTCAAGCTGCCGCCGCCGTTGCAGAACGTGGTCTTCATGGACCGCCGCCTGCAGACCATCGACGTGGCCGCCAGCGAGCGTTTCCTGACCGCCGAGAAGAAGAGCATGGTGGTGGACTGGTTCGTCAAATGGCGCATCACCGATCCGCGCAAGTTCTTCGTGGCGTTTAACGGCAACGTGCGCGGCGCCCAGGATCGCATGACGCAGCGGATCGACTCCGTGGCGCGCGAGGAGTTCGGCAAGCGCACTGTGGCCGATGTGGTGGCCGGAGAGCGCGAGAAGGTGATGCAGAACATTCGTGCCGGCATGTCCGAGTACGCGCAGTCCGTGGGCGTCGAAATTCTCGACGTGCGCCTGAAGCGCGTGGACCTGCTGCCTGCGATCAGCGAGTCGGTGTACCGCCGCATGGAAGCCGAGCGCAAGCGGGTGGCCAACGAACTGCGTTCCACCGGTGCCGCCGAGGGCGAGAAGATCCGCGCCGATGCCGATCGCCAGCGCGAGGTGCTGCTGGCCGAAGCGTATCGCGACGCCCAGGTGGTCAAGGGCGAGGGCGATGCCAAGGCATCGCAGGTCTATGCCGACGCCTTCGGCAAGGATCCGAGCTTCGCGCAGTTCTGGCGCAGCATGGAGGCCTATCGCAACACGTTCCGCGACAAGCGCGACGTGATGGTGCTGGAGCCCAATTCCGATTTCTTCCGCTATATGCGCTCGTCTGGCGGCAGCCAGGCAGCCGCGCCCGCAGGCAAGAAGTAGGGCGGCACGCGCAGACTCGCGTGCGTTCGACAAAACCCCGGCCCGCCCGGGGTTTTGTCCGGCTGGAGGGGCCGCGCCGAAGTGCGCCGCCGTCCTCGCCGGACAGCCAGGCCGGCCGGTCAGACCAGCCGGCCTGAAACCGTTTTTGAGAGAAGAGATTCACCATGTCCAACCACTGGCTCCTGCCCGAAAACATTGCCGACGTCCTGCCGTCGGAAGCGCGCAAGATCGAAGAATTGCGCCGCCGCATGCTGGACCTGTTCCGCACCTATGGCTACGAGCTGGTCATGCCGCCGATGCTCGAGTACCTGGAGTCGCTGCTGACCGGTACCGGGCATGATCTGGATCTGCGCACGCTGAAGCTGGTGGATCAACTGTCGGGCCGCACCATGGGCTTGCGTGCGGATATCACGCCGCAGGTGGCGCGCATCGACGCCCACCTGCTGAATCGTCCCGGCGTGACGCGTCTGTGCTACGCCGGCAACGTGCTGCACGCGCGCCCGGCCGGCTTCCATGCCACGCGCGAACCGCTGCAGATCGGCGCCGAGATCTACGGCCATGCCGGCCTCGAGGCGGACGTCGAGATCCAGGAACTGATGCTGGCCGCGCTTGAGGCCGCCGGCCTGACCAACGTGCGGCTGGACCTCTGCCACGCCGGCATCCTTGAGGCGCTGCTGGATGGGCTCCCGTCGATCCGCAAGATCGAGGACGCGATGTTCGCGGCGCTGGAGACCAAGGACGTGCCCGCTCTGCGCGTGCTGACCGTGGGGCTGCCGCAGACCGAGCGCGACGCGCTGCTGGCGCTGCCGACGCTCTACGGCGGCATCGAGGTCATCGAGCGCGCCCGCGCGACGCTGCCGGCCAGCCCGGCCATCGGCCGCGCGCTGGACGAGCTGTCGGCACTGGCCGCGCAGGTGCGTGGCGCCAGCGTGAACATCGACCTTTCCGATTTGCGCGGTTACCACTATCACAGCGGCGTGATGTTTACGGCCTATGTGGCGGGTCTGCCCAATTACGTGGCCCGTGGCGGTCGCTACGACAAGGTGGGCGAGGCCTTCGGCCGCGCGCGTCCGGCTACCGGCTTCTCGCTCGATCTGCGCGAAGTGGCGGCGCTGTCGCCGGTGGAAGTCCGCGCGCTGGCGATCTATGCCCCGTGGGACGCCGATCCTGGCCTGCGCACGACCATCGCGTCGTTGCGCGCGACCGGCGAGATCGTGATTCAGTCGCTGCCTGGCCACACTCATGAGCTCGACGAATTCAACTGCGACCGGCAGCTGGTTCGTCAGGGCGATGCCTGGGTGGTGGTGCCGCGCTAACACCCGATTCCGCCGGTGCGCACGACGCGTTCCGGCATTTTCCTCCGCTCTCCATGTGACTTTTTGCGCCTTTTTTCGGCGCAAAATCGCTGTCGCGGTGCCATACGTGCGCCCGAAAATCGGGAACCGTCCGGCAACGAGAGTAGAATACGTTTTTAACCTTCTGACCAATTCAACATGTCCGCATCCGCAGTAGGCCAGGGACGCAATGTCGTCGTGATCGGAACCCAGTGGGGTGACGAAGGCAAAGGGAAAATCGTCGATTGGCTTACCGATCATGCAAAAGGCGTGGTGCGGTTCCAGGGCGGCCACAACGCTGGCCACACGCTCATCATCGGCGGCAAGAAGACGATCCTGCGACTGATCCCCTCGGGGATCATGCGCGAGAGCACCGTCTGCTACATCGGCAATGGCGTCGTGCTGTCGCCCGAGGCACTCTTCCGTGAGATCGAGGAACTCGAGGCCGCCGGCCTGCAGGTGCAGAACCGCCTGCGCATCTCCGAAGCCGCCACGCTGATCCTGCCGTACCACGTGGCCATCGACAAGGCCCGTGAAGCGCGCCGTGGCGCCGCCAAGATCGGTACCACCGGCCGTGGCATCGGCCCGGCCTACGAAGACAAGGTAGCCCGCCGCGCGCTGCGCGTACAGGACCTGTTCGATCCCAAGCATTTCGCCGAGCGCCTGCGCGAGAATGTGGAATTCCACAACTTCATGCTGACCCAGTACCTGGGCGCCGAAGCCGTGGATTACCAGCAGATTCTCGACGAGATGCTGGCATATGCGCCGCGCCTGAAGCCGATGGTGGCGGACGTGTCGGCCGAGCTGTATGCCGTGAACGAGAACGGCGGCAACCTGATGTTCGAAGGCGCACAGGGCACGCTGCTGGACGTGGACCACGGCACGTATCCGTTCGTCACGTCGAGCAACTGCGTGGCCGGTGCGGCCGCTGCGGGCGCGGGCGTTGGCCCGGGCCGTTTGAACTATATCCTCGGTATCACCAAGGCCTACTGCACGCGCGTCGGTGCGGGCCCGTTCCCGAGCGAGCTGTACGACAACGACAACCCCGCGCGCCAGGACGCCGTGGGCGTGCGTCTGGCCAACGTCGGCAAGGAATTCGGCTCGGTGACCGGCCGTCCGCGCCGCACCGGCTGGCTCGACGCCGCCGCGCTGAAGCGCTCGGTACAGATCAACGGCGTGTCGGGCCTGTGCATGACCAAGCTCGACGTGCTGGACGGCCTGGAAACGATCAAGCTGTGCGTGGGCTACGAGCTCGACGGCAAGACCGTCGATATCCTGCCGCGCGGCTCGGACGCCGTGGCCGCCTGCGTGCCGGTGTACGAGGAATTCCCGGGCTGGAACGAATCGACCTTCGGCGTAAAGCAGTGGGACGCGCTGCCCGAGGCGGCCCGCGTGTACCTGAAGCGGATCGAGGAAGTGGTCGGCATTCCGATCGACATGATCTCGACCGGCCCGGACCGCGACGAAACGATCCTGCTGCGCCACCCGTACCAGGTGGCCTGACGTATCGGTATTACCTGTGAGCATGACCGCGGCGCCACGAGTGCCGCGGCCTCACCAAGCCAATCGGCCCGCGGAATGCGGGCCGAAGCTTTATCGGCTTTGTCTATCGGTCATCGACCAGAGACCTGACCTGAGAGAAGAACAGATCATGAACCTGCCTACCAATGACGAAGAGAACCTGTGGGTCTCTTGGGATGATTACCACCGCCTGATCGCGCGGCTGTCGCTGAACGTGCACGAGTCGGGCTGGAAGTTCGACAAGATCCTGTGCCTGGCGCGCGGCGGCCTGCGCGTGGGTGACCAGATGTCGCGGATTTTCGACGTGCCGCTGGCCATCCTGGCCACCAGTTCGTACCGCGAGGCGGCCGGCACGCAGCAGGGCGATCTCGACATCGCCCAGTACATCACGATGACGCGCGGTGAGTTGTCAGGCAAGATCCTGCTCGTGGATGACCTCGTCGATTCCGGCGTGACCCTGGAGCGCGTGGGCCGCCACCTGAAGGAGCGCTACCCGGCCGTGACCGACGTGCGATCGGCCGTGCTCTGGTACAAGGCGTGTTCGAAGGTGGAGCCGGATTACCACGTGACGTTCCTGCCGTCGAACCCCTGGATCCACCAGCCGTTCGAGGAATACGACACGCTGCGTCCGCACAACCTGGCCGCCTGGCTCAAGCGCGGCAAGCGCGCGTCGCTGCTGGACGACGACTCGGCGGCCTGAGCCGGCCGAGCCATCGACACGTCGGCTGCGCCGTCCGCGAACCGGGCTCAGTAGCCGACTGTGAAGCGCTGGCGCACATGTGCCGGTGCTTCGATCTCGTCGAGCATCGCGATCGCGTAATCCTCCATCGAGATCGAACTCTTGCCGGCCGCATCGGCCAGCAGGTCCTCCCCGCCGAGCCGGAACTTGCCCGTGCGTTCACCCGGCAGGAACAGGGCGGAGGGTGACAGGAACGTCCAAGCCAGCGCGGTCTCGCCGCGCAGCGCATTCAGGAAGTCACGACCCGCGGCGGCCTCGTCCTTGTACTGGGCCGGGAACGTCGGCGTATCGACCAGTTGCACGCCGGGCGCCACGAACAGGCTGCCCGCGCCACCCACCACCAGCAAACGCTCGACCCCAGCGGCCTTCACCGCATCGACGATCTGCGGCGCCTTGGCCTGCAGGAACCGCACGGTGCTGATGACGGCATCGTGGCCCGTCAGGGCGGCGGCCAGGGCGGCGCCGTCGGCCACATCCACATTGCGTGTTGTCGCGCCGGCGCGGTCCGGCAGGCTGCTGGCCTGGCGGGCGAGGGCGGTCACGGTGTGGCCGCGGCGCAGCGCTTCGTCGATCAGGCGGATGCCCACGTTGCCGGTGGCGCCGATGATGGCAATCTTCATGGTTGTTGCTCCTTCGCAGTGGCGATATGAAACCAAAGTGGTTACATATCGAGGTAAAAAAATCAGCGCTTGCGGCGCTGCGCGGTGGCGTGTTCGACATCTTCGAGCATGCCGGCAATGGTGATATCCGCGAGCGTGGCGTCCATGGCGGCTTGCGCCCGGTCTGCCACCTGACGTAACGCCCCGGTAATTTCGCGGCCGACCATGCAGGCCGGGTTGGGCGCGCTCTGGTGCAGCGTGATCATCGACGGTGTTTCCACGGCCCGGAACACTTCGAGCAGCGTAATGGCCGATGCGGGCCGCGCGAGCGTGGCGCCGCCGATGCTGCCCATCGTCGTGGCCACGAAGCCAGCGTCGGTCAAGGCGCCGATCATGCGCCGGATCAGCGCCGGGTTCGTGCCCACGCTGCCGGCGATCATCGACGACGGCACGGGGCCGTCGCTCTGCGCGAGCAGGGTCAGGATATGAACGGCGACGGCAAACCGGCTGCTGGTACTCATGGGGGGAATCTCAATGTGAAACCATCATAGTTACAGATACCCGGGCTGTCAACGCGGTAAATGGCCATTGTTGCCGTTTGTTTTTCGCCAAGGGTGGCCGAATCGTGCCGGATAATGCTGGAATCGGCACTGAAACTGATACACTCATCGACGGCGCCATGCCGCCAATGAATTCACAGCCGGTAAGGCATAGAGGGGAGTGCGGATTTGCAGGTTTCTCGGATCAGCGTCGGCAGCGCGAAAAACAAAGCGATGCCGCAAAACAAAAAGCCCGCAACTTGCGTTGCGGGCTTCTCGCTGAAACCTGGTGCCCAGGAGAGGACTCGAACCTCCACAGTGTTGCCACCGCTAGGACCTGAACCTAGTGCGTCTACCAATTCCGCCACCTGGGCAGGTGTCGAAACAACCGAAGCCGCCATTATAGCGACCGTAAAACGTTTGTCAAATAGTTTCCAGAAAAATTGAATCAGAACAACTATCCGATCCCTAGCCGGGAAGAAATCCTCGGCGTGCTGAGAACTTCGGGGTCGCCGCAATCGGCAGGCGATATCGCCAAGGCCCTGGCCGTTACGCGCAAGGAGCACGACGGTTTCCAGAAGCGCCTCGCCGCCATGGAGCGCGACGGCCAGATCGAACTGAACCGCAAGGGCCGCTACGAGTTGGCCCATCAACCGAATTTCATCGTCGGCCGCGTGCAGGGGCACCGCGACGGTTTCGGTTTCCTGATTCGCGATGACGGCGAGGACGACATCTTCCTGCCCGAGCGCGAACTCCAGAAGGCGATGCACAACGACCGTGCGCAAGTGCGCGTGGTGGGCTACGACCGCCGTGGCCGCCCGGAAGGGCAGATCGTCGAGATCGTCGAGCGCGCCAATCGCTATGTGATTGGCCGCCTGCTGTCCGAGAACGGCGTGCTGGTGGTAGCGCCCGAGGACAAGCGCATCGGTCAGGACATCCTGATTCCGCCCAAGCAGCAGGGCAAGGCCCGCGTGGGGCAGGTGGTCAGCGTGGAACTGATCGAGTATCCGGACCGCTACGTGCAGCCTGTAGGCCGCGTGGTGGAAGTGCTGGGAGATATCGACGATCCCGGCATGGAGATCGAGATCGCCGTGCGCAAGTACGGCGTGCCGCATGAGTTCTCGCCGGCCGCCGCCAAGGAAGCGCAGGGGCTGCCGGACGAGGTGCGCGAGGCTGACCTCGACCATCGCATCGACCTGCGCGACATCCCGCTGGTCACCATCGATGGCGAAGACGCGCGCGACTTCGACGATGCCGTCTACTGCGAGCCGGTCAAGATTGGCCGGGCCAAGGGCTGGCGCCTGATCGTGGCGATTGCCGACGTGTCGCACTATGTGCGACCCGGCACGCCACTGGACGCCGATGCGCTGGATCGCGCCACATCGGTCTACTTCCCGCGCCGCGTGATTCCGATGCTGCCCGAGAAGCTGTCCAACGGCCTCTGCTCGCTGAACCCGCAGGTGGACCGCCTGTGCATGGTCTGCGACGCGGTGATCACGGCCAAGGGCGAGCTGAAGGGCTACCAGTTCTACCCGGCGGTGATGCACTCCAAGGCGCGCCTGACCTACAACGAGGTCTGGGCCGTGCTGTCGAACACCAAGGGTCCCGAGGCGCACAAGCGCGGCGACCTGGTGCCCCACCTGCAGAACCTGTACGAGCTGTTCCAGGTCCTGCTCAAGGCGCGCCGCGAGCGCGGGGCAATCGACTTCGACACCACCGAGACCTACATCGTCTGCAACGCGCAGGGCAAGATCGAGCAGATCCTGCCGCGCACCCGCAACGACGCGCACCGGCTGATCGAGGAGTGCATGCTGACGGCCAACGTCTGCGCGGCCGACTTCCTCGAGCGCTTCAAGCATCCGACGCTGTACCGCATCCACGCGGGCCCGAGCGAGGAAAAACTCAAGAATCTGCGGGAGTTCCTGCGCACTTCCGGCCTGTCGCTGGGCGGCGGCGACAAGCCGCAGGCATCGGACTACGCCGAGGTGATGGACAAGATCAAGTCCCGCCCAGACGCGGCGATGCTCCAGACCATGCTGCTGCGCTCGATGCAGCAGGCGGTCTACAGCCCCGACAACATCGGCCACTTCGGCCTCGCGTATGAGGCTTATGCCCACTTCACGAGCCCGATCCGCCGCTATCCCGACCTGCTCGTGCACCGCGCGATCAAGGCCGTGCTGGCGCACACCAAGTATCAGCCGGCGTTCCCGCCTGGCACCGAACTGAACACGGCGGTCTCGCCCAAGGCGCGCCGCATGAATGCGGCAGACGCCGAGAAGAAGGCGCTGAATTCGGCCGCCCGGGCCAAGCGCAATGAGGCGATCTGGGACGAACTGGGCCTGCACTGCTCGGCGAACGAGCGCCGGGCCGACGAGGCCTCGCGTGACGTGGAAGCCTGGCTGAAGTGCTACTTCATGCGCGACAAGCTCGGCAGCGACTTCGCCGGCACGGTCAGTGCGGTCACCTCGTTCGGCATCTTCGTGCAGCTCGACGAACTCTATGTCGAAGGGCTGGTGCACGTGACCGAACTGGGCAGCGACTACTTCCAGTTCGACGAGGCGCGTAACGAACTGCGCGGCGAGCGCACGGGTATCCGCTACCGGTTGACCGACCGCGTGCGCGTGCAGGTGTCGCGCGTGGATCTGGACGCCCGCAAGATCGATTTCCGCCTGGTGCAGGAGCCGTCGGCCAAGACGCTGCGCGCCCGCACGACGGGACCCGAGGTGCAGCCGCGTGTGCCGGCCGCCCACGCGGTGCCCGCGCGCAAGAAGGGCCGCCAGCTGGCGGCGCTGCTTGGCGGCACGTCGAAGCCCGAGGAGTCGTTCGACGAGACGCTGGACCGCGTGATCGAGGAGCAGCCGGTATTCGAGGCCGTGATGACGCCGCTGAAGCCGCATGTGGGCCATGCGCCGCATGGCAAGACCGGCGGCAAGCCGGCCAAGCACGCGGCCAAGCCCAAGCCCACGCACCTCGAGAAGCCGCGCAAGCCTACTGCCAAACGGACCGCCAAGGCAGCGGCCAAGACCGCCCGCCCGGCACGCAAGCGTTAAAACACGCGGCGCCGGAATGGCCATGGCGGGTACAATCCCGCCATGGCCAAACACAAACTCCTGATCGGCTTTCATGCCGTGAACGCACGCCTTCGCCAAGACGCGAAGAGCGTGTCCGACATCTATATCGAATCCAACCGGCGCGACCGCCGCATGCAGGACTTCATCCGCCTCGCGGAAAGCCTGAACGTGCGCCTGCACCCGGTGGATGCCGACCGCCTGCGCGGCATGGCCGGCACCGATCGCCACCAGGGCGTGGTGGCGCGTGCCGACGACATCTCGCTGGCACTCAATCTGGACGAATTGCTCGATAGCATCGAAGGCACGCCGCTGCTGCTGGTGCTCGATGGTGTGACCGATCCGCACAACCTCGGCGCCTGCCTGCGCGTGGCCGATGGCGCCGGCGCGCACGCGGTGATCGCCCCGAAGGACCGCAGCGTCGGGCTGAACACCACGGTGGCCAAGGTGGCCAGCGGCGCGGCCGAAACCGTGCCCTACATCACCGTGACCAACCTCGCGCGTACGCTGCGCGAGCTGCAGGAACGCGGCATCTGGGTGGTCGGCACGGCTGACGGCACCGAGAAGACCCTGTACGACGTGGATCTCAAGGGCCCGATGGCGATCGTCATGGGCGCCGAAGGCGAGGGCATGCGCCGGCTGACCCGCGAGACCTGCGACGAACTGGTCGGCATTCCGATGGCGGGCGGCGTGGAAAGCCTGAACGTCTCGGTGGCGAGCGGCGTCTGCCTGTACGAAGCGGTACGCCAGCGCCGGCTGCCGCGCTGACATCGGCATATCGGCGATGATTCTGGACGCGGCATTGCTCGCCCAGGCGCGCGACCGGATCGCGGCGGCTAGCCAGATCTTCGTGCTGACCGGCGCCGGGGTCTCGGCGGAATCGGGCGTGCCGACGTTCCGTGACGCGCTGACCGGCCTCTGGGCCCGCTTCGACCCCGAAGAGCTCGCCACCGAGGCCGCGTACCGGCGCCAGCCGGCGTTGGTCTGGCAGTGGTACGAGCACCGCCGGGCGATGGTTTCTGCCACCCAGCCCAATCCGGCGCACTTCGCACTGGCGCAACTGGCCGACCAGAAGCCGGTCACGCTGGTCACGCAGAATATCGACGGATTGCATCAGCAGGCCGGCAGCCAGCATGTGATCGAGTTGCACGGCAACCTGTTCGCCAATAAATGGCTGGATGGCTGCGGACGTTGCGACACGGTGCCGCCAGTGCCGGGCGAGCCGCCCCATTGCGCGCTGTGCGGCGCGATGATGCGGCCCGGGGTGGTTTGGTTTGGCGAGGATCTGCCGCGCGTGGCGCGCTATCGCGCCGAGCACGCGGCGGAAACCTGCGATCTGTGCCTGGTGGTCGGCACGTCGGGGCTGGTGTACCCGGCGGCGGCGCTGCCGGGCATGGCCCGGGAGAACGGGGCGTTCGTGATCATGGTCAATCCGCAGCCGTCGGCGCTGGACGCCACCGCGGATCTCGTGCTGGCGGCGCCAGCAGGGCAATGCCTGCCGGCGCTGTGGTGACCGCGCTGTGGTGACAGGCTAGGCGGCCAGTTCTCCCACCAGCTTTTCCAGCTTCACCGCATCGGCCGCGAACAGGCGGATGCCTTCGGCCAGCTTCTCGGTGGCCATCGCGTCCTCGTTCAGTTGCCAGCGGAAGGCCGGCTCGTCGGCCACGACGCACGCCACATTCGCCGCCTGCGCATGCTCCACCGACAGCTTGCGCTCGACCGTGCCGCGCCCGGCCGCCAGTTGCTCGAGCAGTTCCGGGCTGATGGTCAGCAGGTCGCAGCCGGCCAGGGCCAGGATCTGGCCGGTACTGCGGAAGCTCGCGCCCATCACCTCGGTCGCATGGCCGAAACTCTTGTAGTAATCGTAGATCTGCCGCACCGACCGCACGCCCGGGTCGTTGTCGCCGGCATTGGCATTGGCGTCCCACTTGTCGCCGGCCTGCTTCTTGTACCAGTCGAGGATGCGGCCCACGAATGGGGAGATCAGCTGCGCGCCGGCCTCGGCGCAGGCCACAGCCTGCACCAGCGAGAACAGCAGCGTCATATTGCAGCGGATGTTCTCGCGCTGGAGGATTTCCGCGGCCTTGATGCCTTCCCAGGTGGAGGCGATCTTGATCAGCACGCGCTCCCGCGCCACGCCGCGCTGCTCGTACAGCCCGATCAGGTGGCGCGCCTTGTCCACGGTGGCCTGGGTATCGAACGAGAGCCGCGCATCAACCTCCGTGGACACGCGGCCCGGCACGATGGCCAGGATCTCGCAGCCGAAGGCGATCAGGAGCTGGTCCATCACGGCGTCCAGGCCCGCGCTGCCATGATGGTCGCGCACGGCCTGCTCGAGCAGGGGCCGATATTCGGCCTTCTGCACCGCCTTGAGAATCAGGGACGGATTGGTGGTCGCGTCCTGCGGCATGTACTGCTTCATCAGCTGGAAGTCGCCGGTATCGGCCACTACCGTGGTGAATTGTCTCAGTTGCTCTAGCTCGGTCATGATCTGTTCCATCCGGTTCCGTCAGTTGCCGCCCGCGTGGGAAGTCAGCATTCATTGTAACGGCGCTGGCACGGTTGGAAACACCGCCGTCACACGCCGATCCGCTACACTACGCGTTTCCCCCAAGCAATCAGGCTGTTTTCACATGACGCAGGATGAACTCAAGGCGCTGGTGGCGCAAGCCGCCGCCGACTACGTGAAGCAGGAAGTGCCTCAGGGCGCCGTACTCGGCGTGGGCACCGGCTCCACCGCCAATCTCTTCATCGACGCCATCGCGGCGTTCAAGGAGCGCTTCTCGGGCGCGGTGTCCAGCTCGGAGGCTTCCACGCGACGCCTGCAGCAGCACGGCATCCAGGTGCTGGACCTGAACGAAGTGGACGAGATTCCCGTCTACGTGGACGGTGCCGACGAGATCGACGCCTCGGGCGCCATGATCAAGGGTGGCGGCGGCGCGCTGACGCGCGAGAAGATCGTGGCCGCCGTGGCTGGCCGCTTCGTCTGCATCGCCGATGGCAGCAAGCTCGTGGACACGCTCGGCGCCTTCCCGCTGCCGGTGGAGGTGATCCCGATGGCACGTGCGGCCGTGGCGCGCAAGCTCGCCGCGCTGGGCGGCCAGCCGCGCCTGCGCATGACCAAGGAAGGCGGCATCTACAAGACTGACAACGGCAACGTGATTCTGGACGTCTCGGCGCTGCGCATCAGCCAGCCGAAGGACATCGAGCAGCAGATCAACCAGATCCCCGGCGTGGTGACGGTGGGCCTGTTCGCGCTGCGTGGCGCGGATGTGCTACTGCTGGGCACGGAGCAGGGCGTGCAACGCACGGACTACTAATAGGATGTGTGGCCCGAGCGGCCCGAGCCGCTCAGCCGGTCGCCCATGAAAAAGGGGTGCTTTATCAAGCACCCCTTTTCGTTTTTCCAGACTGGCGAATCAGTTCGCCGGCGGCACGTAGCCGGCGGCAGCATCGGCGCCTTCGCCGAAGAAGTATTTTTCGGTCTGCTTGAGCAGGTACTGGCGTGCGCGGGCGTCGGCCATGTTCAGACGATTCTCATTGATCAGCATGGTCTGATGCTTGAGCCAACCGGCCCAGGCTTCCTTCGACACGCTTTGCCAGATCTTCTTGCCAAGTTCGCCCGGCAGCGGCGGGAAGTCGAGGCCTTCGGCTTCCTTGTTCAGCTTGATGCAATGGACCATGCGGGCCATGTGAAACTCCTTGTTCGTGGCGCTTTTGTGGTACGAGGGGACGCCGAGTCGTGATGCCGGTTCTGGGCGGCTGCGTGGCCGCTATTGTAGCCAAGCCCGGCCAAGGCTGGGCTTGGCCCTGCCGGCGTTACAGTTTCTTCATCAGCACCATCGACTTGCGCTGCCAGTTATAGAGCTTGCGCTTGTCCTCGGGCAGGTCGTCCACGGTGGCGTGCACGAAGCCGCGCTTCAGGAACCAGTGCTCGGTGCGCGTGGTGAGCACGAACAGCCGGTCCAGCCCCAGCGCGCGGGCGCGGCGCTCGATGCGCTTGAGCAGCCGCTCGCCGTCGCCGGTGCCCTGGGCCTCGGACGAGACCGTGAGGCAGGCCATTTCGCCCATGTTCTCGCGCGGGAATTCGTAGAGCGCGGCGCAGCCGAACAGCACGCCATCGTGCTCGATCACCGAGAAATTGCCGATATCCCTCTCGATCAGGTGACGTCCACGTGGCACCAGCGTGCCATCGGCCTCGAGCGGTGCAATCAGTTGCAGGATGCCGCCCACGTCGTCGAGCGTGGCCTCCCGCAGGCTTTCCAGGTCGGTATCGGACACCATGGTGCCCACGCCATCGTGCAGGAACAGTTCCAGCAGTACCGAGCCGTCAAGCGAATAGGGGATCAGGTGCGCGCGCGGCACGCCGCCCTTGAGCGCCTTGACCAGATGTTCGAGGTAATAGGCCACGTCCGGCGGCAGGTGGTTGTTCTGCAACCGCTCCACGGCCGTGCGCAGCGACATCTCCTTCATCAGCTTGCCCACCGGGTCCGGCACGCCGGGCACTTCGGTGATGAAGATCAGCTTGTCGGCCTTCAGCGCGCTGGCGGTGGCGCTGGCCACGTCTTCCATCGACAGGTTGAACGCCTGCCCGGTGGGCGAGAAGCCCAGCGGCGACAGCAGTACTACCTTGCCGTGCGAGAGCGACATGTGCATCGAGTCGTAGTCGATCTTGCGCACCAGCCCGGTGTGCTGGTAATCGACACCATTGACGATGCCCACCGGCCGCGCGGTGATGAAGTTGCCGGAGACCACCGACAACTGCGCGCCGGCCATCGGCGTATTCGGCAGGCCCTGGCTGAAGGCGGCCTCGATGTCCAGCCGCAGTTCGCCGGCGGCCTCCTTGGCGCATTCGAGCGCGGCGTTGTCCGTAATGCGCACGCCGTCCGCGTACTGGGATTCCACATGGCGCAATGCCAGCTGCTCTTCCACCTGCGGGCGGGAGCCGAAGACCAGCACGATCTGCATGCCCATGGCGTGCAACAGCGCCACGTCGTTGACGAGCGCGTTGAGCACGCCGGCCTTGACCATCTCACCGCTGAAGGCGATTACGAAGGTCTTGCCGCGGAAGGCGTGGATATAGGGGGCGACGGCGCGCAGCCAGTCCACGAACTGCTGGTGGTCCGGGCCGCTGGCCTCGGTCAGCTCGGCGGCGGCCGTGGCAGACGGGATGGGCGTGGCGGGTTCGGCGACGGGAAGGGGGGCTGCGCTCAGGGCAGCGGGGGCATCTTCGTCGGGGGCGACAGGGGCCGGAGCAGGCGCCTGCGCATTGGAGGTTCTGGCGTTCATGCCGCGGATTATAATCCCGGCCAATGTCAGCACAACGCCCCGTCAAACCTGTTTCCCGGCCGCCACGCCCGCCCCGTCCATCCCATGAGGCGCGCCCGGCGGGCCAGCCACCCGAGCAGCGGCCCCAGGAGCCTTCCGAGCAGCGGCCCGAGCAGCGGCCCGAGCGCGCGCCGCGCCCCCCGCGCGACGCCCAGCCCCCGCGCGAGCCGCGTCAGCCGCGCGCGGAGCGCCCGGCGCGTCCGGTGCGTCCGGTGCGCCTGGCCAATCCGCTGCCCGAGATCACCTTCCCCGAGGCGCTGCCGGTTTCCGGGCGCCGCGAAGAGATCGCCGCCGCGCTGCAGGCCAACCAGGTGGTCATCGTGTCCGGCGAGACTGGCTCCGGCAAGACCACCCAGCTGCCGAAGATCGCGCTGTCGATCGGCCGTGGCCCGGCGCGGGAAGGCAAGGAAGACGGCGGCCTGATCGGCCACACCCAGCCCCGGCGGATCGCCGCCACGTCCACCGCCAAGCGCATTGCCCAGGAACTGGGCACGCCGCTGGGCCAGAACGTCGGCTATCAGGTGCGGTTCAACGACACGATGTCCGCCGGCGCGTCCGTCAAGCTGATGACGGACGGCATCCTGCTGGCGGAGACCCAGAACGACCCGCTGCTGCGCGCCTACGACACGATCATCATCGACGAGGCGCACGAGCGCAGCCTCAACATCGACTTCCTGATCGGCTACCTGCGCCAGATCCTGCCCAAGCGGCCGGACCTGAAGGTGATCATCACGTCCGCGACGATTGACGCCCAGCGGTTCGCCGAGCACTTCGCCCGCAACGGCAAGCCGGCGCCGGTGATCGAGGTCAGCGGGCGGCTGTATCCCGTGGAAGTGCGATACCGGCCGATCCAGTCCGATGCGCCGCCCGACGCCGCGCCGAAATCCGCCCAGGCCCGCGAGCGCGACCTCTACGACGGCATCGTCGAGGCCGTGGATGAGCTGTGCCGGCTCGGTCCGGGCGACGTTCTCGTCTTTCTGCCAGGCGAGCGGGAGATCCGCGAGGCCGCCGAGGCGCTGCGCAAGCACCATCCCCCGCATACCGAAATCCTGCCGCTGTTCGCGCGGCTCTCGGTGCAGGAGCAGGAGCGCGTGTTCAAGCCGTCCAACGCGCGGCGCATCGTGCTGGCGACCAACGTGGCCGAAACCTCGCTGACCGTGCCGGGCATCCGCTATGTGGTGGATACGGGGCTTGCGCGCGTCAAGCGCTACTCGTACCGCAACAAGGTGGAGCAGTTGCAGATCGAGCCGGTTTCGCAGGCCGCCGCCAACCAACGCGCCGGCCGATGCGGCCGGGTGGCCGATGGCGTCTGCATCCGTCTATACGAGGAATCTGATTTCATCGCCCGCGCGCGCTTTACCGATCCGGAAATCCTGCGTTCGTCGCTGGCGGCGGTGATTTTGCGCATGAAGGCGCTGCGGCTGACCGACATCGAATCGTTTCCGTTCATCGAGCCGCCGCTGGGCCGGGCGGTTGCCGATGGCTACCAGCTCCTGCAGGAACTGGGCGCCGTGGACGAGGCTAACCAGCTCACCGGCACGGGCCGCCAGTTGGCGAAGCTGCCGCTGGACCCGCGTGTGGCGCGCATGATCCTGGCCGCGCGCGAGCAGCATTGCCTGCGCGAGGTGCTGATCATCGCCAGTGCATTGTCGGTGCAGGATCCGCGCGACCGTCCGCAGGAGGCGCAGGAAGCCGCCGACCAGGCCCATCGAAAGTTCATGGACGAAAAGTCCGAGTTCCTGGGCTGGGTCAAGCTGTGGAAGTGGTTCGAAGAGGCGGTGGCGCACAAGAAGACCAACCGGCAACTGCAGGACCAGTGCCGCGCCAACTTCCTCTCGCACGTGCGGCTGCGTGAGTGGCGAGATGTTCACTCGCAACTGCTGACGACGGTGACCGAGCAGGGCTGGCGCCTGAATGAGACGGAGCCGACGTTCGAGCAAGTCCACAAGGCGCTGCTGACCGGCCTGCTCGGGAACGTCGGCCTGAAGCTGGACGAGGCCGACGGGCGTGGGCGCGAGTACCTGGGCGCGCGCGGCATCAAGTTCCACCTGTGGCCGGGCTCGCTGATCGCGCGCAAGGTGGGCCGCTGGATCATCGCCGCCGAACTGGTCGAGACGAGCCGGCTGTTCGCACGCACGCTGGCGCGGATCGAGCCGGAATGGATCGAGCAGGTGGGCCGTCATCTGCTGAAGGTGAGCTGGAGCGACCCGCACTGGGAAAAGAAGGCCGGCCAGGTGCTGGCGATGGAGCGCGGCACGCTGTACGGCCTGCCCATCTACCAGCATCGGCGCGTGCACTATGGGCCGATGAACCCCGCCGAGGCGCGCGAGCTGTTTATCCGCCGCGCGCTGGTGGAGGGCGAATTCGACACGAAATTGCCGTTCTACGCCCACAACCAGCGGCTGCGGCGCGAAATTGAGAATCTGGAGCACAAGTCGCGCCGGCAGGACGTGCTGGTGGACGACGAACTGATCTACGCGTTCTATGACCGCGCGATTCCGGCGGACATCCACAACCAGACCAGCTTCGAGACCTGGTACCAGGCGGAGAGCGCGAAGGATCGCAAGCTGCTGTACCTGAACCGTGACGAACTGATGCGGCACGAGGCGGCCGGCATCACGACTGACCTGTTCCCGAAGCTGCTGCCGATTGCCGGCGTGGACATGGGGTTGTCGTACCACTTCGAGCCCGGCAGCCACCGCGACGGCGTGACGCTGACCGTGCCGCTGTACGCGCTGAACCAGGTGCAGCCCGAGCGCACCGAATGGCTGGTGCCCGGCATGATCAAGGAGAAGGTGCACCTGCTGCTGAAGTCCTTGCCGCAGAAGCTGCGCCGCCACTGCGTGCCGCTGCCCGAGTATGCGGGCGGGTTTGTCGACCGCCAGCCGTTTGGCGAGGGCGAACTGATCGACGTGCTGATTGCCGACATCCGCGAGCAGACCGGCACGATGGTACGGCGCGCCGACTTCAAGCTGGAGACCCTGCCCGCCCATCATTCGATGAACTTCAAGGTCATCGACGAGCATGGCCGGCAGCTCGAAATGGGGCGAAATCTGGCGCAGTTGCGAGCCGAGTTCGGCGGACAGGCGCAGCAGTCATTCCAGAACATTGCCGCCCGCGACGTGCCGGCGGCCGAGGCCGGACAGTACGAAAACCTGACGTCGTGGTCGTTCGGCGAACTGCCCGAGCTGCTGGAAATCCGCAAGGGCAACCAGACCCTGTTCGGCTATCCGGCCCTTGTGGATCATGGCGACCATTGCGATGTGGAGGTCTTCGACGACCCGCAGGAAGCGGCGCGCATCCACCATACCGGGCTGCGCCGGCTGTTCGCCATCCAGCTGCGCGAGCCGGTGAAGTTCATCGAGAAGAACATCCCGAATCTTCAGCAAATGGCGATGCAGTACATGACGCTGGGCACGCAGGAGGAACTGCGCAACCAGATCGTGATGGTCACGCTGGAGCGTGCCTGCATGCAGGCGCCGCTGCCGCGCAACGAGGCCGAGTTCAACGCCCGCAAGGATGAGGGGCGCGCGCGGCTGTCGTTGCTGGCGCAGGAGATGGCGCGGCTGGTGGGCGCGATCCTGGCCGAATACGCGGGGCTGCCGCGCAAGCTGCTCCAGGCCAAGCCGTTCGGCTCCGCCCATCAGGACATGGAGGCGCAGCTGGCGCGGCTGATGACGAAGTCGTTCGTGATCGATACGCCATACACGCAGCTGGTGCACTTTCCGCGCTATCTGAAAGGTATGGCGATGCGCGTGGACAAGCTCAAGGGCGACCCCGGCCGCGACAGCCAGCGTACCCAGGAAATGGCGCCGCTGGTGCAGCAGTGGCAGCGCGCCGAGAAGCAGCTCCGCACGCAGGGCAGGGGGGCTGAGGATGCCCGGCTGGACGAATTCCGATGGATGCTTGAGGAGTTGCGCATCGCGCTGTTCGCGCAGGAGTTGCGCACGCCGGTGCCGATGTCGGTCAAGCGCTTGCAGAAGGTGTGGGAGTCGATGCAGCGCTGAAGCGGGGGTTTGTGTCGAAAACCACGATTTGTGTCGGAATGCCCGGCGAAAGATAAATTCGCGCAAACGGTCAGCGGAACCCCCGGCTCAAACGTTAGAATGCCCGATTCCTCATGGTTGACGGTCTTATGCTCTCGTTGCGTCGTGTTGTGGCTAGCGTGGTGTCGGTTGGCGCGCTGGCTTTGGCTGTGGTGTCCGCCCCCGCACGCGCGGAGGTTGTGACGATCCTTAATTCGGGTGATGCAACAGTCACCTTGATCGACAAGGACACGCAGAAGGTGCTGGAGACCTTCCCCGTCGGCAAGGAGCCGCACCACCTGATCGCCACGCCGGACGACAAGTCGCTGATCGTGGCCAACGCGGTCGGCAACGACCTGGTGTTCCTGGACCCGGTGACCGGCAAGGTGCAGCAGCGCGTGCCGAACATCGACGATCCGTACCAGATTGGCTTCTCGCCGGACCAGAAATGGTTCGTGACGACGGGCAACCGACTCGACCGCGTGGACGTCTACCGCTGGGACGGCCGCCAGCTCAAGATCGCCAAGCAGTTTCCGCTGCCCAAGACGCCCAGCCATATCGCGTTCACGGCGGACAGCAAGATCGCCTTCATCACCCTGCAGGACAGCGACCAGATCGCCGCGATCGATCTCAATACGCTGACCGTGCTCTGGACCATGGACGCCGGCTCGGCGCCGGCCGGGATCTGGGTGACGCCGGACCAGAAATACCTGCTGGTGGGCATGACGGGCGCCGACTACGTGGCCGTGATCGACTGGCGCACGCGCACCGTGGTCAAGCAGATCCAGACCGGCAAAGGCGCGCACAACTTCCGTGCAGTGGGCGACAAGCGCCACCTGTTCCTGACCAATCGCGTCTCGGGGTCCATCAGCATCATCGACCAGCAGACGCTGTCGAAGGTGGGCGACATCACCGGCCTGCTGCCGGGCCCGGACGACATGGAGTTGACTGCAGACGGCAAGACGCTCTGGGTGACGTTCCGCTGGGCGCGCTCGGTGGGGCTGATCGACGTGGCGAGCCGCAAGCTGGTCAAGACCATCCGCGTGGGCAAGTCGCCGCACGGCATCTACTTCCGCACGCGGGCGCCGCTCTATTGATGCAGGGTTCGACATGGCTCGGCTGCTGATTCGTATTCTGGCCACGCTGGCTTCGATGCTGGCGCTGGCCGGCGCTGCCTGGGCGGCGACGGACACCGGCGCCAATTGCCGCGCCGGCACGCTGTACCTGACCTTCGACACCGGCAGCATGAGCCAGGCGGAGCTGATTGCCCGCACGCTGCGCCGGCACCATATTCGCGCTACGTTCTTCCTGGCCAGCGAGCCAACCGTCAATCACGACAACTCCCTCGATCCGACCTGGGCCCCTTACTGGAAGGCGTTGGCCGCCGACGGGCACGTGTTCGGCTCACATACGTTCGATCACGTCTACCTGCGCGGGGTGCACGGAGACAAGGTGACGATGCGTCCGCAGTTTGGCGCGCAGGGCGGCAAGGACGTCGCGATGACCGCCGACGCGTTCTGCACGGAGCTGCGCCGCAGCGCCCAGGCGTTCCAGTCGATGACCGGGCAGCCGATGGCGCCGATCTGGCGCGCGCCGGGCGGCCGCACCGCCCCGCAGACGCTGGCCTGGGCCGAGCAATGCGGCTTCCGGCATGTAGGCTGGGCGCCGGCCGGCTTCCTCGGCGATGAGCTGTCGTCCGAGAAATTTCCGAATCAGGCATTGCTGGACCGCGCGTTGCGCGACCTCCGGGATGGCGATATTACGATGGCACACCTTGGCATCTGGTCGCGCAAGGACGCCTGGGCGCCGGGTGTGCTCGAACCGCTGCTGACCGGCCTCGAACAGAAAGGATTCTGCTTCGCCACGCTGCGCGAGCATCCCCGCTACAAGGACTGGTTCCAGCAGCACGGGGCGGAGGGCAGGCGGTAATGTGGGACGCATTCACTAACTGGATCAGCCTCTGGGTGGGCCAGGTGGAAGCTACGGTATTCCAGGACGTGGTGCTGCCGGTGGTCTACCAACTCGGTTTCGGCGGCTACGCCGAGGACGCCTTCACGGGCACCGAATGGCTGCTGGTGGGGGTGGTGCAGATCGCAGTGATGGCGTTGATACTGGGGCCGCTGGAGAAATTGCGACCCGTGGAGCCGGTGACGGACCGCGCCGCCGTGCGCACCGACATGCTCTATACGATGATCCATCGCCTGGGCCTGTTCCGGCTCGCGATGTTTTTCGTGCTCGCGCCGCTGATGGATGGCCTTGAGGGCCATCTGCGCCTGCTGGGCTGGCAGCGGATCAATGTAGAGGACTGGTGGCCCGGCGTGACGTCGATCCCGCTGGTCAGCTTCTTCGTCTACCTGCTGCTGTTCGACCTGCTCGACTACTGGTATCACCGGCTTTCGCATACCTACCGCTGGTGGTGGAGCCTGCACGCCACCCACCACAGCCAGCGCCAGATGACGCTCTGGAGCGACAATCGCAACCATCTTCTGGACGATATGCTACGTGACGCGGTCTTTGCGACCGTGGCGCTGGCGGTGGGCGTGGAGCCGTCGCAGTACGTGTTGCTGGTGGCGCTTTCGCAACTGCTGCAAAGTCTCCAGCATGCCAACCTGCGGCTGCATTTCGGCTGGCTTGGCGAGCGGCTGCTGGTCTCGCCGCGCTTCCATCGCACGCACCACGCGGTAGGGCTTGGCCATGAGCAGCAGACGGCAGGCAAGCCGGTGCGGCTTGGCGGCTGCAACTACGGCGTGATCTTTCCGTGGTGGGACATGCTGTTCCGGACGGCCCGGTTCGTCGATGCCTACCACCCGACGGGCATCCGGGACCAGCTTCCGCCCCCCACCGGCCACGGCCGCGACTACGGCGCGGGATTCCTGTCCCAGCAGTGGCTGGGCGTGAAGCGGCTGCTGCGCCTGCGCTGATCGGGAACGCCGTCGGCGTGGGATCTTTTCGGCCTGTGCTAGGCTCTGAAGGTTTCTCCGACCGCTTTCCTCTTTCCTGAATGAACGATATCTTCCGCTCGTTTGGCCGTGCCCTGATCAGCCAGCTGCATCCGCGCATGCTGATGCTGACGCTGGTGCCATTCGTCCTCGCCACCGTGCTCTGGGGCGGCCTGATCTGGTGGGGCTGGGACCCGATCATGGGCGGCGCGCGCGCCATCCTCGAAGGCTCCGTCTTCACGAGCTGGATCTACTCCGCGCTGGATTGGCTCGGCCTGCAGTCGCTGCGCACCGTGGTGGCGCCGCTGTTCGTGCTGACGCTGGCCGTGCCGCTGGTCATTGCTTCGATGCTGATCTTCATCAGCCTGTTCTCGGTGCCGGCCGTGGTGAAACACCTGGATCGCAGCTACCCGGGGCTGGTCAAGGCGCGCGGCGGCAGCGTCGCCGGCAGTGTGTTCCAGGCGCTCGGCAACACCGTGGTGTTCCTGCTGCTGGTGCTCGTGACGATGCCGCTTTGGCTGATTCCGCCGTTCTTCGCGCTGATTCCGCCCGTGCTGTGGGGCTGGCTCACCTACCGTGTGATGACTTACGACGCCCTGGCCGAGCACGCCACGGCCGAGGAGCGCAAGACACTGATGAAGCGCCATCGCACCTCGCTGCTGATGATCGGCGTGGCCGTGGGCCTGCTCGGCTCCGCGCCGACCTTGCTGTGGGTCTGGTCGGCTGTCATCATCTTCCTGTTTCCGGTGGTGCTGGCCGGCACACTGTGGCTGTACGTGCTGATCTTCATCTTCTCGGCGCTCTGGTTCGGCCATTTCTGCCTGCGGGCATTGGCCGAGTTGCGCGCCGAGCGCGACGCCGCGGCACCCCCGCCGCCGCCAGCTACCGACGTGATCGACCTGGCGCCGGGCGACGTGCGCCGCATTGAACAATCCTGAGCGAGGAACACCATGGGTTTCGGTTTGATTGTCATCGGCGATGAGATCCTGTCCGGACGGCGCGAGGACAAGCATATGCGCCGGACTATCGGACTGCTTGGCGCACGCGGCCTGTCGCTGGACTGGGCCGAGTACGTGGGCGACGAGCGCGAGCGCATCACCGCCACGCTGCGCCGCACGCTGGCGGGGCCAGACGTGGTCTTCTGCACGGGCGGCATCGGCGCCACGCCGGATGACCACACGCGCCAGTGCGCGGCGGCCGCGCTGGGCGTGGAACTGGCGCTACACCCCGAGGCGCGCGAGCAGATTGCGCTGCGCATTGCCGAGACCGCCAACGGCGACCCGGTCAAGGCGGACCTGAACCTGCCCGAGAACCAGCATCGCTTCAAGATGGGCGAATTTCCGGTCGGGGCGCGCATCATCCCCAATAGCTATAACCGCATTCCGGGCTTCTCGGTGGCCGACCATCATTTCATGCCCGGCTTCCCGGTCATGGCGTGGCCGATGATGGAATGGGTGCTGGACCACTATTACGCTCACCTGTTCCACCTGGAAGTGGCGCAGTCACGCGCCTTCTATGTGTTCGAGGCGCCCGAGTCCACCCTGACACCGCTGATGGAGCAGGTGGAGGCCGCATTCGCCGGCATCCGCGTATTCAGCCTGCCATCCGTGGGCGATGTGAGCCGGGGCGACCGCTTCGCGCGGCGCCACATCGACCTCGGGGTGAAGGGGCCGGCAGAACAGATCTCGCCGGCCTATGCGATGCTGCTCGAGGGCGTCCGCGCCATGGGGTACGAGATCGTCGAGCAGTAAAAACCCGTCCAGGCCTTGATCTGGGTCGGATCGAGATCAACGCGACCCGTGACAGCGTGTGCAGCTTTCGACAGTCTGGCTGCTCCGCAGCTCTCACGCATGAACCGTGTCCTTCGAGCGTTCGGCCGCGCAATGCTATGCATGCTGCATCCGCGCATGGTGATGCATGCCATCGTGCCGCTGGTCCTGGGCTGGCTAGTCAATATGGTAGGCATCGGGCCCATGGCAGTCCTCATTCTGCTGCCGGTGGTCCTGTTGATGGCGCCCCTTAGGCCCCGTGCCACGGCAGGTTGCGCTTGCACCAGCCTTCCACGGTCTTGCGGTGGTATTCCTCGTCGCGGGCGCCTTCGAAGCCTTCCAGCACATCCATCGCATACGAATAGCCGGCCTCGGCCGCCAGCCGGGCCGCGTGCTTCGAGCGCGCGGCGCTGCGGCACAGGAACAGCACCGGCGCATCGGTCGGGACGCGGGCCTTGAGTTCCTCGATGAAATTCGGGTTTTGCTTGCCGCCGGGGTAGCTATTCCATTCCACGTGGGCGAATTGCTCGTCCGGCAGGTTCACGCCGCCTACCCAATCCAGTTCAGCCTGCGTACGTACGTCCACGAGTACGGCCTTCGGGTCGGCCTGCAGCAGTTCATAGGCTTGCTGCGGGTCCAGTGCGCCGAAGTACGCAAGCTGGTTCTGTTGCTGGCGCGCGTGCGCTGCCTGAAGGAGGTCGTCTCGGGTAGTCATCTTCTGTGACGGAGTCAATAAGGGAAGCGGGGGAAAAGTGGGTTCGCTGTGCCGGGGCAACAGCGTCGCCCGGCATCTGGCGCGGCACTGGGATGTCGCCGCGTTCGGCGCTATTCTAGCGCGCAGCCACGGCCATCCCCGGAAAATCGGTGCTCGCGGCGCATGCCCGCCTTCGGTGCGCATTTTGGTGCGACAGCACTAAAATAGTGCGTTTCCTTGCTTCGTGCACCGTAATGGTGTTTTATGAAGTCGCTGTATGGCGGTGCGCAAGTGGATCGTTCGCCGCGCCAGCACGGCAAGGTCGAGTTGTATGCAATCTGCGACCCCCGCCACGGTGCGGCGTGACCGATCACTGCACATTTTTCGGGATGGCGAGGGCAAATGAGGGCGTCGGTTGGCATGCTTTCTGCTAACATTCCTCGTCCCTTTTGGGGCGGTTCCCGCGAGGGTTTTCCGGGGCCGGACCCAACAATGGCTTTCCCAGACTCAGCCCGAATTTCCAGGAGATAGGCATGGCCCACAGCGTTGCAGATGTGATGAAGCTCGTGAAGGAAAACGACGTCAAGTTCGTCGATTTCCGTTTCACGGATACCAAAGGCAAGGAGCAACACGTGTCTGTGCCCGTGTCGCACTTCGACGAAGACAAGTTCGAGAGCGGCCACGCCTTCGACGGTTCCTCGATCGCCGGCTGGAAGGGTATCGAAGCTTCGGACATGCTGCTGATGCCGGATTCGAACACGGCCCACATCGACCCGTTCTACGAAGAGCCGACGCTGGTGCTGACCTGCGACGTGATCGAGCCGTCGGACGGCAAGGGTTACGACCGCGATCCGCGTTCCATCGCGAAGCGCGCCGAAGCCTACCTGAAGAGTACCGGCCTGGGCGACACCGCCTTCTTCGGTCCGGAACCCGAATTCTTCATTTTCGACGGCGTGACCTGGAACGTCGACATGCAGGGTTGCTCGGTGAAGATCCAATCCGAGGAAGCCCCGTGGTCGTCGGGCAAGGAATTCGAGCACGGCAACAGCGGTCACCGTCCGGGCAAGAAGGGCGGCTACTTCCCGGTTGCCCCGATCGACACGTTCCAGGACATCCGTTCGGAAATGTGCCTGATCCTCGAATCGCTCGGCATCCCCGTTGAAGTCCACCACCACGAAGTGGCTGGCCAGGGCCAGAACGAAATCGGCACGCGTTTCAGCACGCTGGTGCAGCGCGCCGACTGGACCCAGCTCCAGAAGTACGTGATCCAGAACGTGGCGCACACCTACGGCAAGACGGCGACGTTCATGCCGAAGCCGGTGGTGGGCGACAACGGCTCGGGCATGCACGTGCACCAGTCCGTGTGGAAGGATGGCCAGAACCTGTTCGCAGGCAACGGCTACGCCGGCCTGTCGGAATTCGCGCTGTACTACATCGGCGGCATCATCAAGCACGCCCGCGCCCTGAACGCGCTGACCAACCCGGGCACGAACTCGTACAAGCGTCTGGTGCCGGGCTTCGAAGCCCCGGTGAAGCTGGCCTACTCGGCCCGCAACCGCTCGGCCTCGATCCGCATTCCGTACGTGGCGAACCCGAAGGGCCGCCGTATCGAGACGCGCTTCCCGGATCCGCTGATGAACCCGTACCTGGGCTTCTCGGCGCTGCTGATGGCCGGCCTGGACGGCGTGATGAACAAGATCCACCCGGGCGAAGCTGCCGACAAGAACCTGTACGACCTGCCGCCGGAAGAGGATGCAAAGATCCCGACCGTCTGCTCGAGCCTCGATCAGGCCCTGGAATACCTCGACAACGACCGTGAGTTCCTGACCCGCGGCGGTGTGTTCTCCAACTCCATGCTCGATGCCTACATCGAACTGAAGATGGAAGAAGTCACGCGTTTCCGCATGACGACGCACCCGATCGAGTTCGAGATGTACTACTCGCTGTAATCGCGTCCGGTTGCCAGGTTGTCACCGGGCAACAGTTGCACCAGGAAGGGGCGGCTTCGGCTGTCCCTTTTTGTTTTGCGGGCGGGTTGATCGCTAGAATGGGGCTCCTTCCCTAACCTTCATGCCGATGTTCATGAACGCGATGTCAAATCAGGTCATGCGTAGCCGCCAAGGCGGGCTGTCGCACCAGGGTTCATACCGGATGACGCACCAGATCCGGGTGGGATTCCCCATTCTGGTGATGGCCATGGCGCTGGGGCTTGGCGCCTGGAGCCGGCCCGCGCCGGCGCAGTCATCGGATGTCTATATGTGCAAGGGCCCGAACGGCGTGCCCGAGTACCGCAACGGCAATCCGGGCGGTAGCAAGGACTGCAGGAAGCTGAGCCTGCCTGACGTGATCACGGTGCCGGGCACGCGCACTGCCAGCTCGGGCGGCGGCAAGTCGGCCGCGCCGGCGGCGTCCCCTGCAGCCTTCCCGCGCGTGGACAGCGCCACGCAGAAGAACCGCGATGGCGAGCGCCGCGCGGTGCTGGAGCAGGAACTCCAGAGCGAAGAAGCCAAGCTGGCCGGGCTGCGCGCCGAGTACAACAACGGCGAGCCCGAGCGCCAGGGCAACGAGCGCAATTATCAGAAATATCTCGATCGCACGGCGCGCCTGCGTGACGACGTCGCGCGCAGCGAGGCCAACGCCGCCTCCCTGCGCCGTGAGTTATCGAACCTGAAGGAATAGTGAAATGGCCATGGGTCGCCTGATTCGCGGAGTGTCGCGCAAAGTCACCGGAGCAGACCGCAAGGCGGAAGCTGAGGTTGTGCCGTTGGGCGACACGGCGTTCCACCCCGGCCTGGACGTGGTGGCCAACCCGGTGCTGCTGGTGCGCCAGCCGGGGCTGCAGGTGGTCTACGCGAATCCGGCCGCCGAGGCCAGCTTTGCGCTGTCCCGCCGGGCAATGGTGGAGCTGACGCTGCCTGACCTCTTCGGCCAGATCGATGAGCTGGACAGCATGATCGAGACGGTGATCGCGCGGCAGGTCGATGTGCGGCGCCAGGACCTCGTGCTGCGCCCCCCGCTGCAGGAGCCGATGCATGCCCACGTCGTGATCGGGGCGATCGAAGGTCATGCCAGTACGGTCCTGGTTGAGATTCTTCTGAACGAGCAGAAGGTGCGCAGCGACCGCGAAGAGCGCATCCTCGACCTGACCTCGGCCAACAAGGAATTGATCCGCAACCTGGCCCACGAGATCAAGAATCCGCTCGGGGGCATCCGTGGCGCGGCCCAACTGCTTGAGTTCGAGTTGCCCGAACGGTCCTTGCGCGAGTACACGCAGGTCATCATCAAGGAGTCGGACCGCCTGCAAACGCTGGTGGACCGGCTGCTGGAGCCGCACCGGCACCCGCATATCGTCTCCGACCTCAATATCCACGAGGTCCTGGAGCGGGTGCGCTCGGTGGTGCTGGCCGAATTCCCGAACGGGCTGGAGATCGTGCGCGACTACGACGCAAGCCTGCCCGACCTGCGCGGCGACATGGAGCAACTGATCCAGGCCGTGCTGAACATCGTGCATAACGCTGCCCAGGCGCTGCACGAGCGCATCGCGCGTGGCGATGCCCAGATCGTATTGCGGACGCGGGTGGCACGACAGGTGACGATTGCCAAGCGATTGTTCAAGCTGGCATTGGACTTGCATGTCATCGATAACGGCCCGGGCATCCCCGAGGACATCCGCGAGCGCATCTTCTATCCATTGGTATCGGGCAGGGACGGCGGCAGCGGACTCGGTCTCACACTCGCTCAAACCTTCGTGCAGCAGCACGAGGGCTTGATCGAATGCGAGAGCCGGCCGGGCTGTACCGACTTCCGTATCCTGCTGCCGCTGCACTGACGTCCACGCCTTCTGACCGGCCAGGATGTGCGAGCGGTGCGGGACCTGCCTGATTGGGAACATGGCGGGACAACGGGAGACCACATGACACCGAGCAGACAAGCGACGCACATGAAGCCGATCTGGATAGTCGACGACGATCAATCAATCCGCTGGGTCCTCGAGAAGGCCCTTGCCCGTGAAAGCCTGCTCTCTCGCAGTTTTACCAACGTCCGCGACGTGCTCGCGGCGCTGGAGGATGACGAGCCACAGGTCCTGATTTCCGATATCCGCATGCCGGGCGGCTCGGGCCTGGACCTGCTGCAGGCCATCAAGGCGCGGCACCCGGGCCTGCCGGTCATCGTGATGACCGCGTATTCCGATCTGGACAGCGCCGTGGCGGCCTTCCAGGGGGGCGCGTTCGAATACCTGGCCAAGCCATTCGATGTGGACAAGGCCGTCGAACTGATCCGCCGCGCGCTGGAAGAGAGCCTGCGCGAGGAGGAAATGGACGATCGGCTAGTCGACGCCCCCGAGATCCTCGGCCAGGCCCCGGCGATGCAGGACGTGTTCCGTGCCATCGGCCGCCTGTCGCAGTCGAACGTGACGGTGATGATTACCGGCGAGTCCGGTACCGGCAAGGAACTCGTCGCCCGGGCGCTGCACAAGCACAGCCCGCGCGCCAACGGGCCATTTATCGCACTCAACACGGCGGCGATTCCGAAGGATCTGCTGGAATCCGAGCTGTTCGGCCACGAGCGCGGCGCGTTCACGGGTGCGCAGACGATGCGGCGCGGCCGCTTCGAGCAGGCCGAGGGCGGCACGCTGTTCCTCGACGAAATCGGCGATATGCCATTCGATCTGCAAACGCGGCTGTTGCGCGTGCTGTCGGACGGCAACTTTTATCGCGTGGGTGGCCACAACCCGTTGCGCGCCAATGTCCGCGTGATCGCGGCCACGCACCAGAACCTCGAGACGCGCGTGAAGGAGGGGCTGTTCCGTGAGGACTTGTTCCACCGCCTGAACGTCATTCGTCTGCGGCTGCCGCCGCTGCGCGAGCGGCCCGAGGACATCACGCTGCTGGCGCGCCATTTCCTGCAGAAGAGCGCCAAGGAGCTTGGCGTGGAACCCAAGCGCATGTCCGACGAGGCGCTGGCCTACGTCAGCACGCTACCGTTCCCGGGCAACGTGAGACAGCTTGAGAATCTGTGCAACTGGCTGACCGTGATGGCGCCGGCGCAGACCATCGAAGTCAAGGATATGCCACGGGAGATGATCGGCACGTCCCAGGCGGAAAGCACCGGTTCGTCGATGCGTGCGCCGGGCGGCGAGCCGCGCATGGCGGGTGGCGACTATGACGCGATCGAGACGTCGGACTACGGCATGGGCACGCCGGCAGGCGAGGGCGACACGATGGTTGCCACACGTCCGCCGATGACCGCGACGGCGCCAGGCATGGCGTCCGCCCCGGCCTTCGCAGGCAATGCGGTGTCCGCAAGCTGGGAATCGCTGCTGGCCGGCGAGGCCAAGTCAATGCTGGAAGCCGGCCAACCCGAGGTCATGGATGTGCTGACGCGGCGCTTCGAGAAAGCCGTGCTAGAAGCCGCGCTGGGCGTCACGCGCGGGCGTCGCGTGGAAGCGGCCACCCGGCTCGGTATTGGGCGGAATACGATTACCCGCAAGCTGCAGGAGCTGGGATTCGATTGATGTCCAGGGATTGAGACGTTTCTCTCCTCTCCTGGTGCGGGGGAGGAGAGAAGCAAGAACAATCTCAGCCGTTGCCGCGTACCGCCAACAGTCGCTCCGCCATCTCGGCGAAGCCTTCACCGCCGGCCGCCTCCGTGACGTAGGCGGGCGCCACCGGCAACTGATCGAGAATCTCCCGCACGTTCGCCACGCCCACCGACAATGGGAAGTGGCCGAACATCGCCGCGTCATTGGCCGAGTCGCCAATGAACAGCCATTCGTCGCGCGAGGCGTCGACGTCATCCCCCAGCAACTCCCGCACGCAAAGCCGGCTCATTGACAGCTTGTCATGGTCGCCGAACCAGCCGTTCACATGGATCGAGCTGACCGTGGCCGTCATGCCGGCCTCGCGCATCAGCGCCGCAATGCGGTCCACCGCCGGCTGGGGCAGGGGTGCCACGTCCTCGGCATGGTCGATGGCAAGGTCCGCCGCGTGCCATGCCTGGTCCGAGGCCAGCGCGCAGCCCGGCACTTCCCGCAAGATCCGCTCGCCAAGTGCGTGGATCTTCTCAAGATTGCTGGCGCGTGTCGGCGCATCGTCGAGGAAGCGCGTGATCAGCTTGTTATCGCGCAAATGCGAGAAGAAGGCGCCGTTTTCGCCGATGATGGCATCGACCGGCCAGAGCCGCACGAGGATCTCAGCCCACGCAATGCAGCGCCCTGTGACGGGTACGACATGTAGTCCGGCCCGGGCTAGGCGGTCCAGTGCGAGATAGGTGGGGGCTGGCAGCCGGCCATCGGTCGTCAGGGTGCCGTCGATGTCGGTCAGAATGCCGCGCACGCGGCGCAGGGCGGCGTCCGGCAAGGTGGCGAAGGGTTTCATCGTGCTCATGGGCGAGAATTGTACGCAAACGTCCCCCGGCGCGGCATGGCCGATTGTGTGACATCAATGTGTCGTCAAAATGCAGCAATATTCGCACCGCAAGGCGGGTTTGCCCGGTTTGCGGCGAGGTGCGACGGGCGTAACATGCCGCTGTCACAAAAAATGCATACAGTCGGTCGCTTTTTCTCATTTCTTGCCCGATTTGCCCGACTGATAACAGCCTCAGGAGAGAAGTCCATGTCCTTTCCACGCATCGCCCTGAAATTCGCTGCCGTCGCCGCCCTGGCCATGGCTGGCACCGCCCATGCGGCGGTGGAGATCCAATGGTGGCACGCCATGCAGGGCGCGCTGAACGACAAGGTCAACGAGATCGCCAACAAGTTCAACGCGAGCCAGACCGAATACAAGATCGTGCCTGTTAACAAGGGCAATTACGACGAAACCATGGCGGCCGGCATCGCTGCGTTCCGCGCGGGCGGCGCGCCGGCGATCCTCCAGGTGTTCGAAGTGGGCACCGCCACGATGATGAGCGCCAAGGGCGCCATCAAGCCGGTTTCCACGGTGATGAAGGACGCGGGCGAAAGGTTCGACCAGAAGGCCTACATCCCCGCCGTGGCTGGCTACTACACCTCGTCGAAGGGCGAGATGCTGTCGTTCCCGTTCAACAGCTCGACCACTGTCTTCTATTACAACAAGGACGCCTTCAAGAAGGCGGGCCTGTCCGAGCCGCCCAAGACCTGGCCTGAAGTGATGCAGTATTCGGCCAAGTTGAAGGCATCGGGTACGAACTGCGCCTATACCACCGATTGGCAGGGCTGGGTGCATCTGGAAAGCTTCTCGGCCTGGCATAACACGCTGTTCGCCTCGAAGAACAACGGCTTCGGCGGCACCGACGCCCGCCTGGTCTTCAACAGCCCGCTGCACGTGAAGCACATCAGCAATCTGCAGGAGATGGTGAAGAAGGGGTACTTCAGCTACGGCGGCCGCAAGGCGGAGTCGCAGGCCAAGTTCTTCAACGGCGAATGCGCGATGTTCACGGGCTCGTCGGCATCGCTGGCCAACATCCGCAAGAACGCCAAGTTCCAGTTCGGTGTGTCGCAACTGCCGTACTACCCGGACGTGCAGGGTGCCCCGCAGAACACGATCATCGGTGGCGCGTCGCTGTGGGTGATGGGCGGCAAGAAGGCCGAGGAATACAAGGGCGTGGCCAAGTTCTTCACGTTCCTGTCGCAGCCTGAGATCCAGTCCGACTGGCACCAGGCCACTGGCTACCTGCCGGTGACGATGGCGGCCTACGATCTGACCAAGAAATCGGGTTATTACGACAAAAACCCGGGTGCCGATGTGTCCGTGCAGCAAATGGTCGTGAAGACCACGGACAAGTCGCGCGGCGTGCGCCTGGGCAACCTGGTGCAGATCCGTACCGTGGTGGACGAGGAACTGGAAGCCGTCTGGGCCGGCAAGAAGGAGCCGAAGGCCGCGCTGGACACGGCGGTGGCGCGCGGGAACGAGTTGCTCGAGCGCTTCCAGAAGACCGCGAAAGAGTAAGACAGGGGCGCCGCGCGGCCTGGCCGGTATGACCGGTCCCGGCTGGCGGGCGCCAGACGTGCGGCAGGCGGGCGGCGGCGAAACCGTCGCCCGCTTGCGTTATGAAGAGGCTTGACGATGGAAAAACGCGTCGTTTTCCGGTCGCCGTGGCTGCCGTATCTGCTGGTGTTGCCGCAGATTGCCATCACGATGATCTTCTTTTTCTGGCCAGCCGGCCAGGCGCTGTGGCAGTCGATGCTCCAGCAGGATGCCTTCGGCATCAATCTCGAATTCGTGGGATTCGACAACTTCATGACGCTGTGGGCAGACCCGCAGTATATGGAGTCGTTCGAGGTCACGGCCATATTCGCCATCGGCGTGACGGTGGTCGGCCTTTCGGTGGCGCTGCTGCTGGCCTACTTCGCCGACCGTGTGGTGCGCGTGGCCACCGGGTACAAGACGCTGCTGATCTGGCCGTATGCCGTAGCGCCGGCCGTGGCGGGTGTGCTCTGGATGTTCATGTTCAACCCGACGCTGGGCGTGGTGTCGTACGCGCTGCGCAAGGGCGGTGTGGACTGGAACTTCCTGCTTAATGGCAACCAGGCGCTGACGCTCGTGGTGCTGGCCGCGGCGTGGAAGCAGATCAGCTACAACTTCCTGTTCTTCCTGGCCGGGCTGCAAAGCATTCCGCGCTCGCTGATCGAGGCGGCCGCTATCGACGGGGCCGGGCCGTGGAAGCGCTTCTGGTCCATCATATTTCCGCTACTTTCGCCGACCACGTTCTTCCTGCTGGTCATCAACGTGGTCTACGCATTCTTCGATACCTTCGCCATCATCGATGCTGTGACACATGGCGGCCCGTTCAATTCGACGAACACGCTCGTCTACAAGGTGTTCCACGACGGCTTCCGCGGCATGGACATCGGCGGCTCGGCCGCGCAGTCGGTGGTACTGATGGTGATCGTCATTGCGCTGACCGTGGTGCAGTTCCGGTTCGTGGAACGCAAGGTCCAGTACTGACACGAAAGGCGCCCAAAAATGGTAGAACGTCGTCCAATTCTTGATGTCATCACCCACGTGGTGCTGATCCTCGGTATCGTCGTCGTGGCGTTTCCGGTGTACCTGACCTTCGTGGCGTCCACGCTGACGGCCGAACAGGTGCTCGATTCGCCCATGACGCTGATCCCCGGAAGCCACCTGATTGAGAACTTTCGCACCGTGCTGTTCCAGGGCGTGGGGGAGGCCGCCTCGCCGGTTGCCACCATGATGAAGAACAGCCTGATCATGGCGCTGGGTATCGCGCTCGGGAAGATCGCGATCTCGATCATTTCGGCCTTCGCCATCGTTTATTTCCGATTTCCGCTGCGCAAGACTTTCTTCTGGCTGATCTTCATCACGCTGATGCTGCCTGTGGAAGTGCGGATCCTGCCGACCTACAAGGTGGTGTCGGATCTCGGCCTGCTGGACAGCTACTTCGGCCTGACCATTCCGATCATCGCATCGGCCACGGCCACGTTCCTGTTCCGCCAGTTCTTCCTGACGATTCCGGACGAGCTGGCCGAAGCCGCGCGCATCGACGGCGCCGGCCCGCTGCGCTTCTTCTGGGACGTGGTGCTGCCGCTTTCGCGCACCAGCATCGCGGCGCTGTTCGTGATCCAGTTCATCTATGGCTGGAACCAGTACCTGTGGCCGCTGCTGATTACCACGCAAAAATCTATGACCCCGGTGGTGGTTGGCGTGACGCAGATGATTTCGCGCTCGGGCGATGCCGCGACGGACTGGAATCTGGTGATGGCCACGGTGATGCTGGCGATGATCCCGCCGGCCGTGGTGGTGGTGCTGATGCAGAGGTGGTTCGTCAAGGGCCTGGTCGAAACGGAAAAGTAAGCGAAAAAATAAGCGAATTACGAGAAAGCCATGGCAAAACTGTCACTTCGCAACGTTCAGAAAACCTACGCCGGCGGCACGCAGGTCGTGCACGGCATCGACATGGAAATCGCCGATGGCGAGTTCATCGTCATCGTCGGCCCCTCGGGCTGCGGCAAGTCCACGCTGCTGCGCATGGTCGCCGGGCTGGAAACCATCACCGGTGGCGAGGTCCATATTGGCGACAAGGTGGTCAACGACCTCGAGCCGGCCGAGCGCGACATCGCAATGGTGTTCCAGAACTACGCGCTCTACCCGCACATGACCGTGTACGACAACATGGCTTATGGGCTGCGCATCCGCGGTATGTCCAAGGCCGAGATCGACCAGCGCGTGAAGCATGCGGCGGGCATTCTGGAGCTGGGCGCGCTGCTCGAACGCAAGCCGCGCGCGCTCTCGGGTGGCCAGCGCCAGCGCGTGGCGATGGGCCGCGCCATCGTGCGCGAGCCGGCCGTGTTCCTGTTCGATGAGCCGCTGTCCAACCTCGACGCCAAGCTGCGCGTGCAGATGCGGCTCGAACTGAAGGACCTGCATCGCCGCCTGGGCACCACCAGCCTGTACGTCACCCACGATCAGGTCGAGGCCATGACGCTGGCCGACCGCATGATGGTGCTGAACGGCGGCCGCGTGGAGCAGATCGGCACGCCGCTCGAGGTTTACTCGCGCCCGGCCAGCACCTTCGTGGCCAGCTTCATCGGCTCGCCGCCGATGAACCTCGTGCCGGTGGTGCGCACCAACGCTGCCCAGGGCGAGGCGCAGATGCGTGTGGTGCCGAAGGCGAATGGGGCCGGCGAGGGGCAGGGCGCACCGGCCACGCTTGGCCATCTGCCGATGGGCCTGCACTTGCCCGAGCAGGCGCTGATGGGGCTGCGTCCCGAGCATATCGAGCCCTGCGCGGCCCATGACGCCATCGCCCACGTCGATGTGCGTGTGGTGGAGGCGCTGGGCGCCGACTCGTTCGCTTATGGTTCGCTGGGTGGACAGCCGATCGTGGTCCGGCTGGACAGCCACATGCCGGTGCGTGCCGGCGACCGGCTGCCGGTGACGGCTTCGGCCGATCATCTGCACTTCTTCGATACGACGTCGGGCAAGCGTATCGAGGCGTTGGCATGAGTGCGACAACCGGCACTTTTCCTGTGATCGGCGCGGCCAACTGGCCGTATCCGCACCATATCGCGCACCGTGGCGCCGGCAAGCTCGCGCCCGAGAATACGCTGGCCGCGTTCCGGCACGGCGCGTCGTTCGGTTACCGGATGTTCGAGTTCGATGTGAAGTTGTCGGCCGACGGCAAGCCGGTGCTGATGCACGATGCGACGCTGGACCGCACCACGTCGGGCAAGGGCCGTGTCGACGCGCTGACGCTGGGCGAACTGGCCGCGCTGGACGCCGGCGGCTGGCACAGCCCGGCCTATGCCGGCGAACCAGTGCCGACGCTGGCAGCCGTCGCCCGCTATACGCGTGCCAACGGCTTCCACGTCAATATCGAGATCAAGCCGGTGCCGGGTACCGAATGGCGCACGGGTGCGGCAGTGGCGATTGACGCACTTTCACTTTGGCAGGGCGCCGACGTGCCGCCGCTGCTTTCGTCGTTTTCCGAGGAGGCGCTCGACGCCGCGCGCCAGGTTGCGCCCGGCCTGCCGCGCGCGCTGCTGCTCGACAAGCTGCCCGCCGACTGGCCCGAGCGTCTGCGCCGGCTGGGCTGCGTGGCGCTCGACGCCAACCATCGCGAACTGGATGCAGCCGTCATCGCCCGCGCCCATGCGGAGGGTTTTCAAGTGTTGTGCTACACGGTGAACGACGAGTCCCGGGCCGCCGAGCTATTGTCCTGGGGGCTGGACGGACTGATCACGGACGCGGTCGATCGGATCGAGCCGGCCGGCTGACTGGCGTGGCGCCGATGTCTGCCGACAACGGTCATGATTTTGCATCACGAAAAGTCCCCACTGTCGTTGGGCAAACGTGCTATGCTTTTGCGAGTGAAGACTAAGGTCCTTCCCCGCACAACTTGCCCTTTCGGGCTGTCGGTGAGACCCAAGACAGACGGCACCTTTGCGGTGCCGTTCGTTCAAGGTAGCGCTGTCTGGCTCCCAAGAGTTGTTTGCAATCCGCTAACCGGTCAAGCCGTGTCGCGGAAGGTTGATGAACCCGCTTAACTCCGGCATTCCCGGAGAATAGTGAGCGCCCCATGATGCAGCAGTATCAGAGCAATTCGTACCTCTTCGGCGGCAACGCCCCCTATGTGGAAGAGCTGTACGAGGCCTATCTCCAGAATCCCAGCTCGGTTCCCGACAACTGGCGCGCGTATTTCGACGCGATGCAGAATGTCCCGGCTGTGGATGGTTCCAACTCCCGCGATATTCCCCACGCACCGATCGTCGCCTCGTTCGCCGAGCGCGCCAAGCAGGGCCCCATCAAGACCATCGTTGCCTCGGCCGATTCCGACATGGGCCGCAAGCGCGTTGCTGCGACCCAGCTGATCGCTGCCTACCGCAACATCGGTTCGCACTGGGCCGACCTCGATCCGCTGAAGCGCCAGGAGCGTCCGCCCCTGCCTGACCTGGATCCGGCGTTCTACGGTTTCTCCGAGGCCGACCTCGACATCGTCTTCAATGCCAGCAACACGTATTTCGGCAAGGAGTCGATGAGCCTGCGCGAGCTGCTCAACAACCTCCGCGAGACCTACTGCGGCACCATCGGCGCCGAGTTCATGTACGTGAGCGACCAGGCGCAGAAGCGCTGGTGGCAGGAGCGCCTGGAAACCACGCGTTCCAAGCCCGTGTTCACGCTGGAAAAGAAGAAGCACATCCTGGACCGCCTGACGGCGTCCGAGGGCCTTGAGCGCTTCCTCCACACCAAGTACGTCGGCCAGAAGCGCTTCTCGCTCGAAGGCGGCGAGAGCTTCATCGCCGCGATGGACGAGCTGATCCAGCACGCCGGTTCGAAGGGTGTGCAGGAAATCGTGATCGGCATGGCCCACCGTGGCCGTCTGAACGTGCTGGTCAACACGCTGGGCAAGATGCCGGCGGACCTGTTCGCCGAGTTCGAGGGCAAGCACGTCGATGACCTGCCTGCCGGCGACGTGAAGTACCACAAGGGCTTCTCGAGCGATGTCTCGACCGAAGGCGGCCCGGTTCACCTGTCGCTTGCGTTCAACCCGTCGCACCTGGAAATCGTCAACCCGGTGGTCGAGGGTTCGTCGAAGGCCCGCCAGGAACGCCGTGGCGAAGCCGGTCACAAGGAAGTGCTGCCGGTGCAGGTGCACGGCGACGCCGCCTTCGCTGGCCAGGGCGTGGTCATGGAGACGTTGAACCTGGCGCAGACCCGCGGCTACGGCACGGGCGGCACCATGCACATCGTCATCAACAACCAGATCGGCTTCACGACGTCTGACCCGCGCGACGCGCGTTCCACGCTGTATTGCACGGACGTGGTCAAGATGATCGAGGCCCCGGTGCTGCACGTGAACGGCGACGATCCCGAAGCCGTGGTGTACGCCATGCAGCTGGCCACCGACTTCCGCATGGAATTCAAGAAGGATGTCGTGGTTGACATCATCTGCTTCCGGAAGCTGGGCCACAACGAGCAGGACACGCCGGCTGTGACGCAGCCGCTGATGTACAAGAAGATCTCGCAACACCCGGGCACGCGCAAGCTGTACGCCGACAAGCTGGCCGCGCAGAACCTGGTGCCCGCCGACTTCGGCGACCAGCTGGTCAAGGAATACCGTGCCGCGATGGACGCGGGCAAACACACGGTGGACCCGGTTCTGTCGAACTTCAAGAACAAGTTCGCAGTGGACTGGATGCCGTTCCTGAACCGCAAGTGGACCGACGCCGCCGACACCGCCGTGCCCGTGACCGAGCTGAAGCGCCTGGCCGAGCGGATCACGACGATCCCCGAGCACCTGAAGCTGCACCCGCTGGTGGAAAAGGTCATCAAGGACCGCGCCAACATGGGCCGTGGCGACCAGCCGCTGGACTGGGGCATGGGCGAGCACCTGGCGTTCGCATCGCTGGTGGCCTCCGGCTATCCGGTGCGGATCACCGGTCAGGATGCTGGCCGTGGCACCTTCACGCACCGTCACTCGGTACTGCACGACCAGGCGCGCGAGCGCTGGGATGCCGGCAGCTACGTGCCGCTGCAGAACGTGTCCGAGAACCAGGCCCCGTTCACCGTGATCGACTCGGTGCTGTCCGAAGAAGCCGTGCTCGGCTTCGAATATGGCTACTCGACCGCGGAACCGAACGCGCTGGTGATCTGGGAAGCCCAGTTCGGCGACTTCGTGAACGGCGCCCAGGTGGTGATCGACCAGT
The DNA here is from genome assembly GCF_052115685.1 of Cupriavidus sp. 2KB_3. Lineage (NCBI taxonomy): Bacteria > Pseudomonadati > Pseudomonadota > Betaproteobacteria > Burkholderiales > Burkholderiaceae > Cupriavidus > Cupriavidus sp. 2KB_3. The sequence continues at coordinate 91,707 of NZ_JBFRHD010000019.1, forward strand.
TCATCTCGTCGGGTGAAGTGAAGTGGGGCCGCGCCTCGGGCCTGACGATGATGCTGCCGCACGGCTACGAAGGCCAGGGTCCGGAACACAGCTCGGCGCGTATCGAGCGTTTCCTGCAGCTTTGCGCGGACCACAACATGCAGGTTGTGCAGCCGACCACGCCGGCACAGATCTTCCACCTGCTGCGTCGCCAGATGATCCGTCTGTTCCGCAAGCCGCTGGTGATCATGACGCCGAAGTCGCTGCTGCGTAACAAGGATGCGGTGTCGCCGCTGTCCGACCTGGCCAAGGGTCACTTCGAGACGGTTATCCCCGATCACGAAGAACTGAACGCCAGCAAGGTCAAGCGCGTGATCATGTGCTCGGGCAAGGTCTACTACGACCTGGTCAACACCCGCAAGGAGCGCGGTGCCACCGACACGGCGATCATCCGCCTGGAACAGCTGTACCCGTTCCCGCACAAGGCAGTGGCCGCCGAGCTCAAGAAGTACCCGGGCGTGACCGAAATCCTGTGGTGCCAGGACGAGCCGCAGAACCAGGGTGCCTGGTTCTTCGTGCAGCACTACATCATGGAAAACATGACGGAAGGCCAGAAGCTCGGTTATGCCGGTCGTCCCGCCTCGGCTTCGCCGGCGGTGGGCTACTACGCAAAGCACAACGAGCAACAGAAGGCGCTGCTGGACGCTGCGTTCTCCAAGCTCAAGGGCTTTGTGCTGACCAAGTAATAAGACGGCCGGCCCGGCGCGCAGTGGTGCGCGCCGGGCTTCGGCCTGTTTGAACATACACGCATACATCGAGGAAAATTTCTCACCATGGCTATTGTTGACGTCAAGGTTCCGCAACTGTCTGAATCGGTCGCCGAAGCGACCATGCTGAACTGGAAGAAGAAGCCGGGCGAAGCCGTTGCCCAGGACGAGATCCTGATCGAGATCGAGACCGACAAGGTCGTGCTGGAAGTGCCGGCCCCCGCCGCTGGCGTGCTGTCGCAGATCATCAAGAACGACGGCGATACCGTCGTGGCCGATGAACTGATCGCCAAGATTGATACCGAAGCCACCGCTGGCGCCGCCGCTCCGGCTGCCGCCGCCCCGGCTCCGGCCGCTGCACCTGCCGCCGCCGCACCGGCACCCGCTGCCGCTACCGGCGCCAGCGGCATCGCCATGCCGTCGGCTGCCAAGCTGATGGCCGAAGGCGGCCTGTCCGCCGGCCAGGTTGCTGGCACCGGCAAGGATGGCCGCATCACCAAGGGTGACGTGCTGGCCGCCGGCTCGGCGCCCGCACCGGCCGCCAAGGCCGCCCCGGCACCGGCTCCGGCCAAGCCGGCCCTGCAGCAGGTGTCCGCCCAGGTGGACTTCGCCGCGCTGGGCGACCGCCCGGAAGAACGCGTGCCGATGAGCCGCCTGCGCGCCCGTATCGCCGAGCGCCTGGTGCAGTCGCAGTCCACCAACGCCATCCTCACCACGTTCAACGAGGTGAACATGAAGCCGGTGATGGACCTGCGCAACAAGTACAAGGACCGCTTCGAGAAGGAACACGGCGTGAAGCTGGGCTTCATGTCGTTCTTCGTCAAGGCTGCCGTGCACGCCCTGAAGAAGTACCCGATCATCAACGCCTCGGTGGATGGCAACGACATCGTCTATCACGGCTACTTCGACATCGGTATCGCGGTGGGTTCGCCGCGTGGCCTGGTGGTGCCGATCCTGCGCAACGCCGACCAGATGAGCCTGGCCGACATCGAGAAGAAGATCGCCGAGTTCGGCGCCAAGGCCCGTGACGGCAAGCTGTCGCTGGAAGAGCTGACGGGCGGCACGTTCTCGATCTCGAACGGCGGTACGTTCGGTTCGATGCTGTCGACGCCGATTATCAACCCGCCGCAATCGGCCATCCTGGGCGTGCACGCCACCAAGGACCGTGCCGTGGTGGAAGACGGCCAGATCGTGATTCGCCCGATGAACTACCTGGCCATGTCCTACGACCACCGGATCATCGATGGTCGCGAGGCCGTGCTGGGCCTGGTGGCGATGAAGGAAGCGCTGGAAGATCCGGCCCGCCTGCTGCTGGACCTGTAAGCGTCCGTCTCCTCCCTCTGAATTGAAGGACACCCGTTCCCCGCCGCCCGTTGAATCGGGCGGGTGGGAGCAGGCCGTCCAGAAGGAAACTCCATGAGCAAACAATTCGACGTGCTGGTGATCGGCGCCGGCCCCGGCGGCTACATCGCCGCCATCCGCGCAGCCCAACTGGGCCTGAACGTGGCCTGCTGCGAAGGCAACGCCTATGACGATCCCAAGGGCGAGCCGCGCCTGGGTGGCACCTGCCTGAACGTGGGCTGCATCCCGTCCAAGGCCCTGCTGGCTTCCTCGGAAGAGTTCGAGAACGCCTCGCACCACCTGGCCGACCACGGCATCACCGTGGGTGACGTCAAGGTGGACGTGCCCAAGATGCTCAAGCGCAAGGACGACATCGTCGGCAAGATGACCAAGGGCATCGAGTTCCTGTTCCGCAAGAACAAGGTGACGCTGCTCAAGGGCTACGGCAAGTTCGCCGGCAAGGCCGCCGAAGGCTTCCAGGTGGATGTGGCTGGTGAGGTCGTGACCGCGAAGCAGGTCATCATCGCCACCGGTTCGAAGGCCCGCCACCTGCCGGGCATCACCGTGGACAACAACCTCGTCAGCGATAACGAGGGCGCACTGAAGTTCCCGACTGTGCCGAAGAAGCTGGGCGTGATTGGCGCCGGCGTGATCGGCCTGGAACTGGGCTCGGTGTGGCGCCGCCTGGGTGCCGAAGTGACCGTGCTGGAAGCACTGCCTGCGTTCCTGGGCGCCGCCGACGAAGGCGTGGCCAAGGAAGCGCAGAAGCTGCTGACCAAGCAGGGCCTGCAGTTCAGCCTCGGCGTGAAGGTCAACGAGGTCAAGACCGGCAAGGACAGCGTCACCGTCAGCTATGACGACAAGGACGGCAAGGCCCAGACGCTGGAAGTGGACCGCCTGATCGTGTCCGTCGGCCGCGTGCCGAACACCGACAACCTGAACCTGGAAGCGGTGGGCCTGGGCGTGGACGCGCGCGGCTTCATCGAGGTGGACGACCACTGCCAGACCAAGGTGCCGGGCCTGTGGGCCATCGGCGACGTGGTGCGTGGCCCGATGCTCGCCCACAAGGCGGAAGACGAAGGCGTGGCCGTGGCCGAGCGCATCGTCGGCCAGAAGCCGCACATCGACTTCAACACGGTTCCGTGGGTGATCTACACCTTCCCGGAAATCGCGTGGGTCGGCAAGACCGAGCAGCAGCTGAAAGCCGAAGGCCGCCAGTACAAGTCGGGCCAGTTCCCGTTCATGGCCAACGGCCGTGCGCTGGGCATGGGCGCTTCGGACGGCTTCGTCAAGATGCTGGCCGATGCCAAGACCGACGAGATCCTGGGCGTGCACATCGTGGCGGCCAACGCGTCGGACCTGATCGCCGAAGCGGTGGTGGCCATGGAGTTCAAGGCCGCCAGCGAGGATATCGGTCGCGTCTGCCATCCGCACCCGTCGATGTCCGAAGTCATGCGCGAAGCCGCGCTGGCCGTGGACAAGCGCCAGCTCAACATGTAAGGCTGATGCCTGCCATTGCGTGAGCACCGGCGCGCCGCAACCTGCGGCGCGCCGTTTTCACTTGCAGCACCCGCGCATCTCGCGTCGGTCGCCCCCAGCGTGAACCCAGCATGAACGTCACCGAGTTTTACGAGAAAGAACTGCAACAGCGCGGCTATCAGTCGGACGAGGCGCAACTGCGCGCCGTGGCACGGCTGCAGCAGTGCTACGACGAATGGGTGGCCTACAAGAACCGGCGCAACAACGCGCTGAAGAAGCTGCTCGTGCACCCCGAGGTGCCCAAGGGCGTCTATCTGTGGGGCGGGGTGGGGCGCGGCAAGTCGTTCCTGATGGACAGCTTCTATTCCTGCGTGCCCGTGGTGCGCAAGACGCGGCTCCATTTCCACGAATTCATGCGCGAAGTGCATCGCCAGTTGGAGGAATTGCGAGGTCGGCCCGACCCCCTCGACGAACTGGCCAAGCGCATCGCGCGCAAATACCGGCTGATCTGCTTCGACGAGTTCCACGTCAGCGACGTGGCGGACGCCATGATGCTGCACCGCCTGCTGGACCAGATGTTCGCAAATGGCGTCCAGTTTGTGATGACGTCGAACTATCGCCCGGACCTGCTGTATCCGGATGGCCTGCACCGCGAACGGGTGCTGCCTGCGATCGACCTCCTCCAGGAGAAGCTCGATGTGCTCAATGTGGACGCGGGCATCGACTACCGCAAGCGTGCCCTGGAGCAGGTGGAGGCGTACCACACGCCGCTGAACCGTGAAGCCAGCGCTGCGCTGCGCGATGCCTTCGTCGCCATCGCCGGCACGGCCGATGAATCGCCGATCCTGCATATCGAGCACCGTGAACTGAAGGCGCTGCGCAAGGCGAATGGCGTGGTCTGGTTCGACTTCGCCACGCTCTGCGGCGGCCCGCGCTCGCAGAACGACTATCTGGAACTGGCGTCGGAATTCCATACGGTGATCCTGTCCGATGTGCCGAAGATGACGCCGCGGATGTCGTCGGAGGCGCGCCGATTCACCTGGCTGATCGATGTGTTTTACGACCACAAGGTCAAGCTGCTGATGTCCGCCGAGGTGCCCGCCGACGAGTTGTATACCGAAGGCCAGATGGCCGGCGAGTTTCATCGCACGGTGTCGCGGATCATCGAAATGCAGTCGCGGGAGTACCTGGAGTCCGAGCGACGGACGATGGATACCTCGCTGACCTGACCCGCGCTGAGCGGCCCGGGCGGGGGACCCGCAAGCTGTTGTCGGACAGGTGCGAATCCGACCTATTTGATCTGCATCAAGGCGTATGGTGTGTGCGCTACCTACTATCCGTGGGTATTAAAAGCGCACCATGCCGTCCCCGTCCCTACCCACTCCCTCACTCTTGCCGGCTGGTGCCCCCCCTGGGGCGCTGCCGGCGACCGCAGCAACGTTATCACCGCCATCCGCCGTCCGGCGCGGGTTTCCCGCGACGCCTCCGGCAACCACGATGACGGGCGCTTCGCCATCCCGATCGAATTCCACGCACGCAGACGGCCATTGCTTCCACTGCGGCCAACCGCTGACGCCGGCTGAGCCGGCATTCATTGCCGATATCGAAGGCAGCGCGCGCAGCTTTTGCTGCGGCGGCTGCCAGACATTGGCGCAGACGCTCCACGCTGCCGGGTTCGGCCATCTGTATGGCGACACCTCGCGCTTCTCGCGGCCCATTGACGACGCCGCGCGCCGGGAAGCCGAGCCGGTCTGGGCCGCCTACGACACGCCCGAGCTACGTCAGCAGTTCGTCCGTGCGCTTGGCGATGGCAAGGCCGAGGTCACCCTGGCGCCGGAAGGTATCCGCTGCGCGGCCTGCGCGTGGCTGATCGAACAGCGCCTGGGCCAGCTGCCGGGTGTGGAACTGGCGGTGGCCAACGTGGCAACGCGCCGCGTGGTGGTGCGCTGGCGGGAGTCGCAGCAATCCGTGTCTGCCTTGCTCGGCGCGCTGGCGGACATCGGCTATATGGCGTGGCCGTTCGAGGTGTCCCGCAGCGACCGCCAGGACCGCCGCGAGCGGCACGGGCTGCTGATGCGGATGGCCGTGGCGATGCTCGGCATGATGCAGGTCATGATGTACGCGTGGCCGATCTACACGCATGAAGCCACGATCGATCCCGGCCAGTTGCAACTAATGCGCTGGGCCAGCTTGGCGCTGACGCTCCCAGTCGTTTTCTATTCCGCTTCCCCGATCTTTGCCGGCGCCTGGCGCAGCCTGCGGCAACGCGCGATGGGCATGGACGTGCCCGTGGCCATCGGCGTGGCCGCGGGCTTTCTGGCCAGCGCAGCTGCCACGGTGCGTGGCGTGGGAGAGGTGTACTTCGATTCCGTGACGATGTTCGTGGCGTTCCTGCTGCTGGCGCGGTATCTCGAACTGCGCGTGCGTCAGGCGTCCCGAAGCGGCGCCGAGATGCTGGCGCGTCAGTTGCCGGCCACCTGCGAGCGCCTGACCGAGGGGGGAACCGTCGAGCGCGTGCCGGTGGCTCGCCTTGGCGCCGGCGACCGCATCCGGGTCAAGGCCGGTGAAATCGTGCCCGTGGACGGTGTAGTGCTGGCAGGCATCAGTGAGCTCGACGAATCGATGCTGACCGGCGAGGCCCGGCCGGTGCGACGGACTATCGGTGACGCCGTGCTCGCCGGGTGTTTCAACACAGCCAGCCCGCTCGAGGTGCGCGTGGGGCGCATCGGCGCCAATACGCGACTGGCCGAGATCGTGGCGGTGCTGGATCGTGCCCTCGCGGAAAAGCCACGGCTGGCGCTGCTGGCCGACCGCGTCGCGGGGTGGTTTGTCGGCGCGCTGCTCGCAATGGCGGCGGTGACCGGCATCGTCTGGGCTGGCTGGATCGATCCGTCGCGCGCGCTGTTGGTGACGGTGGCGGTGCTCGTGGTGAGTTGTCCTTGCGCGCTGTCGCTGGCCACGCCTGCGGCGCTGGCGGCGGCCGGAGCGTCGCTGTCGCGGCGCGGCGTGCTGCTGACGCGGTCTCACGCCATCGAAACCCTCGCACGCGTCACCGATATCGTGCTCGACAAGACCGGAACGCTGACCGAGGGGCGCTTCGCGGTGGTACTGACCGAGGCCACCGGCCGCCTCGAAGCGGACGCCTGCCTGGCGATTGCCGCGGCAATGGAGCAGGGCGGGGAGCATCCGATAGCCCGGGCATTCCGCGACGCCGCCACGCCATCAGCCGGGCGAGTGCAGCCGTCGGTGGACGCGCTGCGCAATGCGCCGGGGCAGGGCGTCGAAGCCTGTATCGACGGGCGGCGCATGCGACTTGGCCGGCGCGACTTCGCGGCTGCGCTGGCGCTGGAAGCTGGCGTTTGGGTCGGCGATGACACGGTCTTCAGCACCTCCGGCAACCTCCATCGGGGCGCCACCGAGGTCTGGCTAGGGGCTTCAGAGGGCCTGCTCGCACGGTTTTGCCTGTCCGACGTCGCACGTGCGCAGACGCCGGCGCTGCTCGACGCGCTCGACCTGCTTGGCGTCCGCACCCATCTGATATCTGGCGATAACGTCGAGGCCGTGCGCTGGTGGGCGGACTATTTCGGCATGGAAACCGCGCAGGGCGCCGTGACGCCCGAGGGCAAACGCGCTTATGTGGCCGCGCTGCAACGCGACGGCGCCGTGGTCCTGGCCGTGGGCGACGGCATCAACGACGCGCCAGTGCTGGCGCAGGCACAGGTTTCCATCGCCATTGGAAGCGGCGCGCCGTTGGCCCAGGCCGGTGCCGACGCGGTTCTCACGCATGGAGGCGTGGCCGAGATTGCCAGCGCCATCGGCGCAGCGCGCCGTACGCGCCGCGTGGTGCGCCAGAACCTCGGGTGGGCTTTCCTCTACAACATCGTGGCCATACCGCTGGCCGCCACCGGGCTCGTCACGGCCTGGATGGCAGGCATTGGCATGTCTGCGTCGTCGCTGCTTGTCGTCGCCAATGCCTGGCGCCTGCTGCATGTCCCTAATAAGACACTTGTGCCGCACCCGACATCACGCGAGGAGCGCTGACCATGGAAACCCTTTACCTGCTCGTGCCGATGAGCCTGGTGCTTGTGGCGCTGATCGCCGGCGCGCTCTGGTGGGCGCTTAATGCGGGGCAGTACGACGACCTCGACCGGCCCGGCGAAGCCATCCTGCTCGATAACGACAAGCCATGAATTGCAAGCTTTTTACGAGCCCTGGTGGCGCGCGGCCGCAACAGTTCCTTTCGTTGAATTGCGACTTGACCGGGATCAACACGCGGGTGGCGGCGGCTTTCTAAAGTCACACCAACACTAGGGTTAAACGATCTTTACTTCTGTATTTGGGGGTCTGAATGGATGTCTCTACCGCGTCTCCACGCGTCGACACCTTTAACTACGGCGTCGTGCGGCAGTTTGCCGTGATGACCGTGGTCTGGGGGATCGTTGGCATGGCCGTCGGCGTTCTGCTGGCGGCGCAATTGATCTGGCCGGATCTAAATTTCAACACCCCGTGGCTGTCGTTCGGGCGCCTGCGGCCGCTGCACACCAACGCGGTGATCTTCGCCTTCGGCGGCAGCGCGCTGTTTGCCACGTCGTACTACGTCGTGCAGCGTACCTGCCAGGCGCGCCTGTTCTGCGGGCCACTGGCGGCGTTCACGTTCTGGGGGTGGCAGATCGTCATCGTGGCGGCGGTCATCACGCTGCCGCTCGGCATCACGACTTCCAAGGAATACGCGGAACTTGAATGGCCGATCGACATCCTGATCACCCTGGTCTGGGTCGCCTACGCGGTGGTGTTCTTCGGCACCATCGTCAAGCGCAAGACGCGCCATATCTATGTGGCGAACTGGTTCTTCGGCGCGTACATCGTGACCATCGCCATCCTGCATATCGTGAACAACATCGAGATGCCGGCGTCGATATGGAAATCGTATTCCGCCTATGCGGGCGTGCAGGATGCGATGGTCCAGTGGTGGTACGGCCATAACGCCGTGGGTTTCTTCTTGACCACCAGCTTCCTTGGGATGATGTATTACTTCATCCCGAAGCAGGCGGGACGTCCGATCTACTCATACCGACTCTCCATCGTCCACTTTTGGGCGCTGAACTTCACCTATATGTGGGCCGGCCCCCATCATTTGCTGTACACCTCGCTGCCGGACTGGACGCAGTCGCTCGGCATGGCGTTTTCGCTGATCCTGCTTGCGCCGTCCTGGGGCGGGATGATCAACGGGATCATGACCATGTCCGGTGCCTGGCACAAGCTCCGCACGGACCCCATCCTCAAGTTCATGGTGGTGGCGCTGTCGTTCTACGGCATGGCCACTTTTGAAGGATCGATGATGTCCATCAAGACCGTGAACTCACTGTCGCACTACACGGACTGGACGATTGGCCATGTCCACTCGGGTGCGCTGGGCTGGGTCGCGATGATTTCGGTTGGCTCGTTGTATTACCTGTTTCCGCGCCTGTTCGGGCAGAAGGAGATGTTCAGCGTCAAGCTGATCGAGTGGCACTTCTGGATCGCGACGATTGGCGTGGTGCTTTACATCGCCTCGATGTGGATCGCCGGCGTAATGGAAGGGCTGATGTGGCGCGCCACGCAGCCGGACGGCACGCTGACCTACGCGTTCGTGGAAGCGGTCAAGGCGAAGTACCCGTTCTACCTGATCCGCCTGATCGGTGGCCTGTGCTTCCTGACCGGCATGCTGGTCATGGCCTACAACGTGGTGCGTACGATCGCCGGCAAGCCCGCCACGGACGCGCCGATCCCGGTCAGCCTGCCGGCTTCCGCCCAGGTTTCCGCACACTGACCGCCGAGGATTGCTGAGATGTCACAAAAACAAGGATTCTTCACCCACGAAACGCTTGAGAAGAACGTCGGCTGGCTGATCATCGCCACGATCATCGTGGTGAGCATTGCGGGCCTGGTGCAGATCGTGCCGCTGTTTTTCCAGCATTCCACGACCAAGCCCGATGCGGGCATCGTGCCGTATTCGCCGCTGCGCCTGATGGGCCGCGACATCTATATCCGCGAGGGCTGCGTCGGCTGCCATTCGCAGCAGGTGCGCACGCTGCAGGCCGAGACCGAGCGCTATGGCCATTTCTCGACGGCTGGCGAGTCGGTGTATGACCATCCGTTCCTCTGGGGCTCCAAGCGTACCGGGCCGGATCTCGCCCGCGTGGGCGGGCGGTATTCGGATGACTGGCAACGCATCCACCTGCGCAATCCGCGCGATGTGGTGCCGGAATCGGTGATGCCGTCGTATCCGTGGCTCGAGAAGGCTGCGCTGCCGACTGATGATATCCAGGGGCGGATGCGCACGCTGCAGCGACTGGGTGTGCCGTACACGGAGGAGCAAATCGCCCACGCCCCCGAGGAACTCGCCGGCAAGACCGAAGAGGACGCGATGGTGGCGTACCTGCAAGGCCTCGGCCTGAACCGCCGCAACGTGCGTGTGGACGCCACCACGGCGGCTACTGCCCCGAAGGAGTGAGCGCCATGGCTATCTTGACTTCCGCTGCCACCGTGCTGTCGATGCTGGCTTTCCTCGCCATCTGCTGGTGGGCCTGGTCGACGCCCCGCCAGGCCGCCAACGAGGAGTCGGCCATGCTGCCTTTCGCGTTGCCCGACGAGACCACGATAACGACAAGCCGGAACCCACAGCCATGAGCGATTTCATTTCCGATTACTGGAGTTACTACATCACGGCCATCTCGCTGATCGGCATCGCGTGGTGCGTGTGGCTGCTGTTCTCGCAGCGCCGGGTGCCGAAAATCCAGGTTGCGACCGAGGATACCGGCCATGTCTGGGACGGTGACCTGCGCGAACTGAACAACCCGCTGCCGCGCTGGTGGATGTGGATGTTCCTGCTGGCCTGCATTTTCAGCTTGGGATATCTGGTTCTGTATCCGGGCCTGGGTTCCTACGCAGGCGTGCTGGGCTTCTCCTCGCAGGGCGAACTGGCTGCGCATCGCCAGGCCGCCGAGAAGATTCAGAACGAGATCTACGGGAAGTACATGACGATGGACGTCACGAAGGTCGCAGTCGACCCTGAGGCTCGCGAGATCGGCCAGCGCCTGTTCCTGAATTACTGCGCGCAATGCCATGGCTCCGACGCGCGCGGCAGCCGCGGTTTCCCGAACCTGGCTGATAACGACTGGCTCTATGGCGGCGACCCCGACACGATCCGTCAGACGATCGCCAAGGGCCGCAACGGCATGATGCCGCCGTTCGCCGGCACCATCGACGCCAAACTCGCCGGGGACACGGCCCAGTATGTGCGCTCGCTGTCGGGCCTGGCGTCCGACCCGATCCGTGCGTCGCGGGGTGAAGGCACCTTCAAGACCACGTGCGCGGCCTGCCATGGGGCAAGCGGCAAGGGGAATCAGGCGCTTGGCGCGCCGAACCTGTCGGACAGCGTCTGGCTCTACGGCAGTTCGGAAAATGCCATCGTCGAGGCGATCCTGAAGGGCCACAACGGCCACATGCCCGCGCACGAGGAAATCCTGACGCCCGAGCGTATCCGCATGCTGACCGCCTATGTGTGGGGTCTCTCCAACACTGGAGCGGCCGGACAATGATCAACAGCCCCCGGGCAGGGCGGCAAGCCGCCTGCCGGGGCGCGAGGAACACCAGATGAACGCGCCCCCCAATGCTGCACAGCCCGTGGCGGACGACGCCGCCACGCCGGAGCCCTCACGGCCGGACGACAGCCCGCCATGGCGCCCGGCAGCCGCGCCTCGATCCGCGCAGCCTGCCCAGCCCGCCCAATCGGCTGAATCTTCTGAAGAGACGCTCTACGAGGTTCGGCGCAAGATCTATCCGCGCTCGGTCGCGGGCGCCTTCTCGAGCTGGCGAGTCTGGCTCGTCATCCTCACCCAGCTGGTCTATTACGGCACGCCGTGGCTGCAATGGAACAACCGCCAGGCGGTGCTGTTCGACCTCGGCGCCCGCAAGTTCTATATCTTCGGCCTCGTGCTGTGGCCGCAGGACGTGATTTACCTCGCGGTCCTGCTTGTCATCTCGGCCCTGGCGCTGTTCCTGTTCACTGCTATTGCGGGCCGGCTGTTCTGCGGCTACGCGTGCCCACAGACCGTCTACACCGAGATCTTCATGTGGATCGAGCGGCGCGTGGAAGGCGACCGCATCGCCCGTATCCGGCTGGACGGCGACCCGTGGAGTCTGCGCAAGCTGCGACTCAAGGCGACCAAGCACGCGCTCTGGGTGGTGATCGCCCTGTGGACCGGCTTCACCTTTGTCGGCTACTTTTCTCCGATCCGCGAGCTGGGCGGGCAGGTGGTCGATTTCTCGCTGGGGCCGTGGCAGTCGTTCTGGATGCTGTTCTATGCGTTCGCCACCTGGGGTAACGCGGGCTTCATGCGCGAACAGGTGTGCAAGTACATGTGCCCGTACGCGCGCTTCCAGAGCGTGATGGTCGACCGCGATACCTTCGTGGTGACCTATGACGTAGGTCGAGGCGAGCCGCGCGGCAGCCGATCGCGCAAGGCGGACCGGCACACCGCCGGCATTGGCGATTGTGTCAATTGCAGCATCTGTGTGCAGGTCTGTCCGACCGGGATCGACATCCGCGACGGATTGCAATACGAGTGCATCGGCTGCGGAGCTTGCATCGACGCCTGTAACCAGGTCATGGACAAGATGGCCTATCCGCGCGGCTTGATCCGCTACACCTCCGAGAACGCAATGCGCAAGGGCCTGTCGGCGGTGGCGGCGCGCAGGCGGCTGTTCCGCACGCGGACGATCATCTACGCGGTGATCTGGTCGGTGCTGGTAGGAGGCTTTATCGGGTCGCTGGCGATGCGCGCACCACTCAAGGTCGATGTCATCCGCGATCGGGGTGCCTTGGGTCGCGAGGTCGAAGGTCGATGGATCGAGAACGTGTACCGGCTGCAACTGATCAATACCACCGAGGCTCCGATGCGCGTCCGGGTACAGGCGACGAGCGCGGCGCTGCAAGGGCTGACCATTGAGTACGACAAGTCGGCGGAAACGCTTGCGCCCACGTCGAACCGCCTGTTGCCCGTGCGCATCCGTATCCCGATCGACCACGCGCCGCAGGGCACGCACAAGATCCGCATCACGGTCACGGGGGAGGGCATGGACGATGCGCGGGAGCGCGCGCAGATCCAGGAAGCGACCAGCTTCATCGTGCCGCGCGGACTGTAGTGCGGGTCATCCAGGAAATTATCGACGCAAGGAGTAGGCAATGACAGCGCAACAAATCAAGCCGTGGTGGAAGGAACCGTGGCCGTGGTTGCTGATGAGTGGCCCGCTGGTGGCGATGATCGGCTGTGGTGTGACGATCTGGCTCGCCAATACCCACGCCGACGTGCCGGTGCGCGATGCTGCGCGGCATGGGCTGGTGGTGGAAAAGTTGGATGGGTCCGCCGCGCGCGCCGCCGCCCATGTCAATGAGACGGCGAGGCGGCCATGAGACTACGCTGGCTGATGTGGGTGATGTGGCCAGCGTTTCTGATCGGCGGCGTGGCTACGGCAACGGTGTTCTCGATTGTGGATCCCAGTGACCTGAGCTTCTTCGGTCATCCGGTCGACGCGTCGCGCGAAGCGGTCTACACCGTGGGATTCTTGCTGGCGTGGCTGTTCTGTGCCTTGTCGAGCGGCTTGACGCTCTACACCATGCCGACGCCGCTCAGCGATACCGATGAACTCGAGTAGCCCGCGCACCACCGCTGGCGAGGCGGCCTCAGCAGGATCGGTTGTAGATCTGCTTGATGCCGGCCATGTCGATGAGCTTGACGTGGCGCTGGCGGATCTGGATCAGGCCCGCCTCGGCAAATCGGGAGAACAGGCGGCTCACGGTCTCCAGTTTCAGGCCCAGATAGCTGCCGATCTCCTCGCGGCTCATGCGCAACACGAACTCGCTAGACGAGTAGCCACGCGCCGACAGGCGCTCGGAAAGATTGACGAGGAACGCGGCGAGCCGCTCCTCGGCGCGCATCGAGCCCAGTGTCATCAGCATGACCTGGTCCTGCGAGATTTCCTTGCTCATCAAGCGCAGGAACTGGGTTTGCAGCGAGGGCAGGTCACCCGAGAGCGCCTGCAGCTCGCTGAAGCGTACGACGCAGACTTCGGCGTCCTCGAGGGCCGTGGCATCGGAGGCATGCTGCATCTCGCCAAGGCCATCCAGGCCGACGATCTCGCCGGGCAGATGGAAGCCGGTGATCTGCGAGCGGCCATCCTCGAGCGTCACGTGCGTCTTGAGCGTGCCGAAGCGCACGGCATAGACGGCGGTGAGCGGATCGCCCATGCGATACAGCGTTTCGCCCTTGTGCACGCGCACGCGTTCCTGCACGAGCGTGTCCATCTTCAGGAGGTCCTGCTGCGACATGCCTACCGGCAGACAAAGCTGGCCCATCCCGCACGTGGAGCAACGGGGCGAGATCTCGGTGACGGGAATGGAGGTAAGCAATTGAGGGCTCTTGGTGATGCGCATTGCAGCAGGGGCGCGACAAATCAATTTTACCGCGTGAAGTGACGCCGAAGCGAGGGACCGTTGCCATTTGGTGTGCTTTTCAGCGTTTTTATCGTTGCGTTGTTTGGTGGCGTCCACTGTGCCGCGATGTGCGGCGGCATTGCGATGGCGGCCGAGCAGCGCGCGCCGGTGCGCGTGCCAGTGACGATCCATCGCTCGCCACGTGGCTGGCTCGTCGAATTGCTGGCGATGCACGCCGGACGCCTGACTACCTACGCGTTGCTGGGGGCCGTCATGGGTGCCGTCGGCGCCACCGCATGGAAGCAGGACTATCTGCCCGTGCAGCGGTGGCTCTATGGCGCAGGCGGGGCGATGCTGGTGATGTCGGGCTTCTGGTTGTTGCGTGGGCGCACCATGCGGGCGGCGGGCCTCGAGGCGCTTGCGGTGCGCGTGGCCCAGGGAGCGGTCGGCCGCGTGGGCGCGCTCGGTATCCGCCTGCCCGCGGGCTTGGCCCGGCATACGCCGCTCATGAGACGCTTCGGCTTGGGGCTCGCCTGGGGGATCGTGCCGTGTGGGATGGTCTATGGGGCACTCGCGATGGCGCTGCTGGCCGGCAATGCGGCGTCCGGCGCGCTGGTACTGTTCGCCTTCGGGCTGGGAACGCTGCCAAACCTGCTGGTGATTTCGGGGCTTTCAGGCTATGTGCGCCATTTGTCGCGCCGGCCGCTGCTCCGGGCGGTGGCGGGGGTGCTGATCATCGGCTTCGGCATCGTGGGCGTGGCGCGGGCGGTCTGGCTGCCCGAGACGCTGGCGGCGCATGGGTTTTGCGTGGTGTTTTGAGACAATTCCGAGTGGGGGGGCAGGCCAGCCGGGTTCATGCCATTTGCCACGTCGGGTGGCGGGCGGGTTGCGGACGGGGCCGGGAATGCCATACAATCGCGAGAACCACGGTATCGCGCCACGTAATTCCCTGGCGTCGCCGGGCCGGCATCCCTGATCTGGGATGCGTGTCCATGGGTCCGAGGCAGCGTTGGCTTGCCGGATCCGTCCCCACAGTTCATCCGGTTCAAAAGATCTGGTTTAAAAGGCCGGGCGGCCTTGTGGAGTGGTGGCGCAGGCGCAGGACGAAGCTTGTCCGGGCCGATATCCGTTTTTTCTTGCCGCCTTGGCAATCTGATTGTCCTGGCGAATGTCCGCTCCAAGGGGAAGGGTTCCGCCTGCGAGGGTAAAGGCGAGAGCGCGACGCAAGAGGTTCGACTCCCGGCGAAGCCAGCCGGATTCGGACGATCTCCTGCCGGAACGACCCGGCAAATCGATGCAAAAGAACGAAGTGCACCGCTTGGCTGCCTGGGCTGCGACAGGCTGCGAGTTGGCTGCGCAATGAGATGGCGGTGGCATCGGTACCGCTGTATCCGAAATCTCCAGTGCTCCGGGATTCGTCCGGGAGCAGGTGCAAAGACAGGCTGCACACAATCACATGAATACCCAAGAGGCGAAGATCGTCCTCGAGACCGCGCTGATTTGTGCGCAGGAGCCCCTGCGCCTCAACGATCTGCGCCGTCTTTTCGCCGACGATATCGGCGCCGACACCATCCGCGCCCTGTTGGACGAATTGCGACAGGACTGGCAGCAACGCGGTGTGGAACTCGTGGCCCTGGCCAGCGGCTGGCGTTTCCAGAGTCGACCCGAGATGCGTGAGTTCCTCGATCGGCTCAACCCGGAAAAGCCGCCCAAGTATTCGCGCGCCGTGATGGAGACACTTGCCATCATCGCCTATCGCCAGCCGGTGACGCGCGGCGATATCGAGGAAATCCGCGGCGTGACGGTCAGCACGGACGTGATCAAGAAGCTTGAGGATCGCAGCTGGATCGAGGTGATCGGGCACCGGGATGTGCCGGGCCGGCCCGCGCTCTACGCCACGACCAAGGCGTTTCTGGACGATCTGGGGCTGCGCACGCTGGATGAGCTGCCGCCGCTCGAGGACGCCCAGGCCCAGGTCCAGGCTGCCCTGCTGGACCAGCAGGCGATAGATTTTGAGGAAGTTGCCACGGCCAACCCGCCGGCTGGCGACGAAGAGGCCTTTGCCGAGCCCCAGCCCGTCGAGACCGCTGCCGAGGCGGTGGAAGCGGAGGTCGTGGCTGCGGCGGAGGGCGACCATGCGGAGCCGGTGGAGACGGAAGCCCACGGCGCCGATACCGAACAGAACGACACGCCGCACCCGCAAGACAACAGCGTTGCGCAGTGGCCCGCCGATGGCGGCCAGGACGACGACGCGCCGCTGGCCCACGCCAACGGTTTCCACGTGGACACAGCTGCTTCCTCCCCGGAAGCGGCCGACGATTCGGTCCGGGACGGCAACGCGCCGCATCCTGCTGAGGACGACGAACGCGTGTCCAACTGAATAACACGCAACATCGATAGTGAATACTTTGTCTGATTCCGCTGAGCAAGACGTCCGGCAACCGGACGCGCCGGGCGATACCGGCGCCGCGCCCGACGCGGGCAACGGCACCGACGGCGCGCCGCGCCGCAAGGGCCTGCGCCGTGGCCTGCGCAATCTGGTGGCGTCGCGCCGCCAGTCCGCACAGGACCGTGAGGGTGGCCGTGGCGAGGGCGATGCCGCTGCGCCGATGCAGGCCGACGCGCCGCAGCCCGACGCAGCCGCACCGGCCGGCCGCGAGCCGCGCCCCCGTGGTCGCCGCAAGCCGGTAGCCGATCGCGATACCCGCGACGTCCGCGAACCGCGTGCCGAGGCGAGTGACGCCGACGGCCAGCCCGCGCAGCCGCAGGGCGCCGGCGCGCGCAAGCGCCGCCAGCAGCCCCAGCGCAAGGCCGCGCTGGTCGATGGCGACAACAAGCCGGCAGCCCAGCAGCCCGGCCGGCGCGACAAGCGCGGTCAGGGTAGCCAAGGTGGCCAGGGTGGTCAGGGCCAACGCAAGGGTCAGGCGGGTGCCGCAGGTGGCAAGCCTTCGGAAAAATTCGAGCAGCGCGCCGGTGACAAGCCGGCCCGGGGCGCGAAGGGCGGCAAGCCTGCAGGCAAGCCAGCCGGCGGTGCCGAGGACGTCTTCAAATTCGTGATTTCGGAACAATTCGATCAGGAAGAGATGGCGTTGCCGCGCACCAAGGCCAAGCCGGTGCGCGAACTGTCCGCCGACGATGATGCGCCCAAGCTGCACAAGGTGCTGGCCGAAGGCGGCCTCGGCTCGCGTCGCGAAATGGAACAGCTGATCCTCGAGGGTCGTGTCTCGGTGAACGGCCTGCCGGCCCACATCGGCCAGCGGATCCTGCCGACCGACCAGGTGCGTGTGAACGGCAAGCTGATCCATCGCAAGGTGTCGTCCAAGCCGCCGCGCGTGCTGCTGTATCACAAGCCGTCAGGCGAAATTGTGAGCCAGAGCGATCCGGAAGGCCGTCCGACCGTGTTCGACAGCCTGCCGCGCATCAAGGCCGGCAAATGGGTGGCGGTTGGCCGTCTCGACTTCAATACCGAAGGCCTGCTGATCTTCACGACCTCGGGCGACATCGCCAACCGGTTCATGCACCCGCGCTACGGCGTGGAGCGCGAATACGCGGTGCGCACGCTGGGCGAGTTGGCCGAAGCCGATCGCCAGGCGCTGCTGCACGGGATTCAGCTGGACGATGGCGAGGCGAACTTCCTGCGCATTGCCGATGGCGGTGGCGAAGGGGTGAACCAGTGGTATCACGTGGCGCTGACCGAAGGCCGCAACCGCGAAGTGCGTCGCATGTTCGAGGCCGTCGGCCTGACCGTGTCGCGCCTGATCCGCACGCGCTATGGTCAGTTCCTGCTGCCGCGCGGCCTCAAGCGTGGCCGCTGGCAGGAGCTGGACCCGACCGACGTGCGCGCGCTGATGGCCAATATCGGCCTGAAGGCGCCGGCGAAGGGCGAGCAGGGCGGCAAGGGCGCCACCAAGGTGGGCGGCCGCAAGGCGCGCACCGAGGCGGCTATCGCCGGCATGCCGATGCACACCGGCATGGACGGTCTGCCGCGCTATGAGAAGGGTGGCGCGCGCGGTAACGGCGGTGCTGGCCGTGGCCAGCCGGATCCGATGCAGACCTCGATGGGTTACATCCCGACCGGCCCGGCGCCGCTGACGTCACACACCACCAAGTTCAGTGGTGGCGCTGCCGGCGGTCTGCGTGGCGGTGGTGCCGGTGGGCGCGGCGGCAATCGCGGCGGCCTCGGCGGCGGTGGTGGTATGGGTGGTGGCATGGGCGGTGGCGGCATGGGTGGCCAGCGCGGCCAGCAGCGTCGCGGGGGTGGCGAGGCCAACGGCAATGTGATGCCGAAGGCAACCAAGGGCGGCGGCAATGCCGGCGGCCCGCGTCGTCCGCGCGGTCGCGGCGGCAACCAGGGTGGCGGTCACCGCTAACTCAGGCAGGCGGCATGCAAGCCGGGGCTTGCCCAGGCCTGCATGCTGCCCGCGGATCCTGTCCGGCTTTTGCCTTTTGGACATAATCCGCGTATAATCAAAGTCTATTCAAAAGTGTCATCCTTAGCGAGGGTGGGCGAATGATGGGCATTGCGCCCATTTTTTTTTGGTTCGCCCGTTTTGTGCTTGTGGCCGCGACTGCGCCACGCCGGCGCCGGGGATGACGGGGCAGGCAAGGCAGCGGTTCGTTCCAGAACCTCGTTTCAGAACCTAGTTTCAGAACGGAAGTCGTTGTCCGGTGTCTGCCATGGTGTTGAAGGCCACTATTTCGGGAATACAGTGCATCTGGCAGATTTGATCGAAACCACCCTTAACGGCATGGGCTACGAGTTGGTTGAGCTCGAGCGTGCCCCGGCCGGACTGCTGCGTGTCTATATCGATCAGCCTGAAACCGGCATCGTCATTGAAGATTGCGAGAAGGTAAGCCGCCAGCTTACCCATGTGCTTACGGTCGAAAATGTCGACTACGAGCGCCTCGAGGTGTCCTCGCCCGGTCTGGACCGGCCGCTGAAGAAGCTGGCCGATTACGTCCGTTTTGCCGGCGTCGAGGCCAGGATCACGCTGCGCCTCCCGGTGAATGGCCAGAAGAATTTCGTCGGCATCATCCAGGCACCCACTGGCGATGCCGGAGCCGAGAAAATCGGCCTGGAATTCGAAGGACGCGACGGCCCGGCACTGCTGGAATTCGCCATATCCGACGTCGACAAGGCACGGCTCGTGCCAGTGATCGACTTCAAGGGAAATCAAAGAAAAGGGAACAAGCAATGAGCCGCGAAGTTCTGTTGCTCGTCGATGCGCTTGCGCGTGAAAAGAACGTCGACAAGGATGTGGTATTCGGTGCGCTCGAAGCAGCACTTGCTTCGGCCACCAAGAAACGCTTCGAGGAAGACGTGGATATCCGCGTCGCCATCGACCGTGAATCCGGTGAGCACGAAACGTTCCGCCGCTGGCTTGTCGTCCCCGACGAGCAGGGCCTGCAGGAGCCGGACAAGCAGATCCTGCTGTTCGAAGCCCGCGACCAGGATCCGGACATCCAGCTCGACGAGTTCGTCGAAGAGCAGATCGAGTCCGTGGAATTCGGCCGGATCGGCGCCCAGGCGGCCAAGCAGGTGATTTTGCAGCGTATCCGCGACGCCGAGCGCGAGCAGATCCTGAACGACTACCTGGATCGTGGCGAAAAAGTCATGACCGGCACGGTCAAGCGCGCCGACAAGAAGGGCCTGATCGTGGAATCGGGGCGCGTGGAAGCGCTGCTGGCCCGTGACCAGATCATTCCGAAGGAAAATCTCCGTACCGGTGACCGCGTGCGGGCGTATATCCTCAATGTGGACCGCGCCGCGCGCGGCCCGCAGATCGAACTGTCGCGTACGGCACCCGAGTTCCTGATCAAGCTGTTCGAGAACGAAGTGCCGGAAATGGAACAGGGCCTGCTCGAGATCAAGGCCGCCGCCCGCGACCCCGGCGTGCGCGCCAAGATCGCTGTGGTGGCCCATGACAAGCGCATCGACCCGATCGGCACCTGCGTCGGCGTGCGCGGTACCCGCGTGACGGCTGTGCGCAACGAGATCGGCGGCGAGGCCGTGGATATCGTGCTGTGGTCGGAAGACCCGGCTCAGTTCGTGATCGGCGCGCTGGCGCCGGCGCAGGTGCAGTCCATCGTGGTGGACGAGGAAAAGCACAGCATGGATGTGGTGGTGGATGAGGAAAACCTCGCCGTCGCCATCGGCCGCAGCGGCCAGAACGTACGCCTGGCGTCCGAGCTGACCGGCTGGCAGATCAACATCATGACGCAGGAAGAATCGGCGCAGAAGCAGGCCGAGGAAAGCGAAGTGGTACGCAAACTGTTCATGGCCAAGCTGGACGTGGACGAAGAAGTGGCGGACATCCTGATCGAGGAAGGGTTCTCCACGCTGGAAGAAGTTGCCTACGTGCCCATCAGTGAAATGATGGAAATCGAGGCCTTCGATGAGGACACCGTCACCGAGCTGCGCAACCGCGCACGCGATGCGCTGCTGACGATGGAACTGGCCCGGGAAGAAAAGGTGGAAGAGGTGTCGCAGGATCTGCGCTCGCTCGACGGCCTGACCCCCGAGCTGATCGGCAAGCTGGCCGAAGGCAATATCCACACGCGTGACGACCTGGCCGAACTGGCCGTGGACGAACTGGTCGAGCTGGCCGGCGTGGCGGATGAGGAAGCCAAGGCGCTGATCATGAAAGCACGGGAACATTGGTTTAACTGAGGGACACGTACGGGGCCAGGGGCCCCGGCGCTTTCCGCATACGATTGTCCCGACGTAGAAACCGAGCATTGAAAGGGTTTGAATGGCAAGCACAACAGTTGCCCAACTGGCCGCAGAACTGAGCCGCAGCGCAGCTGCCCTGCTGGAACAATTGCAGGCAGCTGGGGTGGGCAAAGCGACGCCGGAAGACATCATCACCGAATCGGACAAGACCCGACTCCTTGATTATCTCAAGCGGTCGCACGGTCAGGCCGACGACAGCGCACGCAAAAAGATCACGCTGACCAAGCGCGAGACGTCCGAAATCCGTCAGGCCGATTCCACCGGCAAGACCCGTACCGTTCAGGTCGAGGTGCGCAAGAAGCGCGTCCTGATCAAGCGTGACGAGGCCGCCGGGGATGTACACGCCGATGGCGTGGACGCCGCCGAAGCGGCTGAAGCCGCCGCCGAGCAGGCGCGCCGCGAGGAAGAGGAAAGCCGTCAGCAGGCCGAGGTGCTCGCGCGCCAGGAAGCCGAGCTGAAGGCTCGCCAGGAAGCCGCCGAGCGCGAGGAAGCCGAGCGCCGTGCGCGCCAGGAAGCCCTCGAGGCCGAGCAGCGCCGCCAGGCCGAACTCCTTGCCCGCAAGGCCGAGGAAGAGGCTGCGGCTGCCCAGGCGGTGAACAACGCCGCCGAGGACGCCGCCGTGCGCAAGAAGGCCGAGGACGACCAGGCCCGCGTGGCCGCCGAGCGCGTGCAGGTGCAGAAGGATGCGGACGACGCGAAGGCCGCGGCCGACAAGGCCCGTGCCGAGCAGGACGCCGCCCGCCGCCGCCGCGAGGCTGCCGAGGCCGAGGCCCGTGCGATCCAGCAGATGCTGAACGCCCCGGCCCGCGTGCTGAAGGCGCCGTCGGAACGCAAGGCCGAGGAAAAGAAGGCCGAGCAGACTGGCACGCTGCACAAGCCGGTGAAGCCGGCCGGCGCGACGACCGAAGCCAAGAAGGACGACAAGAAACCGGCCACGACCACCACCACGGCCACGACCACCGTCGACAAGAAGACCGGCAAGCCGGTCAAGACCGGTACGTGGCAGGACGAAGGCTCGCGCAAGAAGGGCAGCGGCCTGAAGACGCGCGGCGATACGTCGGGCGGTGTGGGTGGCTGGCGCGGTGGCCCGCGTGGCCGCGGCGGCAAGCAGCACGCTGACGATCGCAGCAACTTCCAGGCGCCGACCGAGCCGGTGGTGCGTGAAGTGCACGTGCCGGAAACCATCTCGGTGGCCGACCTGGCGCACAAGATGTCCGTGAAGGCGTCCGAGGTCATCAAGCAGATGATGAAGCTCGGCCAGATGGTCACGATCAACCAGGTGCTGGACCAGGAAACCGCCATGATCGTGGTGGAAGAAATGGGCCACAAGGCGTTCGCCGCCAAGCTGGACGATCCGGAAGCGCTGCTGGTGGTGGATGGCGAAGACCATACCGACGCCGAACTGCTGCCGCGTCCGCCGGTGGTGACCGTGATGGGTCACGTCGACCACGGCAAGACCTCGCTGCTCGACTACATCCGCCGCACCAAGGTTGCCGCGGGCGAAGCCGGGGGCATTACGCAGCACATTGGTGCCTACCACGTCGAAACCGAGCGTGGCGTGATCACCTTCCTGGACACCCCGGGTCACGAGGCCTTCACGGCCATGCGTGCCCGTGGCGCCAAGGCCACCGACATCGTGATCCTGGTGGTCGCGGCGGACGACGGCGTGATGCCGCAGACCAAGGAAGCGATTGCGCACGCCAAGGCTGCCGGCGTGCCCATCGTGGTGGCGATCAACAAGATCGACAAGCCCGAAGCCAACCCGGACCGCGTGAAGCAGGAACTGGTGGCCGAGCAGGTATTGCCGGAAGAGTACGGCGGCGATTCGCCGTTCGTGCCGGTGTCCGCCAAGACCGGCCTGGGCATCGACGACCTGCTCGAGCAGGTGCTGCTGCAAGCCGAAGTGCTGGAGCTGACGGCACCGGTGGACGCCCCGGCCAAGGGCCTGGTGGTGGAAGCCCAGCTGGACAAGGGCAAGGGCCCGATCGCGACGATCCTGGTCAGCAGCGGTACGCTCAAGCGTGGCGACGTAGTGCTCGCAGGCAGTGCCTACGGCCGCGTGCGCGCCATGCTGGACGAGAACGGCAAGCCGACGAAGGAAGCTGGTCCATCGATCCCGGTGGAAATCCAGGGTCTGTCGGAAGTACCGGCCGCCGGCGAGGAAGTGCTGGTGCTGCCGGACGAGCGCAAGGCGCGTGAAATCGCCCTGTTCCGTCAGGGCAAGTTCCGCGACGTGAAGCTCGCCAAGCAGCAGGCCGCCAAGCTGGAAACGATGCTCGAGCAGATGAGCGAAGGCGAAGTGCAATCGCTGCCGCTGATCGTGAAGGCCGACGTGCAGGGTTCGCAGGAAGCACTGGTGCAGTCGCTGCAGAAGCTGTCGACCGAGGAAGTGCGCGTGCAGATCGTGCACGGCGGCGTGGGCGGCATCTCGGAGTCGGACGTCAACCTCGCTGTGGCCTCGAAGGCGGTCATTATCGGCTTCAACGTGCGGGCCGATGCCGGCGCGCGCAAGCTGGCCGAGCACAATGGCATCGACATCCGCTACTACAACATCATTTACGATGCGGTAGACGAGATCAAGGCGGCGATGTCCGGCATGCTGGCGCCGGAGAAGCGCGAGACGACGATCGGCCAGGTGGAAGTCCGCCAGGTCTTCCGTGTGCCGAAGATTGGCGCCGTGGCCGGCTGTATGGTCACCGACGGCATGGTCAAGCGCAACTCGCTGGTGCGCGTGCTGCGCAACAACGTGGTGGTGCACACTGGCGAACTGGACTCGCTCAAGCGGTTCAAGGACGACGTCAAGGAAGTCAAGCAAGGCTTCGAGTGCGGTTTGTCGATCAAGAACTTCAACGACGTTCAGGAAGGCGACCAGCTCGAGGTGTACGAAATCACCGAAGTGGCGCGTACGCTGTAAGGCGATACGCAAGACGGCAGGCTCCGGCCTGCCGTTTTCACTTTGGGCACAAGACAGGTTTGAATGGCCAAGAAAGGCAATATCTCCTCCCGCAATCTGCGGCTTTCCGACCAGATCCAGAAGGAACTGGCCGAGATGATCCAGCGCGAACTGCGTGACCCGCGCCTGGGCCTGGTCACGCTGCAATCGGTAGCGCTGACGCCGGACTACGCGCACGCCAAGGTCTACTTCACGGTGCTGGGCGCCGAGCCTGAGGTGGCCGCCGGTATCCTGCGCGAGAAGGCCGGTTACCTGCACTCGCTGCTGTTCAAGCGCCTGCACATCCACACCGTGCCGACGCTGCATTTCCATCACGACACGTCGGTGGAACATGCCATCGAAATGTCGAAGCTGATCAACGAAGCCAATTCGACGCGCGCCAAGGACGACGAGTAAGTCCGTCGCGCCGTTCCGCCTCTGTGACGCGCGCCGGACCCGCTCCGGCGCCGCGCTTCTTCCCCCGCCGCAATGACCGATTCCCCCGCAACCCGTCCGCCCCGGCTGCCACGCCGCGACGTGCATGGCGTGCTGCTGCTCGACAAGCCGCTGGGCCTGTCGTCCAACGACGCGCTGGTACGCGCCAAGCGCCTGCTGCGTGCCAACAAGGCCGGCCACACGGGCACGCTGGACCCGCTGGCCACCGGCCTGCTGCCGCTGTGTTTCGGCGAGGCGACCAAGTTCTCCCAGGACCTGCTCGAGGCCGACAAGACCTATGAGGCCGTGGTACGGCTAGGCATGACGACGACCACCGGCGATGCCGAGGGCGAAGTCGTTGCCGAACGCCCGGTCACCTGCGACCGCGCGGCACTGGATTTGGCTGTTTTACGATTTACAGGCCCGATCGAACAGGTGCCGCCGATGTACTCGGCACTGAAGAAGGACGGCAAGCCGCTATATGAATACGCGCGCGCCGGGCAGACCATCGAACGCGCGGCGCGGGCGGTGACGATCCATGCGATCGAACTGCTCGACGTGGCTATCGACGCCAATCCGCCGCAATTCACGATGCGCGTGCGTTGCAGCAAGGGCACCTATATCCGCACGCTGGGCGAGGACATCGGCGAGGCGCTCGGCTGCGGGGGCCACCTGACCGCCTTGCGCCGCACGGCCGTGGGCGACCTTACACTCGATGGCGCGGTCACGCTGGAACAGATCGACCAGCAATCCGACGATAGCCGCCCGACCCTGCTAGCGCCCGTGGACGCCTTGCTGCAACGCTGCGTGCCCGTGCAACTCGACGATGCCGCGATGGCGCGGTTCCTCCAGGGCCAGCGCATCGCCCGGCGCGACCTGCCCGAAGGCACCGTGCTGGAAGAGGAAACCCTGGCGCGTGTGTACGGCGGCGAGCCATCCCGCCTGCTGGGCGTGGCCCGGATGCGAGAAGGCGCGCTCCGTCCGGAGCGGCTCGTAAAGATCTGAAAGCTGGCAGGGCAGCCATCCGACGGGCGGCGCGGCCACTGCGCTGGCGCAGGTACGAATCTCGATCACGGCGCGGGGCAGCTAGGCTTCGGCTACACCCACGGTGTTCTCAGGAAGTGGCGGCAACAATACGCAGTCCGCCGCGCAGGCCTTGGGCCCCCATGACCTATCCTTGACCCACCAGCCACGGATCAGCGGTGGGAGCCATGCGTTGCCTGATTTTTTGCGCGGTGCAGTGCCTGCTGGCCGTGACGTGGACGCTCTACGCGGCCTTCCTGCCGCAACTCGCCGCGCAGGTCGGCATCGGCAAGGCGCAGGTCGCGTGGATACTGCTGATGGATCAGGCGATCTTCGTCATCGCCGACAGTGCCACGGGCATCGCCGCCGACCGCATGGCCAACGCCATGCACCGGCTGGGTGTCTGGATCCTGGCGATTTCGGTCGTCTCCGGCGTGGCCTTCGTGCTGCTGCCGGCGGCGACTTCGCCGGCGCTGCTGGTGGGGCTGACCGCGCTCTGGGCCGCCACCTCGTCCGCGCTGCGCGCGCCGCCGATGGTCATCATCGCGCGTCGCCTCGAACGCTCCGCCACGCCATTACTGATTTCCTGGTCGATATTGGGCATCGGGCTGGCCGGGGCCCTGGCGCCGATGCTGACGGCTGCGCTGCGCCAGTCCTCGCCCGTGGTGCCGTTCGTGCTGGCGAGTGTCGGCCTGATGGTGGCGGTGGTCGCACTGCGCTGGATCGAGCTGCCGCCGCGCGAGGCTCCTCCGGCCCGCCGCATGCCGCCCGCGCCCATGCCGGCGCTGTGGATGTTCTTCGCCGCCACGTGGCTGCTGGCGTTCGGGTTCCAGATCCACACCGCGATCAATTCCAGCGCCACCTATCTCCGATTCGCGCCGGCCACGGAACTGGTGCGCTACATGCCGGCCTTCTGGGTGGGCTTTGTCCTTGGCGTGTTGCTGCCGCAGGCGCCATGGCTGAAGCGCGTGCCGGCTGCCGTGCTGCTGCTGGCATCGGCCCTGCTGGGGGTGCTTACGCTGGTTGGCTTCGCCTCGGCCTCCACGCTCCCGGGCGTATTGCTGGCGCAGGGCCTGGCGGGGGTATTGTGGGCGATGGTCTTCGGCACGGTGGTCAATGCGGCGACCGATGCCGGCCATGTGGGGCGGGAAGGGCGTTTCGTCGGGCTGGTGTTCTCGCTCGCGGCCCTGGCGGCGTTGGCGCGTATCGCCATGTTGGCCGCCGGCGCCACCGCGCCGCTGGCCGGCTGGTTGCCCTGGCTGCCGGTGCTCGCCTGGGGTTGCGCCGCCGCGTTGCTGGCCGCGTTTGCGTGGCAGGGCGGCACGCGGATGGTGCCGCCCGTCAGCGCCACGTCGCCACCGGAGCGGTAGCGACGCGCGCTCAGTGGCGGGTCAATGCGCGCCGGCCGCCTCGGCCCCGCCGCCACCCTGGCTGCGCTTGGTCAGCCAGACAAAGCCGATCAGCACGAAGAACAGCACACCCGAGATCCAGAAGATGTCGTTGGCGCCCAGCATCGACGCCTGGAGCGAGATGTTCCGCTCCATCAGCCCGATGGCCTGCGCCTGCGTCATGCCCATCTGCATCAGGTGGTGCAGCTGCTCGGTGTAGGTGGCGCTGTAGGGGTTGATCTGCTCCACCAGCTGCGCGTGATGGAGTGCCGAGCGGTTTTCCCAGACCGTGGTCGAGATCGACGCCCCGATCGCCCCGAACGTGATCCGCACGAAGTTCGACAGCCCCGACGCCGCCGGAATCTTCTCGGGCGGCTGGCCGGACAGGATGATCGATGTCAGCGGAATGAAGAACAGCGCCATCGCCGCACCCTGGATCAGCGTGGGAATCATCAGCGTGCGCGTGTCCACCCCGGTGGTGAACCCGGCCCGCATGAAACTGACGATGCCGAAGGTGATGAACGCGCCCGTGGCCACCCAGCGCGCATCCACCTTGGGCAGTATGCGTCCGATGATCGGCGACAGGATGATCGCAAAAATGCCCACCGGGGCCATGACGATGCCAGCGTCGGTAGCGGTGTAGCCGACGATGGTCTGCAGCCACAGCGGCAGGATCACGAGGTTGCCGAAGAACAGTCCGTATGCCACTGAGATGGCCACCACGCCGGCGGCGAAGTTGCGGCCCTTGAACAGGTGGATGTCTACGACCGGGTGCTTTTCGTAGTTTTCCCAGATCAGGAAGAACAGGAAGCCCACCACGGCAATCACGGTCAGCGCCACGATCACGCTGGAGTGGAACCAGTCGAGCTCCTTGCCCTTGTCGAGCATCAGCTGCATCGAGCCGACCCAGATCACCAGCAGCGCCAGCCCGATGCGGTCGATCGGCAGCGTCTTGGTGGGCGTTTCTCGTTCACGGTAGATTGCCCAGGTGGCGTAAGCAGCACCCAAACCGACCGGGATATTGATATAGAAGATCCACGGCCAAGTCATGTTGTCCGAGATCCAGCCGCCGAGCAGCGGCCCCATGATCGGCGCGACGAGCGTGGTCATGCCCCACAGCGCCAGCGCCATCGAACTCTTGGCCGGTGGATAGCTGGCCAGCAGCAGCGACTGGGAGAGCGGGATCATCGGCCCGGCCACGGCGCCCTGGAGGATCCGGGCGGCCAGCAGCGTCTCGAGGTTCGGCGCCACGCCGCACAGCCAGGACGAGACCACGAACAGCAGGATCGACAGCACGAACAGCCGCACCGCGCCGAAGCGCGTGGTCAGCCAGCCGGTCAGCGGCACCGAAATGGCATTGGCCACCGCGAACGAGGTGATGACCCAGGTGCCCTGGTTGGGCGAGACGCCGAGGTCGCCCGAGATGGCCGGGATCGACACATTGGCGATTGACGAGTCGAGCACGTTCATGAACGTGGCCAGCGACAGCGCGATCGTACCGATCACGAGCTTGCCGCCGGTGAGCGGCGGTGGTGCCGCGGTGGGCGCCTTGGCCGGTGCCGGTGCCGGCACCGGCGAGGCGCCTGCGCCCGGCGTGGCGGTGGTGGAGTTAGCCATGAGCGGTCAGCCGTGCGGAATCAGGGATACAGGGAATCCGGAAATCGGGGAATCAGACAATTACGTATTGGCCGGCTTGGCCACGGCCGCCGCGGCGCCCGTCTTGCCGGTCACGGCCGGGGCCGCCTGCGGCGCGGCCGAGGTGCGGCCGCCGTTGTTCAGCGCGATGATCCGGGCGATCAGTTCGTCGGCGTCCTGCGCCACCTTGTCGTAGACATTGGTCTCGAGCGGCTTGGCGGCCGAGGCGCTGAGCATTGCGCCGCCTTCTTCCTTGCGCACGTCGACGGTGACGTTCATCGACAGGCCCACGCGCAGCGGATGGTCCTTCAGCTGCTGCGGATCCAGCGCGATGCGCACCGGCAGGCGCTGCACCACCTTGATCCAGTTACCCGTGGCGTTCTGCGCCGGCAGCAGCGAAAACGCGGAGCCCGTGCCGGCGGAGAAGCCCGCCACGTGGCCCGTGTACTTGACCTTCGAGCCG
Organism: Cupriavidus sp. 2KB_3; assembly: GCF_052115685.1. Taxonomy (NCBI): domain Bacteria; kingdom Pseudomonadati; phylum Pseudomonadota; class Betaproteobacteria; order Burkholderiales; family Burkholderiaceae; genus Cupriavidus; species Cupriavidus sp. 2KB_3. The sequence goes on from NZ_JBFRHD010000019.1 coordinate 120,356, forward strand.
TAGACATCGGCTTCCAGTTCCACCGGCTGGCCGATCCGCATATGCGTGATCTGCACTTCCTTGAAGTTGGCATCCACCCACACCTGGTCCAGCGGCACCACGGCCATCAGCGGCGTGCCGGGGCTCACGCGCTGGCCCACCTGCACCGAGCGCTTGGCCACGTAGCCAGTGACCGGCGCGGGCATTGTCGAGCGCGCGAAGGCGAGGTAGGCCGAACGCAGGTTCGCGGCGGCGCGCTGCACATTGGGATGTTTCTCAACCGTGGTCTGGTCGGTCAGCACCTTGTTCGAGGCGAGTTGTTCCTGCGCGGCCAGCAGCGCCGATTCGGCGGCCTTCAGCGCGGTCTGCGCATGAGAAATTTCTTCGTTCGACACCGCGCCCGAGCCGGCGATGGCCTGGCGGCGGCGCAGGTCGTCGCGCGCCTTGGCCACGTCGGCCTGGCGCATCGCCACGTTGGCGGAGAGCGAGCCGTTGTTCACGTAGAGCGTGCGTACCTCGCGCACGGCCTGGGCGAGCTGGGCCTCGGCCTGCTCCATGGCCACCTGGGAGTCGGCGCGGTCGAGCTGGATCAGCGGCTGGCCGGCGGTGACGAGCTGCGTGTCGTCGGCGGTGATGGAGATCACCGTGCCGCCCACCAGCGGCGTGACCTGCACCACGTTGCCAGCCACGTACGCGTCGTCGGTGTTCTCGAAATGGCGCGCGTAGACGCCCCAGTACAGGCCATAGCCAAGCCCGGCCACGACGACGGCGGCGGTCAGCGCCACCAGCAGGCGGCGGCGCTTGCCATTGTTGTCGGCGGACGGGGCCGGGGTTTGTGGCGCGGCAGATTGCGGAGTGTTGCTCATGATGTCTGTCTTTTTGCGTGGTCTTTGACGGATTGTCGGGTGTCGGCGGGCGGGCGCCAGGTCAGCCCTGGGCGGCGCGCGGCGCTTGCGCGGTGTCCGGCGTTTCGCCCTGGTAGCCGCCGCCGAGGGCCTTCATCAGCCCCATCTGCAAATCGAGCCGCCGTGCCTGGAGGTCGGTGGCCAGCCGGCGCTGCTGGAGCACGTTGCTTTCGGCGTTGAGCACGGTCAGCTGCGTGCCTAGGCCGGCCTTGTAGCGCGTGGTGGCCAGCGCGTAGGCGTGCTCGGCCAGGTCCAGCGCCTCGCGCTGGGTCTTGATCTGGGTGTCCACGCTGCGGATGCTGGTCACGGTGTCGGCGGTTTCGCGCAGCGCATCGACCAGCGTCTGGTTGTAGTTCGCCACGGCGATGTCGTACTGCGCGTTCTTGCCCTTGAGGTTGGCGCGCAGCCGGCCCCCTTCGAATACCGGCAGTCGCACCGAGGGGCCGATGCCGAAGGTGCGGCTGATGCCCATCAGCAGGTTCGACGGATCGAGCGAGGCCACGCCGGCGAACGCGGTCAGCGTCACGTCAGGCAGGAACTCCTTCTTCGCCACGCTGATGTCCTTGGATGCCGCCTCCACGCGCCAGCGCGCCGCCACCACATCCGGGCGACGGCCGATCAGGCCGATGGTCAGGTCATCGGGCAGCAGTGGCGTGGCATTGGCGAGCAAGGTGGGGCGGGCGATCTGCAGGCCGCGGTCCGGGCCCTTGCCCAGCAATGCGGCGATCTGGTTGCGGGCGAGGGCGATTTCTTCGTCCACGCGTTGCAGGTCGGTCTGCGCGGCGGCCACGGTGCCGCGCGCCTGCGTGGTCTCGACCTGGGTATCGAGCCCGGCGGCCAGGCGCTGGCGCGAGAGGTCGGTCAGGTCGCGGCGCTGGGCGATGGCGCGCTCGGCCACATCGCGCTGCGCATACAGCGCGGCCAGCCGGTTGTAGTTGCGTGCGATGGACGTGGTCAGGATCAGACGCGCGGCCTGGCTCTCGGCTTCCATGGCGCGGTCGTCGGAGAGGGCGGCTTCCAGTGCATCGCGGTTCTTGCCCCAGAAATCGAGGTCCCACGACAGGCCCATCTGCAGCCGCGACTGGTTCTGCCAGGAGCCCGCCAGCGGCGTGCCTTCGAACAGATCGGTTTCGGAGAACCGCTGGCGCACGATGCTGCCTTCGAAGTCCACACTCGGGTACAGCGCCCCGCGCGTGGCCTCGGCCAGCGCGCGCGATGCCGCCACGCGGCCCAGTGCGGCCTGCAGGCTCGGATTGTCCTTGACGGCTTCGTCGGCCAGCGCGCGGAGTTGCGCATCGTGGAACTGGTCGACCCAGTCCTGCGACGGCCATTGGCCGTGGTCGTTGGTAAAGGTCTGCGGCGACGCCAGCGCCTGCGGCTCGGCCAGGTTTTGAGTGCTGTACGAGTCACCCAGCGCCGCGCAGCCGGCCAGCACGGCCGCGGCCATGACAGTGAGGGCCAGGGCGCCCAGACGGCGCGGTGCGGAGGAGGAAACGGGTTGCATATCGATCTGACTTCTTCTTTAGACGTGTCGCCAGGACGGTGGCGCTCGGTGATCCAGAAAACGTGCGAGGGGCGGATGAGCAGGGGATGGACTACCCGCCGTCGCGGTCCGTCCAGCAGGCGCCGATGGCCTGGCAGCCGCCGTTGTCGATGACCCGATGCAGCATGCCGCTCAGTACGTCGATCTCCGCCTGGCTGAAGCCAACGAAATGGCGTCGCATCACATTGCAGAACACCGCGGGCAGCTTTGCGACGATCGCTTTGCCCTCCGCCGTCAGCGACAGGTCTACTACGCGACGATCATCGTCGCGCCGCGTGCGCACGATCAGTCCCCGCTTCTCAAGCCGGCTCAGCAGGCGGGTGATGGATCCGGCATCGGTATTCAGGCCGCGCCCCAGGTCGGTCACCGTGCGGGCGCTCCCCGTCGACAACATCATCAGGCAGCTCGCCTGGGTGTGTGTGATGTCGAGTCCACTTACTTCCTGCTCGATCCCGAGGGAGAGCAGGTTCTTGGCCCGGGCCAGCAGGTAGCCCACGCTTGAGCCTGGTTCGTAGGTGGCCGGATCGAACAGGTCTGGGCCGGCCGACGTGGGCATGGGAGCAGGCGTGGAAGTGTTGTTAGAGGCGCTCATTGTTTGTCGCTGCAATCATTGCTGAGGCAAATATATGCATGTGATCCACGATCCGCAAGAACGGAAATTCGTCATTGCAGAAATCGCAACGACGGCTAACATAGAAGGTCGATCCGCAGCAGAGCGTTTTGCGCCGCAGCATGCTAGAATGTCGGGTTAATTTTTCGAACGCTCCGCGTCAAGGGGACGCCGCAATGACCCGCGCCATCCGTAACATCGCCATCATCGCCCACGTCGATCATGGCAAGACCACCCTGGTCGACCAGCTCCTGCGCCAGGCAGGTACCTTCCGCGAAAACCAGCAAATGGTTGAGCGCGTGATGGACTCGAACGACCTGGAAAAGGAACGCGGGATCACGATCCTCGCGAAGAACTGTGCCGTCGAATACAACGGCACGCACATCAATATCGTGGACACCCCGGGCCACGCCGACTTCGGCGGTGAAGTGGAGCGCGTGCTGTCGATGGTCGACGGCGTGCTGCTGCTCGTCGATGCCGTGGAAGGCCCGATGCCGCAAACGCGTTTCGTGACGCGCAAGGCACTCGCGCTCGGGCTGAAGCCGATCGTTGTGATCAACAAGATCGACCGTCCGGGCGCACGCCCTGACTGGGTGATCAACCAGACCTTCGACCTGTTCGACAAGCTCGGCGCCAACGACGAGCAGCTCGACTTCCCGGTGATCTACGCCTCGGGCCTGAACGGCTACGCTGGCCTGACCGAAGACGTGCGCGACGGCGACATGAAGCCGCTGTTCGAGACCGTGCTGACCAAGGTGCCGGTGCGTAACGACGACCCGGACGGTCCGCTGCAGATGCAGATCATCTCGCTCGACTACTCGAGCTACGTCGGCAAGATCGGCGTGGGCCGCATTTCGCGTGGCCGCGCCAAGTCGCTGCAGGACGTGGTGGTCAAGTTCGGCCCGGAAGGCAACCCGATCAAGGGTCGTATCAACCAGGTGCTGAAGTTCCGTGGCCTGGAGCGCGAAATCGTGCCCGAGGCGGAAGCCGGCGACATCGTGCTGATCAACGGTATCGAGGAACTGGGTATCGGCTGCACCGTGTGCGCGCCGGACGCCCAGGATGCCCTGCCGATGCTGAAGGTGGACGAGCCCACGCTGACCATGAACTTCTGCGTGAACACGTCGCCGCTGGCCGGCCGTGAAGGCAAGTTCGTGACCAGCCGCCAGCTGCGCGAACGCCTGGACCGCGAGCTGAAGTCGAACGTGGCCCTGCGCGTGGCCGAGACTGGCGACGACACGATTTTCGAAGTGTCGGGCCGTGGCGAACTGCACCTGACCATCCTGCTGGAAAACATGCGCCGCGAAGGCTACGAGCTGGCCGTATCGCGTCCGCGCGTGGTGTTCAAGGAAATCGACGGCGTGAAGCATGAGCCGTACGAACTGCTGACCGTGGACGTGGAAGACGGCCACCAGGGCAGCGTCATGGAAGAGCTGGGCCGCCGCAAGGGCGAACTGCTCGACATGGCATCGGACGGCAAGGGCCGTACCCGTCTGGAGTACCGCATTCCGGCGCGTGGCCTGATCGGCTTCCAGGGCGAGTTCCTGACGCTGACGCGCGGCACGGGCCTGATCAGCCATATTTTCGACGACTACGCACCGGTGCGCGAAGGCGGCCTGGGCGAGCGTCACAATGGCGTGCTGATCTCGCAGGACGACGGCGACGCCGTGGCCTACGCGCTGTGGAAGCTGCAGGATCGCGGCCGCATGTTCGTGAAGCCGGGCGATGCGCTGTACGAAGGCATGATCATCGGCATCCATAGCCGCGACAACGACCTCGTTGTGAACCCGATCAAGGGCAAGCAGCTGACCAACGTGCGCGCCTCGGGTACCGACGAAGCGGTGCGCCTGGTGCCGCCGATCCAGATGTCGCTGGAATACGCGGTGGAATTCATCGCCGACGACGAACTCGTGGAAATCACCCCCAAGAGCATTCGTCTGCGCAAGCGCCACCTGAAGGAGCACGAGCGCAAGCGTGCCTCGCGCGAAACCGTGTAACACCGGTTTGCCCCCCAATAAAAAGCCGCGCTCTCGAGCGCGGTTTTTTTATTGTTCGATGTGTTTGGGGCTGCGCCACTCGGGTGGCTTCCAGAAGTAGCGCGGGTCGCGCGCATGCCAGGCATCGCGGAACATGTCGCGCCATTCGTGGAAGGTGAGCGTCAGCGGGTTGTGCGTGCGGATCTGCCGCGTGATGCCGTATTCGGGGGTGGCTTCCTCGGGTACGAAGCTGCCGAACAGGCGGTCCCAGATGGTCAGCACGCCCGCATAGTTGCGGTCGATATATTGCGGATTCTTCGCATGGTGCACCCGATGCACCGACGGCGTGTTGAGAACCATCTCAACCAGCGGCCAGCGCCGACCGAGCCGGGTGTGGACGAAGAACTGGAACGCGAGGTTCAGGCCGACGGCCAGGATTACCCAATCTGGCGTAAATCCGATGAACGCGAGCGGAATCCAGAACAGCCACATGCCCGAGATCGGATAGGTCAGGCTCTGCCGGAACGCCGTCGAGAAATTCATGCCTTCCGACGAGTGGTGCGCCACGTGCGAGGCCCACAGCCAGCGCACCCGGTGGCTGGCGCGGTGGAACCAGTAATAAAGAAAATCCTGTAGCAACAGTAGTAGCGCAAATGACCACCAGGTCTCCGGCACTGCGCGCAGGCCGTGCGCGTAGCACCAGGTGTAGACCGTGCGGATCAGCAGCCAGAGGAAGAAGGCATCTGACGCCTGGTGCATCAGCGCGAGGCTGGCGTTGGATAGCGTGTCTCGCCAGCTGTAGACGGCTGGGTCGCGTCGCGCCCAGTACCAGGCCTCCCAGCCGATGGTCAGCAGGAAGACCGGCGCGAAGGCTATCAGGATCAGGCCGGGGTCGAATCCGGCGGATTGCGTGGGCGTGGCGTGCATGGCGCAAGTGTGCACATTTTCAAGGTTTTTGCGTGGAGGGCTTCCTCCATACGCACCATGTGCTGGATCGTGCGCGCGCGGGTCGTCTATCGCACATCATCACAAAACCGCAACACAGACTATCCATCGCGATGCATCAAGGTTCGTGCGGACGCGCCGTCATTGCGTGAGCGGCCAGGGAGGAGTGGCCGCTTTTCACGTTACGGAGAATCGCCCCCATGTTTCGCAACACTACGATCGGAGCCCGGCTGTGGCTCCTCACGATTGTCACGAATTTGTTGCTGCTGATTGTCGGCGGTGTTGGTTGGCTGGGCATGTCGCGCAGCAACGACGCCACGCGTCAGGTTTATCAACAGCAGCTTGCCGCAGCGACGTATCTGGCCGAAGCGCGCTCTAACCAGTTGCTGGTGCGCGTGCTGCTGGACCAGGCTGCGTTCGCCACCGATCCGGCTGACGCCAAGGCGCGCGCCGCCACGGCGCAGGACTTCGCACGCCAGTCGGACGCCGCTTGGAAGTCGTATCTTGAGATTCCTCGCAATGAGGAGCAGACGCGCGCCACCGAGGCTGTATCGGCCCGCCGCCAGGCGCTGTTTGCGCAGGGTGTGGCGCCGATGATTGCCGCGCTCCACGCCGGCAACCGCGACGCAATGATGACGGCAGTCATGGACACGATTCCCAAGCTCGATATCCAGTTCACGGCCGTCAATACGGAACTGGGCCGCCTGCAGGTGGCGAGCGCCAAGGCCGTGTACGAAAGTTCTCAAGATCGTTACGGTCGGCTGTTGACGCTCTCGCTCGCCGTGCTGGCTGTGGGCCTGGTGTTCAGCACCGTGGTGGCCTGGCGCCTGCGCGTCTCCATCGTCCGGCCGCTCGACGTGGCTATTGCGCGCTTCGCCCGCATTGCCGACGGCGACCTCGGCACCGCGCACCGGGACGATGCCGGCGTGATGGCTGACGAGCACGCCAGGAATGAGACGAGTCGCATGCTGGGGATGCTCGGCCGCATGCAGGCCCGGCTGCGCGAGATGGTGGGCGAGGTGCGCGGCGGCGCCGACTCGATCGCCGCCGCCAGCGCGCAGATCGCGAGCGGCAACGCCAATCTGTCGCAGCGCACCGAGCAGCAGGCCGCGTCGCTCGAGGAAACCGCTTCGAGCATGGAGCAACTGACCGGCACCGTGCGCCACAACGCCGATAGCGCGCGTGACGCCACATCGCTGGCGACCAATGCCCAGACGCTGGCCGAGCGCGGCAGCGCGGCGGTCTCGCGCGTGGTGGACACCATGCGCGCCATCGACGCCGGCGCCAACAGGATCGTCGACATCATCGAGGTGATCGAGAAAATCGCATTCCAGACCAACATCCTCGCGCTCAATGCCGCCGTGGAAGCCGCCCGCGCCGGCGAGCACGGGCGCGGCTTTGCCGTCGTGGCGGGCGATGTTCGAGATTTGTCTCAGCGTTGCGCGGCGGCGTCGAAGGAAATTCGGGCGCTGATCGGTGCGTCGGTGTCCAGCGTGCGCGAGGGCACCTCCCTCGTCGACGGGGCGGGCAGGGCGATGCAGGACATCGTGGACGAAGTCCGACGCGTGAGCGACATCATCGGCGGCATCAGCGCGGCATCGGACGAGCAGTCGCGCGGCATCGAACAGGTGAACGTGGCGGTGTCCCATATGGACGGCATGACGCAGCAGAACGCGGCACTGGTCGAGGAGGCTGCTGCCGCGGCGGCGTCGCTCCAGGATCAGGCGCAGCGGCTGACGGGTCTCATGGCCGCTTTCCGGCTGGCCTGAGCCGAGTCCATTGAGACGATTCTGAAAATCGAAAAGTGGCCGGGCATCGTCATGTGGCTGGCGTAAAATCGCTGGCAACGAGAAAGGAGCAGAGACACATGACGGAGTTTGGATCGACGCAGGCAGTGGCGGAAGTGATGACCGAGGAGCGTGGCGGGGTGGCGTACCTGACGCTGAACCGCCCGCAGGCGCTGAACGCGCTGTCGCTGGAGATGATTCGCGCGATCACGGACGCGCTGACGCGCTGGGAGGGCGATCCGGCGGTGCACGCGGTGGTGGTGGCGGGCGCGGGTGGCAAGGCATTCTGCGCCGGCGGCGACATCCGCTGGTTCCACAAGGCCTGGCACGCGCAGGACCCGCTGCTCGACCAGTTCTTCGTCGAGGAATACGCGCTCAACCACCTGATTCACCGCTACAAGAAGCCCTATATCGCGTTGATGGACGGCGTGGTCATGGGCGGTGGCATGGGCATTTCCCAAGGTGCCCGCCTGCGCATCGTCACGGATCGCACGAAGATGGCGATGCCCGAGACCAATATCGGCCTGTTCCCGGACGTGGGCGGTGGCTGGTTCCTTGCACGCACGCCGGGCCGGCTGGGCGAGTACCTGGGGCTGACCGGCACGGTCATCCACGCCGCCGATGCGCTGTACGCGCGTCTCGCGGATGCCTACCTGCCCGCTAACGCGCTGGCCGAGATGGTGGCGGCGCTGCAGGCGGCCCGGTTCAGCAGCCCGGAGGCGGTGCTGGCGCACATCGCCAGGTTCACGGACCAGCATGCGGCGGCCTGCCAGCCGGCCGACAGCAGCCTCGCACGGCTGTCGGACCAGATCGACGCCACGTTTGCTGGCGCGACGGTGCCGGCCATTCTCGCGACCGTCAGCGATGCCGAAGGCGACTGGGCCGCCCAGACCGCCGCGATGCTGCGCAGCCGCTCACCGCTGATGCTGTGCGTGACGCTCGAGCAGATTCGCCGTGCGCGGTCGATGTCGCTGGACGAAGAACTGCGCATGGAGCTGGACATGATGTACCACGTCTTCCGCATTGGCGAGAAGGTGGAGGGCATCCGCGCGCTCGCCGTGGACAAGGACCACCAGCCCAAATGGCAACCGCCGCGGCTCGACGACGTGAGCGCGACGCGTGTGCGATCATTCTTCGACAGTCCGTGGCGGCGCGAGGAACATCCGCTGGCCAGTCTGGCTCGATAGACAGCACGGGCAGGGCGACATGCCCCGCCCGGATTTTCGCTGCATCCGTTGCAATCCGTTGTACTTCAACCGTCAACAGTGAAAGGAAGCCGTGATGAGCAATCCTCGTGATGTCGCCGTAGTAGTGGGAAGCCTGCGCAAGGAGTCCCTGAACCTGAAGCTGGCCAAGGCGCTGGCGGCGCTGGCGCCGCCGCAGTTGAAACTGGATATCGTGGAGATCCGGCAACTGCAGATGTACAACCAGGACGACGACGACAATCCACCGGCCGAGTGGGTGGCGTTCCGCGATCGCATCCGCCGCGCGGACGCGGTGCTCTTCATCACGCCCGAGTACAACCGCTCGGTGCCAGGTGTGCTCAAGAACGCCATCGACGTGGGCTCCCGCCCATACGGGCAGAGCGCCTGGGATGGCAAGCCAGGCGGTGTAATTAGCGCATCGCCGGGTGCCATCGGCGGTTTCGGCGCCAATCATCACCTGCGTCAGTCGCTGGTATTCCTCAATGTCCCGGTGTTGCAGCAGCCCGAGGCCTATATTAGCGGTGTCGACAAGCTGTTCGACGCGCAGGGCGGGATTGCGAACGAATCGACACGCGGTTTCTTGAGCAAATACCTCACGACGTTTGCCAGCTGGATCGACAAGAACGCTGCCCCCTGATCCAGGCAGGGACGGTAGGGTCAGTCCAGTCCTACATAGCGAAGCGGGGCGGCTCCGACATCGCCGGCAGGTGCCTGTTTCTATAGTGGAGTCAAGCCCACTACAGATACACAGGAGGAAAACCATGCCGTACATCGTCGCGTGGCTACTCGGCGTCCCGGCCTTCGTGCTGGTTCTGATCTGGCTGTTCATGCATTGATGCACACGCATCACGAGCAAGACCCAAACGGCGCCTTCGGGCGCCGTTTTCTATGTCGCGCAGCCTTGCGTGTGCTGCCTGGGCATCCCCTGTCGATGCCCCGCAAACCACGTATACTGCGGGTCTCCCGATGGCCGGGCTTTGTCCCCAGCCTCCATCCGCTATCCCAAGACCCGCATGACCGTAAAGCCCCGCCGCATCTCTGTGGCCCCGATGATGGATTGGACTGATCGCCATTGCCGCACCTTTCATCGTGCGTTGAGCCGGCACACCTGGCTCTACACCGAGATGGTGACGACTGGCGCGCTGCTCCATGGCGATGTGGCGCGGCACCTTGACTTCGACGCCGCCGAGCAGCCCGTGGCGCTGCAACTGGGCGGCAGCGAGCCTGCGGACCTCGCCCAGGCTGCAAAGCTGGGCGAGCAATGGGGTTACAAGGAAATCAACCTCAACTGCGGTTGCCCGTCGGAGCGCGTGCAGCGGGGCGCTTTTGGTGCTTGCCTGATGGCGGAGCCAACCCTGGTGGCAGATTGCGTTCAGGCGATGCGCGATGCGGTGACCATTCCGGTGACGGTCAAGCACCGGATTGGTATCGATACGATCGAGCACTACGATTTTGTCCGCGATTTTGTCGGTACGATTGCTGACGCGGGGTGCGAGACGTTTATCGTCCATGCGCGCAACGCGATATTGAAGGGCCTGAGCCCGAAGGAAAATCGAGAAATCCCGCCGCTCCGTTATGAGGTTGCTTATCAGCTAAAACGCGAGTTTCCAAAGCTCGAGATTCTGATCAATGGCGGCGTCGTGACCTACGACGAGATCGCCGAGCACCTGCAACACGTGGACGGCGTGATGATTGGCCGCGAGGCGTATCACCAACCGTATTTCCTTTCGGAAATGGATGCGCGGTTCTATGGCGCGAGCGCGCCCATCCCAGATCGGCAGGAGGTGGAATTGGCAATGCAGGACTATATCGGCGCTTTCGTAGAGCGGGGCGGCTACATGGGCGCCGTTACGCGGCACATGCTGGGCTTGCATCGGGGCATCCACGGTGGCCGGGGCTGGCGTCGTGTGCTGTCAGATGCACGCCGGATGCATGCCGCGCGCAGCCGCATGGCCGTGGATGCGCTCTTCGAGGAAGCCCGCAGTCATCTGCGTCCGGACCTGCTTGAGGCAGCCTGATCGGCCCAGTTGGGTCGAGGGAAGACTCTAATTTCGAACGATCGTTCTATGCAGGGTACCCGGGCGGGCGGGCGCAGCGGTGTATTGGGCAGTCGGTGGCGCTGAATCCCGCACCACCAAAGGGATTCCCCTAATTCGCCGCTTGGCGGCCACCTTCTTACACTGTGCTTGCCCTCGAATACAGGGCTTTCTTCAACTGATTATTGGGCCCGCCGTGTGCGGGCTCTTTTTTTGTCCACCACACTTGGGTTTGCCCGAATAGTGCTCACGATCTGGGCCAACTACATTGACTCTGCCTTCAGGGCATTGAGATCGCTAATTTAAGAGTCCGCTACGGCGGGCTCTTTTTTTTGCCCTGGCATCTGTGCATCCCCCAAAAAAAGCAGGCGACTCTTGGTTACCAAGGCCGCCTGACGGGAATGTCGAGGGGGGTCAATGTCCCTCGCGAAAGAGTATCTATCAGCACCAATTGCGCCAGAACCCTGCGTTGGTGGGGCGCCCCGCGTTTTTCGTGCGGTAGTCGATAGACATTTTGAGTTGGCGAAATCGTGTTCGATGTTCCACGCTATAGAGATTCGCGTGCCTGAAAGTAGGTAAGCGACGTTTTCGTCATGTTACGATGCCGTCAATGCCGCGACAGTCGGCATGTGGCCTGTGAATCCTGCGCAAGCGGGATTTCGGTGGGGGAAAAGCAAGTGGGCTGGCCGGTTCTCGGCGTCGCAGTGCGTGCACGAGCACGGGCCGGCGCGATGGATCGGAAGCGAGCCCTGGGGGTACACATGGTGGATGGGGAAGAGCCATTCGGCGAAGTCTTTGAGGACTTCCGCCTGATCTGGGTGGCCGAGCGTCTGCAGGACGGTAAATGGACTGCGCGGTATTGCTGGCATGCTGGCACGTCAGTGGAAGCAGGCAAGGCATTGCAGAGGGATGTGCTCAACGGCAAGTCCCGGCGACTGCTCGGCTTGTTCCCGAGCGAGGCCGAGACCGTTGCCGCGATCAAGGAGGCAGTGCTGCTGGAAGCGAAGTGGCACGGCAGTCGATAGGGCAGGTGAGGAAGGTGAAATTTTTTTGTGCGGAATACTAGCCATCCTCTGAAGATCCTTGTAGAATCTTGTTTTTCGTTGAACGGCAACGCCGGTTAGCGGAAGCGCCAGCGGCAAGCTGGCAAAACCTCTACGGTGGCTGTAGCTCAGTTGGTAGAGTCCAGGATTGTGATTCCTGTCGTCGTGGGTTCGAGTCCCATCAGCCACCCCAAAATTCTGTTTCGCGCCAATGAGTTACCCGCACTGCTGCGGTTCTTGATGCGAACTTTCCAACGAAAACGGAAATTTTCCAACGGCGCCCCTCGGCGCCGTTTTTCGTTTTCTACTCCGTAGCGGCCGCCCGCTTCACCTTCCGACGGTCGTAATGCCGGTGCGTCGTGGCCGGGTTTGCGTGGGCCGCGAAGTCGTAGGCGTCTGCCGACCGCCGCTCCAGCTTCGACGTGATGGCCGCCGGCCGGATGTCCATGGTCGAGAAATACTCTGGGTGATCCGCGATCGAGTATTCCGGCCGTTCCTCGGTCGTCTCAGCCCCTTTCTGTTTCCTTCGCTCGGCCTCGTACCGGCGTGCCGCCTGGAGAGCAATGGCGGCCTCCCGGTCGAACGTGGCGATCCAATCCCACATGGCATCCTGCCAGACCGAATTCCATCCGCTCTTGCTGTACGGCTGTCCCCGGCGGTTGGGGAACAGGTACAGGCTCTGGACGACGAATTTCTTCGTCGACGTCTCCACGGGCGTGCGCCGGGCGCGCTCCACCACAACCTGGAGCCGCGTCGACCATTCCCGCACCTTGACCACCTCCGCCTCGCCTTTCTTCCGCTTCGCGCTGATCACGCGCACGCCGTCCTGGCCCAGCCCTGACAGGCGGTACGGACGGATCTCGGCTGCGCGGAAGCCGGTCAGGTAGGTGAACATGGCCGCGCACCCCATCGTGCGGTACGCCTGACCTTGCCGGATCGCCCAGAGGTAGAAGCGCACCACCTGGCTGCGCGATACGGTCCGGACGTCCTTGTCGCCCTTGTTGAGCATCAGGCCCACGAACGGGTTCGTGTCGATCAGCCCCCAGCGGATGGCGTAGTTGCAGATCGTCGACATCAGTGACAGCTCTTTGTTTGCCTTCATCGGCGCGCCCGCCTTGGCGCGAGCCTCCAGGTACTGGTAGCCGTGCTGCGAGCGGAGGCCGGCGGGTGCCATCTTCCCGAAGAACAGGATCAGGTTCGCGTACTCGCCCGCGCGCACCGCCTTGCCGTCCTTGGACTGGTCGCGGTAGTGCGTCGGCTCCACTTCCGTCTGGAAGCGCCCAATGAGGTCGGCGACGGATCCCACCACGATCTGTCCGGCCTGGATGTCCAGGGCCTTGCGCTTGGCCGCATGCTCAGCCTCGGCGATTGCCTTCCTGTCGCCTAGCGGCGCGGTGGCCAGCGTCTCGCTCTTGCCGTCCGGGTACTGGTAGTAGAACGAGACCTTCCGGGCGCCGATGTACTTGTACAGTCGGTCGACGCCGGTGCGCTCCTTACGCGAAGGCCCCGAGGTTCGGCGTGCATTCATATTTTGCGTGGCCCTTCGATTCCTCGATGCCCAGTTTTCGGTTGTAGTAGGCCCGGGCCACTTTGGGCAACCCGTTCTTGTCGATGACGTAGCGCCAGCGGTGGCGATCCAACCACTTTGTCATCTCGTGGCGCTGGTTGGGTTTGCATCCCACCAGATCCGCCAGCTCGGCCGCAGTCAGGAAGTCATTCATCTTTCCCTCCTCATCTGTCCGATCGCGCCGCGGCGGCGCGCAGGGATTCAAGAAACGGCGCGGCCTTGGCCGCGCGGCGGGCGATCTCGGCCTTGATCGCTCTATCCAGGGCAGCAGGATCGTCTGCCATGCATTTGTGGCGCTCGCACAGTTCGGCGCGGTAGTCCGTGACGGGATTCCAGCTCCGCGCCAGATAGACGATCAGGGCTCCGGGGCGGGCATCCTCGGGCGGGCACAGACGGCACTTGTTCTGGTAGCTGCGCTCGCCAACCGGGCGGGCGTTGCGGATCTGTGGGTACTTCGCGCGTTCAGCGGCCACTTGGCCGTCTGTCAGTGCCTCAGCGGCCAGCTGCAGGGCGAGTAGGGTGGGGAAACGCTGGTCGGGCAAGGCGTCGAGCCAATACGCCTCCATGAAGGGTTCGCCAAGCGACTCGCGTCGGGCCTCAAGGTGGACGCCAAAGCCTTCCTGATCGGCATAGCGGTAGAACGCAAAGCCCTTGGCGCCGTGGCCGTGGGCGGACGAATATAGCGTCAGTTTGTCCGGAATGATCATGCTAGGATCTCCTCCAAAAAAATGGAGGGTCTGGTATGCGGGTCTGGAGAATGGTAGTTGGGGCGCTTGGTGCCGCGCTCGGCGTCGTAGCACTGTCGCTTGCTGGCGCCACATCGTTGGGCACTAGATGCTATGACCCTAGCCTGATGGCCAGTTGGGTGCAGGCGGTGGGCTCCATCGCGGCTATCGGGGCTGGCGCATGGTTTATCCAATATCAATCTGAACTTGCTCGCATCAAACGCCGGAAGGCTCTTCTTGCGATTCTGGACGTGGCGATCGATACGTTGGCCAAGGAAAAGAGCATTCCGGAAGATGACCTGCTGGCCGGCATTCAGATGGTCAACATCAATCTCCACCGGACAGCCTACATTCGTGGCGCGCTTTCGGCCATTCCTCTTCATGATCTGGAGTCGGCTGAGCATGTCGCTTTGGTTGAGGACGCCATAGAGATATTGCGTGCCGCGGAGCGGCATGTTGAGGCTCTGGGTGGACCTATCGCTGGAGAGCGAGTTACGGCCGGTATCGGCAAAGCCTACAGGGAGAGGTACGCCAGGATGCGGGAGATCAAAGCGCTTATTGAACGCGACAGATGATGTGGAAGTCATGACGTCTCACTGGTTGGCACCCAAGGCCTTCTCCGGGTTTATTTGATAGAGTGCCGGCGCACACCGGTGACGCCAGGGGGCAGCGCCGGGCCGTCCGAACCGTCGAGGAAATCGGCATTGGATTGGCCAGTCACTTTCAGGTATGGCAACAGTCTTCACGCTGTTAGTGTCAGAGCTGAGTTACCGCTTGATCGAGTTGCCATTGAGGACTCGGGGAGCAAGCCGTTCCGCGGCTATTGAACGGGACGGGGCGCCCAAAGCTGTCGCTCAGGTCAACGTTTGAGCCTCGCCGGCGGGACCACCCCGGGGCGCTTCATGGCATCTAGAACGACTTCCACTAGCACCATCCCGTCGATGTCCACCTCATACAGCGTGCGGCCGCACATCGGGCAGGGCGCCCTTGTCGGAACGGTCTCGCCACGCAGTCCAAGGTGGAACTCCGAGATTTCCACGGTCGTGCCGCAGATGCACTCGACCTCTTCGATGACATTCATAGTCTTCCCCTTGCAGCGGTTCGCCGCCGCGTCGAGGATAGTCCCTTCGCCGGCCCCGCGAATCGCCCGAAAGGGCCAGAAGATTTTGGATCGTCAGATGCTGAACTCGGGTATCCCCGCTTTCTACTTCATGGCCTGGCCCGCCTTGCGCGGGCCCACACGCCGCACTTGCTGATCGGGAGCCCTCCGGATCGAGCCGCCAAGCACGCGGCGCCGGCCGGCAGAGTATCGGGCCAGACCGTCGCCGAAGCGCGCGGCATGGGCCTTAGCCCTTAACGTCGCGCGGGTCATGGCCGAACGAATTCCGCTCGCGGATCTGGCCGTCCCGGCCATGAATGATCAGTTCCACCTTGTCGTTCTTCGCCTTCTCGGTGCCAGCGGCTATGGCTTCTTCTTGGCTCGGGTAGTGCGATGTCGCGCCGTCAGTGCCCTCGACCTCGACTGCCCAGCCATTGCGCTCGGTGGGTACTATGTGGATGTTCGCTGCCATGATTGTCTCCTGAGTTCGTCAGGACAGTCTCACGCTGCCGCGTGCCCGCGCGCTATCCGTCCGGGTCCTACAAAAAGAAGGCGCCGCGGTCCGGGGGAGAGCGCGGCGCAAGGATGCAAAGGGATGCCGTTGCCGGCATCTGAACGATAGGCGGGCGCTGAATTTTCCACATCGCCTGAAAGGGTTAGGAGATTCTGGCAGGTCAGAATCGGCTTGCGAAGTAGAAAAGAGACGTGCTGATCATTGGCGAACCGGCTCTCTAGACGCCCAAGGGGCAAATATCGGGCGAGAAAAGCCGGCGCATGGCCGGCTGAATTGGATCGCCATGGGCGCGGGCGTCCGACTAGACGTCCAGCTGTCCAGGTGTAATGCCGAGTGCTGCGGCGATCTTCTCGCGGGTGGCCTTGCGCAACTTGCCGCCGCCGTTCTCCATTTCGTTATAGGCCGGCTGGCTGATGCCCATTCTGGCCGCCACTTCTTTTTGTGTCAGGTCCAGGTGCTCTCGCCAGGCGCGAACGGGAGACAGGTCATCGACTAGCATGCGGCGGGCGACCTCATGTGGCACCAGGTCATTGTCCTGGTCACGTTTCGCGAGGTAGTCGGCGTACGGAATCACCACGAAGGCGGGGCGGCCTTCCGCGTCATTGATGATCTGGATGTTTTGAGATTTTTCCATCTTGGTCCCTCTGTCTTGAGGCGGGCTATCTAAACGGGCCGGTTTCCAGCCGGCCCATCTTTCAGTAAGTGTCCTCGTTTCGGATCTTCACTTCCTGCACTTCTACGATCCTTATCTCGCCATCCCAGTCAAACAACACCCTGTAGTTTCCAGCTCTGAGGCGGTACCCGTACCGGTGTTTCGTTAGCGCTTTGACATTCCGTGTGTCTGGCATCCCCTTCAGTGTCTCTACCGCTTCGGTTATCGTGGTTCGAGTCGGCTTGTCCAGCTTTCTCGCCTGCTTCAGTGCCTTTGGTGCCCATCGGATCGCGTTGTCCATGGGTTGTATTATAGGTTAAAAATAGTGTTAAGCAAGAGAAAAATAGGGATATATTAGGTTTTTTGGCGGGAGGAGGTGGTAAGCGGGCGCCAGAACGGCGGGCGCATTGTGAAAGGGGGGGGCAGCGTTTGAACCGATCGGGCGAGACGGAACTACGGCCATCTCACGCTGAGCCAGTCAGGTGAGCAAAGACCCAACGTGCCTCTATGAAGACTCGTGGTCTCTATCCCAGCCGTCCGCCTCGAGCCCCTCAATAACCGCCGTGTAATAAGCAACGGCCAGGCGGGCCATATTGGCCAAGGATACCGGCGCCGCCTCCGCCACCATTGCCTCGCTGGGGTACAGCCGCAGAAAACTGCGCGCTACCTCTGGATCCCGGCATGATAGCCAGTCGTCCCATTGCGGGCGTGGCAGGATTACGATCCCGCGCTTTTCATCGCCGGGTTTGTGGAAGCGCTTCATCAGAGGGTGAGCGTCGGCATTGAGCGTCGGCATGGTGAACGACACCGTGCCATCGGGCCAAGCACTCCACAGGCCAGCAATGGCAAAAGGCTCGCCGCCCGGCAGGCTGATCTTCCATCGCACTGCCTTTCCCGTCTCCCAGTTCGGCTCGTAGAACGCCGTCGCTGGTATTAAGCAGAGCTGCCCTGCCTTCCAGTGCCTCGCGAAGGAGGTTTTTGCGCCGATGGTCTCCATCCGTGCATTGGCTGTTGGGAAGAAGCGCACTCCCGGTGCGATCTTGGCCTTCGGCACCATGCTGAATGACCCAAGCACGCACTCGCGGCCCACATCGACGCCGTCTCTAACGATCCCTGTTTCAGCGCTTCGAATGATCGGGGCGGGGTAGTCTGGCCACGCCTCGGCCTTCCATTCGCCCGCCGGCGGCTCGACGCCGAAGATGTCGCGCAGGACCTGGCGCTGGACTGGGGCGTAGTTGACGCACATGCGGTTCTCCGGCGGCGGCGGGGTAGGGCAGACGGTAACGCAACGGCCCCGTCAGGCCGGGTCGTCAGGCCTGACCGGTTCCGCCCGATACGCGGACCAGAAATAGTGAGAATGCCGGTGGTGGCGAACGCGCTTCTTTTCAATGAAGAGTCGGACCTTGCCGGCGGGGCCGGCGTCAATCTCCACCTCATGGTGGGCCGTTGCGTCAGCGGTAGCCGGTGGCAGCGTGGCCAGGCCGGCGGCGATGTAGTCGCCTTGGACGCGGCCCAGAATTCCGTGCGCTTGGTTAGGCACTTCCGAAGATGCGGGGGACCGCAGGTGGCACTTGGCCGCAAGCTTGCTGTTGCCCATGATGATAGGTGGATATACTGTATAAATATACAGTATTGCATCTCCACTGGATTCCAGCCGCCTGCACCGCCGCCTTCTACGTCGTCTGGGATCGGATCGCCTGTCGTACTTGCTCGCCCTTGTTGATGACGGCCGCGTCCAAATTGCTGGGGTTCGAGTCGCTGGCCAGCAACCTTCTCCAGTGGCTATTTTCCTGGGATCGCAGCGATGTCCCTCTTGAAACTCTTATGCTGTTCTTCGAGCGCGTCGCGCATCTTGTCTCCGCCGATAATATCGTGGGCCGTATGCGCCATTTGCAGGAGTGCTTGGGTCGGAATTACTACCGTGACAGACGGCCTAGGAGTTACGTTAGGCACACCATCGTCCAATCCAAACGTCAATTTGCTTACGTAGGGGCCAATCTGCATTTGCGCGATTTGATCAGCGTAGAACATCTCCGGGGCCGCTAGGTGAGGGGTTCCCGACGGCATGATGTTTGATTTTCCTGGCATGACTTACTCTTTAATTAATTTGCTGTGGGGTCCGTAAGGGGCAGCGTAAAGCGCCTCCGGGCTCAGGTCTTCGCTTTCGATGGCGAGTTGGCGGTAGGAAATGAAGCGGACCGACAAAGCGCAGTCGAGAGCATGAGCAATTTTGATGAGTGTCTCAATATTTGGGAGCCCACTCATGGGGTCCTCCAGTCGTGACACCGCCGATTGTTGGGTACCGATAGCATCCGCCAACTGCCGTTGACTCATCCCTCTACATTGCCGGTTTGCGCGAATCTGCCAAGCAACGCCTTGCTCGATCGACTCTTCTAGATACGCTTGACGGTACTCAACTTCATCCCACTCCATTGGAAGCGAGAGACGTTGTGCCGTGGTCGAGAAGTGTATTTGCCGGAATGTTGTCGGATCCGTGTGAGCAGGGGGCGCAACGACCTGATACTGGTTTTGTCTTGTTTGTGAAGTCAGAAGCACACTTGTCCCGACTGTCACTTGCACGTTTGAGGTAATCGCTTGGGTCATATTTACCGTCCTTTTCAGTGCCACCGAGCGTAAAAACGAAGCACGTATGTGGATCGTAGAAGTGACCGAAAAGACGCAATTGAGTTCTATTCTCGTCTTTGAATCGTATCACATAAATGTGATGGCCCAATGAGCTTGCGTGCGGTCGGTCTCACTCGGCTTTCGGCTGATCCCGAAGGTGATCTAAGGCTCGCGCCATGCTAGCGCGGGCGCGCACGGAAACATGATCTTTTGACCACTTTTCAATCACATCTCTGGACGATTCAGTGATGTACTGGTGAAAATTCCAGCGCCCCGGTTGCCCCATTGCTATGTCTCATTCTTGGATGAATCAAGACATTATGGCCGTTGAGTGACGCCTGCCATTCCCGTCTAAAGTGGGATATGGAACCTCACGACCCGGCCGTGGCACGGTAGGTCAGGGGACGGGGGCGCCGATGCGGAATCGAAGACGGCGGGCCTGGCGGCCCACCGGGTACCACGGTATCGCGGCGCCTATCTCGTGGGAATACTCACCGAAAAACACGAAAAATCCCGTTTGTTTTGGACCTTCGGTATTCCCACGAGCTCCCCGCAAAGCCACGCTGCGCATGGCTTGAGGCATCAGATTGTGATTCCTGTCGTCGTGGGTTCGAGTCCCATCAGCCACCCCAAATTGCTTAACAAAACGGCCATTTCTCAAGTGGCCGTTTTGCTTTTCTACGCGCGTGTTGTCAGTTGGCCAGGCTTAGGGCGAAGTGCCACCTTGCTTCTCCTCCGGAAAATTGTAGAGATGGGTGTTGTCCGGCGTCTCGCCGATCTTTGTGCCGAGCGGGTCAAAGACGGCATGACGGCGGAACTTCTCGCTGTCCGATTTGGCGCTGGTCTTGGCCAGTTCAGCGGCTTGCCGATAGGGCGTCGGTTCCTTGTCCTTCTCGATCTCCAGCAGCAGCGTCTGCTCGTTCACGCGCACGCTGAACCGGCCCAGGTTGTAGAACAGGTACATGGCATAAAGATTGTCGAAGTCGCGATAGGCGCCTTGTTCCCTGCGGAAATCGAGGGACAGGACGGAGGGGAAGCGGTTGGGCAGGTCCTTGAATGCCACTTTCTCCTCTTCACGAGGTTCCACATAGGTGGAGTTGCTGTACTTTTTGTACAGCACCACGTCCATGCCGTAGCCCCGCTTGCCCCATTCCTTGATTAGCTTCATCGCCATCTCCGTGGGAATGTTCGCGGTCGCGGCTGCTACCACGCGCCGCCCGGACAGGACTCTGGGACTCTTTATCGCCAGATCCTTGTAGCCGGCACCGTACTTGAATGCGGCACCGATAGTTTTGGCGCAGTTCAGGCGCAAATAATCGTACTGGATCGTGCCGCTGTGATATTCGGTGCTCGTTGCCCGTCGATGGTAATCGTCATTGATGCGGCGGAAGTAATCGACCAGCGAGTGCTTTTCCCGACTGGGCACGCCGAAGACCCGCACACCAATCACTGACCGCTTGTAAATCTCGCCATAGTCGAGGCCGAACATCGTCGTTTCCGCGATGGAGGAAGCCGTCTTGAACAGATATTCCTTCTTAGGGATGCCGGCCATCAGATCGGCGGTGTAAAAGTCATTCTCGTGTTTGGGCGAGCGGTCGGCGTAGAAGTTTGCCGAGTAGACGATGTCATCGCCTAGCGCGTCGTCACGGACACCCAGGGCGATATGGCCCGCCGATCCGCCTTTCGATGTCCCGAAGCTGATCAGCAGTTCCAGGTCGTAGGGGGTTTCGTGAAGAAGGGCAGTAATTTGATCGATATTGGCAGGCTCGGGGCCGCCCTTGCTGCCGAATTCGGCAGCGAGCCCCGGCCCCGAAATCAGTGCAGCGACGACCATGAACCATGCCGCCAGCCTTGTGCTCATTGCTTTCCTTACGTAGCCAGTACCCGTCGATTCTTCAACAAAAGAATAATCGCTGATCGGTTCATGTGCCGGAAAACCGTCGGGGCGTGTGTATTGTTAACTTTGTTCCCGGATCGTGTGCGCCAGCACACATAACGACAGGTTTTCGAGAATGATTTTCGCTACGCTTCACGACGGGCCAAATGGTCTAATCCATATCATCTAGGCAATTTCCTACACGAAGCGCGAGGTCATACTGTGGCGGAGCGAATTCGATTCAACCCTGATGTCGCACTGGCGGCATTCGCTGGTGTGATCCCGATGCCGGCCTTGGCTGAGATAAATGCGGCCATCGATCGATCTTTCGGCGAACAGCCTGAGCGTGCCGAGCCATTCGCGATGGCTGAGTTATTGCGCCGCAATGAAGCCTTCCGCAAGCTGGAAGAGATGGTGTGTGCGGAGACCCGGGCCATGGGCGCCACGCTCCTGAAGAAGTCGCTGCGCTGGGACGCATTTCACGTGATTCGCTGTGCCAGCACGTCAACGCGCAACGAGAGCCATTGCCGCCACTACGATTCGCATCTGCTGACGCTGCTGATTCCGTTGAAGCTCGCTCCCGATGGCGTTTGCAACGGCGATCTGCTGATTTATCACCCGCCGCGCGTGGCGGTGTCCACGATGAGCAATGTTTTCTGCAAGCTTCGCCATGGTATTCAGCGCAATCTGCCGTTCCCGTTCAGAAAATGGCTGACACTTCGCGATCTGCGGCGTGGCCGCTGCAATCGCGTGCCGGTGGAGCCGGGTAGCGTCTATGTCTTCAACGGCTTTGTGCTCCAGCATGCCAATCTGGATGTGGAAGTTGGCGAGCGCCGGTCGTTGCTGATTCACTATTACGATCCCGGCTATTCGGCGGGTCTGAGCGCGACCGTACGGCGCGCGCGCATGCTGTGGGATCGTCTGCGCAAGAACATGACCGGCATGTATCCGGGTTGATTAGCCCGACCCCGGTCGTGAGGCGAAAAAAAACCGGCACTCGGCGGGTCGACAAGTTCCGGTTTCGCGCATCGGCGCCAATGCGCCAGGACTACGGGTGCGCGCCATCGAGTGTAAAGCACCTTCCCAGCCAAATTAAGCGTGCTCTTAATTTCACGTGGTGGGCTCGCAACTGCACTATTTACAATGTTCCCTTGCGGCGCGGATCCGCCGCTCGCGGTTTATGCGTCCAGCTTGCCGGGCATATCCGCAAGCTCCAGCATCCGGCAGATCGCGGCCATGCTGCCGACCATCGTACGACGCTGGGCGCCCTGGTAGACGCGCACGCCCTTGGTTTGGCGGAACGGCACGGGCTTGACCGGGCGGCGGGAAGCGGTGTGGTTGACTTGTAGCATGGCGGCACCTCGAAGTTTGCGACAGCAGGAGTCCGCGCCCGTTATCTGGAGAGAACGGGGCGGCGTTGGCAATGCAAATCTGGGGGACCAGGGCAGGCGGCCGCCTGCCAGGTCTTGGAAATCAGAAGCCCGAGGAGCGGATCAGCCCAACGGCGATGCCTTCCAGGGAAAATTCCTCGCGGCCGGCCTGCACCACGATATTCTCGAAATCTGGGTTCTCGGCGATCAACTCAATCATGTCGCCGCGCCGCTTCAGGCGCTTGACGGTCACGTCGTCGCCGATGCGTGCGACGACGATCTTGCCGTTGGCCGCTTCGCTGGCTTTCCTGACGGCCAGCAGGTCACCGTCGAGGATGCCGGCATCGCGCATGCTCAGGCCCCGCACGCGCAGCAGATAATCAGGGCGATCATCAAATACTGAGGCATCCACCTGATATTGACGGTCGATGTGTTCAGCGGCAAGGATCGGGCTGCCTGCGGCCACTCGGCCCACGAGCGGCAGCGTCAATTGCATCACGCCGGCCATCGGTAGTGAAAACTGGTCCGGCATCTCCGAATCGCTGCGTGCCACCTTGAGCCGGATGCCGCGCGATGCCCCTGGCGTCAGTTCGATCACACCCTTGCGGGCCAGCGCCCGCAGGTGTTCCTCAGCAGAGTTGGGCGAGGAGAAGCCGAATTCCGACGCGATCTCCGCGCGGGTGGGCGGAATGCCGGTGTGCCGGATCGTGTTGCGGATCAGGTCGAAGATCTGCTGCTGCCGGGGTGTCAGGGTCGCCATGTGTCGCCGATCTCTCGTGCCGAAGCACTGTATGTTTAAACAGTATGCTGTGATTTTATACAGTATCGAGTGAAGTGCAAGCACAATTTGCAGTGACGATGTCGGGCATGCGCGACACCGTTGCAGCGCCAGTGCGCCCGGCGACACGGGTTTGCGAGAGGCGCGGCGTCAGGCGCGCCACAGTTACAATCGCCCGGACCCCGCGCTCATTTCCCTCGATTTTCTCGCTATATGTCTACGTCACTGCCCCGTATCGTCGTGCTCGCCACCGGCGGCACCATCGCCGGCTCATCCGGCAGTTCCGCCAGCACTGCGCAGTACCGGGCGGCGACCGTGCCGGTCTCGTCACTCGTCCAGGCCGTGCCCGCGCTGGGCGAGGTGGCTCGCGTGGAGACGGAGCAGGTGGCCCAGATCGACAGCAAGGACATGGCCTTCAGCCTGTGGGTGACGCTCGCTGCGCGCGTGGAGCACTGGAGTGCGCAGCCCGATGTGGCGGGCGTGGTCATCACGCACGGCACGGACACGCTTGAAGAAACGGCGATGTTCCTGCACCTGACGCACCGGGGTTCGGTGCCGGTGGTGCTGACTGCGGCAATGCGCCCCTCCACGTCGCTCTCAGCCGATGGTCCGCTGAATTTGCTTGACGCGGTGCGCGTGGCGGCAAGCCCGGAGGCGCGCGGGCAGGGTGTACTCGTGGTGCTGAACCAGGAGATTCATGCGGCGCGCGATGTCGCCAAGGGTCATACCTCGGCGGTGGATGCGTTCACGTCGCCGGCGGGCGGTCCGATCGGCTTCGTGCAGGATGCCTACGTGCGCTTCACGCGTGCACTGGTCCCCAATGATGCGCCTGCGCTGCCCGTGCCCGCAGCGTGGCCGCTGGTCGAGATCGTGGCGAGCTATGCCCAGCCGGGCAGGGTGGCCGTGGATGCGATGGTCTCGGCCGGCGTGAAGGGGTTTGTGGTGGCGGCTACCGGCAATGGCTCGGTCCATGAGACGCTGGGCGACGCGCTGGCCGATGCGGCCGCACAGGGGGTGGCCGTGGTGCGAAGCTCGCGCACGGGCGCCGGCCATGTGGCGGGGCCGGGACGCCCGCGCCCGACCTCGGGCGAATTCGCCTCTGCCGGCAATCTCAATCCCTACAAGGCGCGTGTGCTGCTGCTGCTGGCGCTGGCGGCGGATGCGTCGCTTGGCTCTGATCCGACTCGCCTGCAAGCCGTTTTCCGACAATACTGAGGGATTCCCGCCGTGCGGCCGGGATGGCGGCTTGCGTGCTGGCCCGGAACCGGGCTATACTCGCGGGCTATTCAACCTTGCCACACCGGACATGGCGCCCGGGTGGCTACATCCAAAAGGAGCGTCAATGCGTCATTACGAAATCGTATTTATCGTCCATCCGGACCAAAGCGAACAAGTGCCGGCGATGATCGAGCGTTACAAGCAGCTCGTCACGTCGCAAAACGGCCAGGTTCACCGCGTGGAAGACTGGGGCCGCCGTCAGATGGCCTACATGATCCAGAAGCTGGCCAAGGCTCACTACGTTTGCCTGAACATCGAATGCGGCAAGGACACCCTGGCCGAACTCGAGCACGCCTTCAAGTTCAATGACGCCGTGCTGCGTCACCTGATCGTGCAGACCAAGAAGGCCGAGACCGCTCCTTCGCCGATGATGAAGGAAGTGCAGCGCGAAGAAGCCCGCAAGGCCGCGCAAACGACCACGGAAGGCCAGGCTGCCTGAATGCAGTCTGCGGTGCCGGTCGTGGCAGGCGAAATCCACCACGGCAGGCCAGGTAGCGAGAGCGGGGGAGCACAGCGGTGAACCAGTTAAGGCTGACCGCCACCCTCGCGGAGCGCGATGCGCTGCGCTACACCCCGGCCGGCGTGCCCGTCGTCAACTGCATCCTGCAGCATGTCGGCGAGGTCACGGAGGCGGAAACGCCCCGGCAGGTGGAATTCGCCCTCGCGGCGATGGGGATTGGTCCCGTCGGCCAGCGTCTGGAGCGGTTACCGCTCGGCACGCTGCTCGACTGCGAAGGATTCCTCGCCCGCAGGCACCGCAACAGCAAGGCACTCGTCTTTCACATCACTGGATGTAAAGCATTCGTAAAGGATTGAATCATGGCATTCGTCAAACGTGACAACAAGAACAAGAAGCGCTTCCAGCAACAGAACCCGCTGTTCAAGCGCAAGCGCTTCTGCCGCTTCACCGTGGCTGGCGTGGAACAGATCGACTACAAGGATCTGGACACCCTGAAGGACTTCATCGGCGATAACGGCAAGATCACGCCGGCTCGTCTGACCGGTACCAAGGCTCACTATCAGCGTCAGCTGGATACGGCCATCAAGCGCGCCCGCTTCCTGGCGCTGATGCCGTACACCGACCTGCACAAGAACTGATAGTCCCAGGACCGCAAGGAGAAATACACGATGCAAGTCATTCTGCTGGAAAAAGTCATCAACCTGGGCAACCTGGGCGACATCGTTCGCGTGAAGGACGGTTACGCTCGTAACTTCCTGATCCCGTCGAAGAAGGCGCGTCGCGCCACGCAAACCGCGATCGCCGAGTTCGAAGTGAAGCGCGCCGAGCTGGAAAAGGCCGCCGCCGAGAAGCTGGCCGCCGCCCAAGGCGAAGGCGAGAAGCTGAACGGCCTGACCCTCCAGATCACCCAGAAGTCGGGTGTGGACGGCCGCCTGTTCGGTTCGGTGACCAACGCCGACATCGCCGAAGCCCTGGAAACCCAAGGCTTCAAGGTCGAGAAGGCCCAAGTGCGTCTGCCGAACGGCCCGCTGAAGATCGTTGGCGACCACCCGGTCAGCGTTGCGCTGCACACCGACGTGGTGGTGGACGTGACCGTGTCCGTCCTGGGCGAGCACGTCTAAGCAGCACCGTATCGATGCGCCGGCCCCGGCCGGTGTGTCCGATGCACAAGAAGGCAGGAGCCGCGCTCCTGCCTTTTTTATTGCCGCCGCGCCCTTGGGCCGGGTCCGGCGCCGCTATAATCCCACCCCATGAATGCGCCCGCCGCCGATCCCCAACTAGACAGTCTCAAGGTTCCCCCGCACTCCATCGAGGCCGAGCAATCGGTACTCGGCGGTCTGCTGCTGGATAACGCCGCCTGGGACCGTATTGCCGACTTCCTCTCCGAATCGGACTTCTACCGCTTCGATCACCGCCTCATCTTCCAGAGCATTGCCCGCCTGATCTCCGCCACCAAGCCGGCGGACGTGATCACGGTGTACGAAATGCTCCAGGTGGCCGGCAAGGCCGAGGAGGTGGGTGGGCTGGCCTACCTGAACTCCCTGGCGCAGAACACGCCGAGCGCGGCGAATATCCGCCGCTACGCGGAAATCGTGCGCGAGCGCTCGGTGCTGCGCAAGCTGGTCACGGTGGCGGACGACATCGCCTCGGCCGCCTTCGCGCCAAAGGGCCGCGAGGTCCGTGAACTGCTTGATGAGGCAGAATCCAAGGTTTTTGCGATTGCCGAAGAGGGCTCGCGGGGCCAGAAAGGCTTCCAGGAAATCCAACCGCTGCTGACGCAGGTGGTGGAGCGGATCGATGAGTTGTACCACCGCGATACCGCCACTGACGTGACCGGCGTGCCCACTGGCTTTATTGACCTGGACAAAATGACCAGCGGCATGCAGGCCGGTGACCTGATCATCGTGGCGGGCCGTCCGTCGATGGGTAAGACAGCATTTTCGCTGAACATCGGCGAACATGTGGCTGTGGAGCAGGGTCTGCCCGTGGCTGTGTTCTCGATGGAAATGGCGGGCGTGCAGCTGGCCATGCGTATGCTGGGCTCGGTAGGCCGGCTGGACCAGCACCGGCTGCGTACCGGCCGCCTGCTGGACGAGGACTGGCCGCGCCTGACCCATGCCATCCAGCGCATGAACGATGCGCAGCTGTTTATCGATGAAACGCCGGCACTGAACCCGATGGAACTGCGGGCGCGCTCGCGCCGTCTGGCGCGCCAGTGCGGGCAGCTCGGCCTGATCATTATCGATTACCTCCAGCTGATGTCCGGCTCGGGCGGCGGCGAAAACCGCGCGACCGAGATTTCCGAGATTTCCCGTTCGCTGAAGGGCCTTGCCAAGGAACTCAACTGCCCGGTGATCGCACTGTCGCAGCTGAACCGAAGCCTGGAACAGCGTCCGAACAAGCGTCCGGTGATGTCCGACCTGCGTGAATCGGGCGCTATCGAGCAGGATGCCGACGTGATCCTGTTCATTTATCGCGACGAAGTCTATAACCCCGATTCGCAGGACAAGGGTACGTCGGAAAT
Organism: Cupriavidus sp. 2KB_3; assembly: GCF_052115685.1. Taxonomy (NCBI): domain Bacteria; kingdom Pseudomonadati; phylum Pseudomonadota; class Betaproteobacteria; order Burkholderiales; family Burkholderiaceae; genus Cupriavidus; species Cupriavidus sp. 2KB_3. The sequence continues at coordinate 147,853 of NZ_JBFRHD010000019.1, forward strand.
CATCATCGGTAAGCAGCGTAACGGGCCGATCGGCACCGTTCGGCTCACGTTCCTGGGTCAATTCACGAAGTTCGACAACTTCAGCGGTGGCCCGGCGTTCTTTGACAACGACACCTGATCCCACACGGCGACCCCTGACCGGGCCGTAACCCTGTAAAATATTGCGCTTTGATGACAGCCGCCCAGCGCGGCTGTCGTGCAATCTGCGCCGGCGCGTGCCGGGCTCCCCTTTGCCACACAACCTGACGCGCCAGCGAGCGCGCCACAAGGACATTTCATGTTCGGCCGATTCATGCCCACCGAGGGCAAGTTCTTCGAATACTTCAACCAGCACGCCGATTGCGCGGTGACCGCCGCCCACGAGCTGGAAGCCCTCGTCAACGACCTGCCCAACGCCGAAGCGCATGCCCGGCGCGTGCAGGCCACCGAGAAAAAGGCAGACCGCATCACGCACGACACGATCGATCTGCTGCACAAGACTTTCATCACGCCGCTGGACCGCGACGAGATCCACAAGCTCATCACGACCATGGATGACATCCTGGACCTGATGGAAGACGTGGCCGAGACGATCTCGCTCTACGACGTGACCAGCCTGACCGACGAGGCGCGCCGCCTGGCCACCATCTGCGTGCAGTGCTGCGACCAGGTGAAGATCGCCGTGGGGCTGCTCGAGGATATGGGCAATGCCAGCACGATCCTGAAGACCGCGCAGCAGATCGACCAGCTCGAGTCCGAGGCGGACCGCGTGATGCGCTCGGCCATGTCGAAGCTGTTCCGGGAAGAGACCGACGTGAAGCGCCTGATCAAGTTGAAGGCTATTTACGAGCAGTTGGAAACCATTACCGACAAGTGCGAGGACGTGGCCAACATCATCGAAGGCATCGTCCTGGAAAACGCCTGAGGCGCGCACTCGCATGCAAACCATTCAAATGAGCTTGTGGGTGATCGGCCTGCTGGTCGTGCTCGCGTTGCTGTTCGACTTCATGAACGGCTTCCACGACGCGGCCAACTCGATCGCCACGGTGGTGTCCACGGGCGTGCTGAAGCCGCACCACGCGGTGGCAATGGCCGCCATGTGCAACGTGGTCGCGATCTTCGTGTTCCATCTGAAGGTGGCCGCCACCGTGGGCACCGGCACGATTGACGTCAATATCGTCGATCACTACGTCATCTTCGGCGCGCTGGTCGGCGCCATCGCGTGGAACGTCATCACGTGGTTCTACGGCATTCCGTCGTCGTCGTCGCACGCGCTGATCGGCGGGCTGGTCGGGGCTGCGGTGGCCAAGGCGGGTACCGGCGCGCTGGTTGGCAACGGCCTGATCAAGACCGTGGCCTTCATCCTGATTTCGCCGCTGCTCGGCTTTGTGCTGGGCTCGCTGATGATGGTGGTGGTGGGCTGGACGTTCTTCCGCACGCCGCCGTCGCGCGTGGACCGCTGGTTCCGGCGCCTGCAGCTGGTGTCGGCATCGCTCTACAGCCTTGGCCACGGTGGCAACGACGCGCAGAAGACCATCGGCATCATCTGGATGCTGCTGATCGCGAGCGGGCATGTGGCCACCGGGGCCTCGGGCCCGCCGACCTGGGTAATCGTGAGCTGCTACGTGGCCATTGGCATGGGCACGCTGTTCGGCGGCTGGCGCATCGTCCGGACCATGGGCCAGAAGATCACCAAGCTGAAGCCGGTTGGTGGGTTCTGCGCGGAGACTGGCGGGGCGATTACGCTGTTCATTGCCTCGGCGCTGGGCGTGCCGGTGTCGACGACGCACACGATTACCGGCGCCATCGTTGGCGTGGGTTCGGCGCAGAAGATGTCGGCCGTTCGCTGGGGTGTGGCGGGTAACATCGTCTGGGCGTGGGTGCTGACCATTCCGGCATCGGCGTTCATGGCCGCCATCGCATGGTGGATCGGGCGGCACATCCTCTGACCGGATCGTGCAGAATTAAGAAAGCCAGGCATCGTGAACTGACCCCCAGAAGTTGGACGGTTGATGGCTAGGCCGGAAAGGGCTGAGTCCTGTATTGCACGGGACTCAGCCCTTTTAGTTTGAGCTTGATGCGGTCATGATTGTAGTAGTGAATGTATTGGCGCAGTCCATCCTGCAGTTGCT